>CAYSJO010000925.1:0-9209 GCA_964431285.1 uncultured Planctomycetaceae bacterium
CCGACCCCGTCTCGATCCACAGTTCCCGCTGCTTCTCAGTGTTTCGCCGCCGCAACGACATCGTCTGACTCCATTCAGAAAACGAACACACGTAGAATAATCATTCCCCGTTACACGGCCAGGTTCTTCAACGGGCTGCTATGCTTTCACTGCACCCGTCGGCTCGTTTAAACCGAATCCCTTTGGGTTGTACGATGTTCACGGCAACGTTGGTGAGCAGGTTCTGTCACAATCCGGCGATCCAAGCAGCGCCGGAGGGAGTTTCTATCGAGGAGAGTATTATGCAGAAATCTCAAAGCTCAGGACTGAAGTTGAATCCACAACAAGATTAATGGAGCTTGGTTTTCGAGTCGTGAGAAAGGTAGCTCGCATCGGACCTCCGCCGCTGTCGACGACACGGACAGGCGAGACACGCAGAACCGAGGTACCGGACCAGTCGCTGGTCAGGATCTCGCCACCAGGAGGCGCCTATCGCGAAGCCCAGACCGTGCGCATTAGTACGATGAACCGTCCCGGAAGTATTTACTATACACTCGACGGTACTTCCCCGACCGACCTGTCCCCCGTCTATTCCACGCCAATTTCCGTGCGGGAGACAACCATCCGTCGAGCACTTTTTGTCGGCTCATTCAGGAAGACCGCCTCGCGCGATTTCGTCATCGACCCAGCTGCCTCGCGACTTGACCTGAGCGCTAACGCATTGCGTGTCCAGGATGCCACAGGCGACGACGTTCGTGATGGTCCGATTCAATGGAAACTCTCCCAGGGAGTCGTGGCTCAGTGGTCGAACATCTATCAGGGGTCGAAAGCAGACACCGCCGACGTCCGCCGCGACGGGACTTTGAGGTTCTACAGCGAGCCACCACCGCCGCACGACGAGGTCTACTTCGAGTTCAAGTCGGACGACGACGATGCCGTGGGAATGGCCTTCCGCGTTCAGAACGATCAGCACTACTACCTGTACGCCATGGGCCAGGACCGCCGCGACCACGTGCTCGCGCTCATAGACGGCGACGAGTATCGCGTGCTGGCGAAGGCCGTCCGCGGCTACGAAAGATTCCGGTGGCATCAGGTGCGGATTCAGCAGGAAGGGCCCAAACTAACGGTGTATTTCAATGGTATAAAAAACCTCGAAGCGATCGACGGATCGTTGTCCGCAGGAACGGTCGGTTTGTACTGCTGGGGCGCAAAAGGTGCCCATTTCAGGAACATCATTGTCCGGCGATTGCCTTCAGCCGGGAATTGAGACTGGCGAAACGCACGACTTTTAGTCCAACCGATGACGGTAACCGGCCCACGTCTGGCGAGTCAGCGAACGCGACACTTGCGCGAGGTTAAGCGTGCCAACGAATCGTGCTACAATAGCAGGATAGATTTCAGATACCACCATCAACAGACCCGGGACTTATGCTGACATTCACAGGTCAACTGCTTCGGATGTGCGATGGAGTTTCGCGGCGATCATTTCTGCAGATTGGCGGACTCGCCATGGGCGGGCTTTCGCTTCCTCAGATTCTACGGGCTCAGGACGCGGCGGGCGAATCGCCGCAGCATAAAGCCGTGATCATGATCTTCCTGGCCGGAGGACCTCCGCATCAGGACACGCTGGATCTGAAGTCGGATGCTCCCGCGGAAGTCCGAGGCGAATTCGAGCCGATCGACACCAGCGTTCCCGGGATTCAGATCAGCGAACTCATGCCGCGAGTCGCTGGCATGATGGATCGCTTTGCCATCATCCGGTCGCTCACCGGAGCTGAGGGCCGGCACGACGCGTTCGAATGCTGCACCGGACATCACTTCCGCGGCAAACAGCCTCAGGGCGGCTGCCAGCGATGGGTGCGTCGCTGTCGCGTCTGATGGGGCCTGTGGATCCGTCAGTGCCGCCTTACGTCGATCTGTCCCACAAGATGGCTCACGATCCCTGGAACGTCAAAGGCCCCGGCTTCCTGGAAATGAATCACGCTCCGTTCCGCCCGGACGGTGAGTCCATGCAGAACATTACGTTGCGCGACATCTCCGGCGATCGGTTCAACAGTCGCTCATCACTTCTGACCGACCTGGACCGCTTCCGTCGAGCAGCTGACAGCAACCAGGCAGCTGGTCTCTACGATGACTTCACCGAGCAGGCTCTTGGCGTCCTGACATCATCCCGACTCATTGAAGCAATGGACCTGACGAAAGAAGACCCAGACGTCCGAGCCCGATACGGCAAAGACAGTCCGGACGTTCTCGGCTACTCACACGACAAAGGTTACCAGGCCATCATGTCGCGTTTCCTGCAGGCCCGGCGACTGGTGGAATCCGGAGCCCGCTGTGTGACGTGCAGCTTCGCTCACTTTGACTGGCACGGCGGTTACTTCTCGCGAGTCCGCAAAGTTGTCCCGTTGCTGGACCAGGGTGTCGCTGCACTCGTCGAAGACCTGCACGAACGAGGCCTCGACAAGGATGTGACCATACTCGTCTGGGGCGAATTCGGCCGTACGCCAAAGATCAACGGGCGAGCCGGCCGAGACCACTGGCCCCGAGTCCACGCCGCGCTAATGGCTGGTGGAGGCATGCCGACCGGACAGGTCATTGGCTCAACAAACCGCCTGGCCGAAGAGGCCTCCGACCGTCCCGTACACATGCAGGAAGTCTTCGCCACGGTCTACCGCAACCTGGGAATCAACGTGGCGAGTACCACGATCCCCGACAACAACGGCCGCCCGCAGTATCTCGTCGATCGTCACGAGGGGATTGCGGAACTCTCATGAATGTCGCAGTGGCAACAGGAAACGGGCCTCACCCAGGTTGAGATGAGGTTCTCGTACTTGAGTAACGCACGGGCATGCGACAGACGTACTCTCCAAAGGCGAGGAAAGACATATATACATACATATAATGAGAGGTTATCAGGAATTACTGAAAACGCCAGAAATCTGGGAAATCAATGGACATTCGACCGGTGGCCGCTATTCTGACGGGTCGGTTGCTCGACCAATCGGCACGCGCTATGCATCCGAGGCGAGACAAGAAGGGTGGTGCCTTCCTTCGTTGAACCTCAATGCTGTGCCCGGAAAGGTCACGGACAAGCACGTGTCGCGAGAGCATGGACGCAAAGGTGGTTCTCCAGTGAGGAGGCAAGACAATGCTGGTACTGTCAAGGAAGCCAGGCGAACGTATTCTGATCGGTGACAAGGTTTCAATTACAATAGTGCGGATCGGGCCGAATACCGTGCGGCTTGGAATCGACGCTCCACGAGACATGAACATTGTGCGTGAGGAGCTGACTGAACGCAGCGGCGCTGAGCTCGCCGCCCGTCCTACCGCTCCCCGGTAGGATTTCATTGGTTTTGCAATGACAATCGCCCTCCAAACCTCTATGGGTTGGAGGGTGTTTTTTGTGGGCGGGTCGCGTTAGTCCTACTCCACGACTGCAGGAACTTCAAAGCTGGCGAAACAGCGCGAGCGAACCACCCTTGGAGTGTCCGTAGCAGCCACATCTGAAAGCACCAGCAGCGCGGCGAATCGAGATTCTCCTCTCTTGCGAATCAGCGTCAGAGCAGCTTCTGTGCCGAGAACGCTAAGTGCTGAGGCGAGACTGTCGGCACCCATTCCTGTGGGTGCGATGACCGTGACGCTGGATCGCCGAGACAGGCCAAGCCCGGTCCTCGGATTCACGATGTGTGAGTAACGTCGGCCGTCAATCACGACACTTTGAAACGCATCACCGGATGTTGCGACGGCGTAGTTTGCCAACTCGACTCGCGCTGCCGGGACCGACCGATCGGGGTCCAGATTTGCGACATCAATCACCCAGCCACTTTTGCCGGGCGGCGGATCACCCGCGACCAGATCCCCACTGGCATCGACAAGTGCCCGCGGGATTCCATGACTGCGGAGCATTTTCAACGCCTCATCGGCCGCGCGCCCTTTGGCGATTCCACCGAGGTCCAGACGCATCCCTGTCTGCAACAATTCGACGGTCTGGCATTCTCGGTTAAGCCAAATCTTCTCGTGTCCAACGAGCGACATCGCGGAAGCGAGCGTCTCTTTCTTCGGCAGCAACTCTTGCCGCCGAGCGCGTCTCCAGAGCTTCGTCAGGGGGCCGACCGTGATGTCGAAGGCCCCATGGCTCTCGCGACTCAGTCGCAGACTCTCTTCGATGACGGGCAGCAAGTCGTCGCTGATTCGTACCGGCCGACCCGGCCCGGATCGTGCACACAACTGACGTAGCTCACTGTCAGCCGTATAGTCTGAAAAGACCTGATTCAGCTCGTGAATTCTCTTGAATGCCGCCATTGCAGCGTTGTTTGCGACTTCAGAATCGCAGGCGTACAATGAAATCCTGAAGCTCACGCCCATTTCGTATTGTTCAAACTCGAACCGGCTTAGTGAGTCTGCGGCACCCATCGCTCCAATCGGAGCAATGGCCAGAAACGTGGCCAGTGCGAAAGTCGTGGAAACTCGCCCCATGTTTTAGTCCTCGGTCTGCTGGAATCGTCGTGCCTGAGGTCATCGTACCGAATCACGGCGCCCAACTGGCTTACTTCCTTATCCACAGAGTTGTCCCATGCCATTTGGCTTCAACGCAATAATCCCCTCCCTGAGCACTTCAGCGGTCCTGATACTCCTCCTGTCCACGCAATCGGTGGCCGGAGAGAACACAAAATCGGCGACTGATATGAAGCCATACACGCAGGAAATACCTGGCGCCGAAGTTTCGTTCGATCTCGTTCCGATTCCTGGTGGTGAGTTTCTGATGGGTAGTCCCGCGGATGAAGCTGACCGGAGAGACGACGAAGGGCCTCAGGTGAAGGTCAAGATTGAGCCGTTCTGGATGGGGAAGTATGAAGTCAAGTGGGAAGAATACGACGTCTGGAGTTTCCGATTGGACATCCAGCGTCGCAAGTTACTTGGCGCCAAAGCTACGGACCGTGATCCCGCTGCTGATGCCGTCACCCGACCGACGGCTCCTTACACGGACATGACCTTTGGTATGGGGCATGATGGTTACCCCGCGATCTGCATGACTCAGCATGCGGCGAAGATGTACTGCCGGTGGCTGAGCGAAAAGACGGGAATTTACTACCGACTGCCAACAGAAGCCGAATGGGAATATGCCTGTCGGGCAGGTACCACGACGGCTTATTCATTTGGAGACGACCCGGCCAAGCTCAACGAATACGGCTGGCATTACGACAACAGCGATGAGCAGTATCAGAAACCCGGCCAGAAAAATCCGAATCCTTGGGGCCTTTATGACATGCACGGAAACGTCTCCGAATGGGTGCTTGATGGTTATTCGGAAGGTTTCTACGGCACGCTCGCCAAAGCAGACACAGTGGTGTCTCCCCTCAATGTCCCCAAAGGAATGTATCCACGAATCGTAAGGGGCGGCTCATGGGACGACGATCCGGATGGACTCCGCAGTGCTGCCCGAGTCTCGTCGAATGAAGACTGGAAGATTCAGGACCCGCAAATCCCCAAGAGCATCTGGTACCACACGGACGCGTTGCACGTCGGCTTTCGAATCATTCGTCCCGTCAAGGTTGCCACCGAAGGCGAACGGGTGAAGCTGAAGCTCGATCCGGAGCCGGAGATTGCCAAAGAGGGCCGGGCTGGCTGAAGCAAATTCGCGTTCAGCACGAATAGCTGCTTAAACACACTTCACTGGTTTTCACTGACTGTAATCCTGTCTGGAGATTCTCGATGTCTGATCGCACCCCGTCCCCCTCACGCCGTGACTTTCTGAAGACCTCGTCAGCGGTTGCCGGAGCTGGCGCCCTGGCAAGTCTTGCTCTGCCTCATGGAGCATTCGCGGGCAACGATGAAACGATCAAAGTTGGTTTGATTGGATGTGGTGGACGTGGAACCGGTGCCGCCACGCAGGCACTCAGCACGGCCGGGCCCGTCAAGCTTGTCGCCATGGCGGATGCATTTGAGGATCAGCTTGAAAACAGCCTCAAGCGAATCACTGGGGCTCTCAAGTCGAAAGCCGACGAGCGAGTTGACGTTGAACACAAGTTCGTTGGTTTCGATGCTTACAAGCAGATGATGGCCAGCGACGTCGATCTGGTAATTCTGGCGACCCCACCAGGGTTTCGACCGATTCATGTTGAGGCCGCTGTGGCCGCCGGCAAGCACGTGTTCATGGAGAAACCCGTTGCGACCGACGCACCCGGAATTCGCAAAGTTCTTCGTGCAGTCGCGGCAGCGAAGGAAAAGGACCTGAAGATTGGTGTTGGCCTGCAGCGGCATCACCAGAACACGTACAAGGCGACGCTTGAAAGAATCTGGGACGGGGCCATCGGCGATGTTCTCGCTCTTCGCGTCTACTGGAACAGTGGTGGCGTGTGGGACCCGCGAAGAACACGGGAGCAGGTCTCTGGGGAAATGGAATACCAGATGCGGAACTGGTACTACTACACGTGGCTGTGTGGCGATCACATCTGTGAGCAGCACATTCATAACCTGGATGTCGGCAACTGGGTCAAGAAGGGTTTTCCGGTTGAGTGCCACGGTATGGGTGGTCGCCAGGTGCGGACCGACAAGAAGTACGGAGAAAGCTTCGATCACTTCGCCGTTGAGTACACCTACGAAGACGGCTCGAAGATGTTCAGCCAGTGCCGTCACATCAGAAACTGCTGGAACAGCGTCAGTGAGCACGCTCACGGCTCGAAAGGCTCCGCCAATCTGGGCGGGGCAGCGATCGATGCTGGCGGTCAAACCTGGAAGTACGATGGTGCGAAGAACAACCCGTACCAGACGGAGCACGACGACCTGTTCGCCGCGATCCGCAACGGCGAGTACTACAACGAGGGCGAATACGGAGCGTACAGCACACTCACCGCCATAATGGGCCGCATGGCTGTATACTCAGGCAAGCCGGTCAAGTTCCACGACGCGTTGAACTCGACCATTGACCTGATGCCTGAGAAATTCACGTGGGATGCGATGCCAAAAGTCCTTCCGAAGGACGACGGCAGCTACCCGATTGCCATACCTGGCCTGAGCAAGTCCGTCTGACCTCGGTCACGCGGACAGGAACAGGTCTGATTTACAACGGCCTGCCGGGCTCTGCTTCGGCAGGCCGTTTGTGGTAGCCATCTTGCAGTCACAGTCGTTCGTAGTAACCGCATTCATGCGGTTCGTCGGCTCACACGTCCCGAACATTCCAGCACAGCCGGACAAGTCCGGCTGCTACGAACGTGAACTATGGTCGTCATCACAAACAACATTATTGATTACCACCAACTGACTGAAGACGTCCGGAGTCCGGGCACGGGTGCAGTTGTGCTGTTTCTTGGCACGGTTCGCGAAATGACCGACGGACGACAGACCGTGGCGCTCGACTACGAAGCTTTTCCTGAGATGGCACAGGCCCGTATGGAGCAACTGGAATCGGATGCCAGAGTGCAGTGGCCGATTACCGAATCGAGGATTGCTCACCGTCTTGGTCACCTGGAGTTGGGCGACATCAGTGTCGCCGTCGCGGTCAGTTGCCCACACCGCAAGGATGCGTTCGAGGCAGGGCGATTCCTGATCGATCGCCTGAAGGAAGAAGTCCCGATCTGGAAAAAGGAAAACTGGGTAGACGGCTCGACGGAGTGGGTCCATCCTGGCACTGGTGAGCCAATCACATCAGTCCCCACTCCCAGTGCCGTTGAGATGATCAACGATCCACAGTCTTGAGCCTGAGCCAACGATGACCAGCCAACTTGTCGACAGTTTTGGCCGCACGCACAACAACCTGCGAATCAGCGTCACGGACCGCTGCAATATTCGCTGCTTCTATTGCATGCCGGCCGAGAACGTGCAGTTCATGAACCGCACGGAGTTACTCACCTTCGAAGAGATTGAACATTTCGTTCGCCTGGTCGTTCCACTCGGCGTCAACAAGATTCGTCTGACTGGCGGCGAACCACTTGTCCGTCGCGATCTCGATCAGTTGATCGACCGCATCTCATCGATCCCTGGCATCGTGGACATCGGCATTACCACGAACGGAATCCTGTTTGGCGAACAGGCGCAGAAGCTGTACGACGCCGGGCTTCGCCGAGTGAACATCAGCCTCGACGCCCTGGACCCGGTGAAGTTCCAGGAAGTCACCCGTCGTGAGGGCTACGAGAAGGTGGTTGAGAGCATCCACATTGCGAAGGATGTTGGTTTCGATCCTGTCAAAATCAATGCGGTCTCCATTCGCGGTCTGACCGAAGATCAGATCGTTCCGTTTGGCGAATTCGCACGTGAAACTGGTGTCGAAGTCCGATTTATCGAGTTCATGCCGCTGGATGCCGACAACGCCTGGGAACGAGACCAGGTCCTGTTCGCGTCTGAGATCGTTGAGCGATTGTCCACGGCAATCATGCCGCTGACGCCGGTCGGCCAGCAAGATACCAGTGCTCCGGCGACAGACTACATTTTCGAAGACGGCGTCGGTCGCGTCGGGTTCATTGCTTCCGTCAGCGAGCCGTTCTGCATGAGCTGCAATCGATTCCGTATCACGGCCGACGGCAAGCTTAGGAATTGCCTGTTCAGTCTGGATGAGACCGACATCAAGAGCCTGCTTCGCTCACCTGGAGAGTCGGGCAACGTTGACCAGGAGATCGTCGACGCGGTGATCAGCTCCGTGGCCGCCAAGAAGGTCGGTCACGAGATTAACACTGCCCAGTTCATTCAGCCGGACCGCCCGATGTATTCCATCGGTGGCTGACGGCCACCTCCGGAACTCGGGGTTGCTGTCGCAATGCCGCTCAACGGGCGTAGTAGTACGGTTGAGTGTTCATGGGCTGAGCAGGGCTGGTGTCGTACGGTTGCGGAACGAACACCTGCTGTGGCACTCCGTTCGCGTATCCGTTTTGAGGGGCCACGGGATTCCAGTTGCCGCTGGATTGCATCGCGGAAGGCTGCTTCCATCCGGTATGAACGCCCGGTATGGGCTGAATCATCGGCATCGTCGGCTGAGCGGGGTAGGCCTGCCCTACAGGCACCTGCATGACCGGTCCTGGCTGAGCTGGTCCGTAATTAATGCCCGTTCGCGCAAAAAAAGAGGCAGGCGAACTCTGAAGGGCTGCTGGGTTCCCCAAGACACACGCGATCAGATCGTCGATTACGTCGGCTACTGGACGGAGCGGGCGGAGCTCCCGGCGAAGCAGTTGCTCGAATGGATGGAGCTGGGCACGAGCAAGTTCCATTCGTGGAAACACCGCTATGGAAAAGCCAACGAA
>CAYSJO010000926.1:0-13659 GCA_964431285.1 uncultured Planctomycetaceae bacterium
AAGGTATCCGTCCCATCGCTTTCCGAGATACTCCCGTCTGTCGCATTGTCGTAATCAATAGTCGTCGTGACGATCCCCGCCGCAGTCGTATTCGCGATAACAAGTGTGTCGTTGCCGCCTGCACCACCGTCGAACTGAAGACCGCCAAACGGAACAGGGTCACCATTCGCAAAGTCGACGGTGAGCGTCTCGTCGCCAGCGTCCGTTCCTGTGACAATCAGCCGGTTGATCGCGCCATCCAGTCGGCTGAACAGAATCTGATTGTCCGAATCTCTGCGAATCACAAGATTGCCTGATTCGCTCGTCAGCGTGACGACCGTTCCGGTGGGAACCGGGAACGTGGCATCTTCACGCATGACAACTCCGGCGTCATTGATCGTGATCTGATAATCCTCGACTTCCCCGGCTCCCGTGCCTGCCGCCAGACCTGCTGCCAAAGTGCCCGCGGCGTCGCTGATGCGGAATCGGGCGAACGTCGTACCTGCGACTGAAGCCGCTCCCGCAGGAACTGTGAACGTCACTTCGTTCGTTCCGTCGGCAACAGTCAGATCGTCGATGATCTTTTCGCCGCTGTCCGTGAAATCACCATCACGATTGAAATCGATCCAACCGGTCAGGATGCCGCCCGTGCCGGCAGTATTCACTTCCACGTTGACGGTCGCCGCTCCCGGGATGTTGTCGGTGCGATTGATGTCGGTGACGAACAGCACACCATCCTCATCAGAACCATCACCAGTCGCGTCGGCCGACGGTTGGCCGTCAATTTCTGCGTCGACCGTTGCACCAAGCTGCAAGGTCACTCCAGCGCGTTGCTGGTGACGCGCGCCGTTGTTCGCCAGAAGCGTCGGGTAAGTGTTCGGCGGAGCGAACGATGCACCATCGGGGGCGTCGCCAAAATCGAACTCGTCGTCATTAATCGTGCCCGTGGCGGACTCGGTCGCCATGCCACCAGCAAATGTGACGTTGCGCCCGCCAGCCATCAGATTGCTGAGCACGATGTCGAACGTCTCGTCCGTTTCAATATCGAAGTCGCCATTGACAGTCACATTGATGTTCTGGGCGCCGGCCGCCCCTGCGAACGAAACCGTGCCACTCGGGTCCACGTAGTCCGTACCGACGGTTGCTGTGCCGGGAGCGTCGACAAAGTCTGCCGTCACACTGTTGTCGACGTCATTGTCGAGGGTGACCACGAATGTGAGTGTTGAGGTTGTGCCGGCAGCACCTTCAGTGATCGACACGTCGGCGATCGAGACCGTTGCCGCGTCATCGTTGGTGATCGTCGTCGAGTCAGACGCACCGGTTGTAATGCTGGCAGCCTGCTGAGTACTTGTTGCAGATATCGTGCCGAGTGTGACCGTCACCATTTCTGTGAGTTCAACAGTGGTGTCGCCGTTGACGTTCACCGTAAAGGTCTGCGTTTCCAGAGCCGTCCCGGCGAATGTGCTGGACGTCGCCGACAGCGAGAAGTCCGTGGCATCGGCCGTGCCGCTCGAATCCAGGGCCACAACAAACCCGTCCTGTACGGCACTATCGACCGCCACCGTGTACATGACGCTTTGAGTTCCGCTGTTGCCTTCCGCGGCCGGACTGGCGGCAGCAGTAATCGTCAGCGTGGCGCTATCATCGTTGTTAATCGTTGTCGTATCCGTTGCGCCGGTCGTGATCGCTGCGTCCTGCACGGCACTATCCGCTGTCACATCGCCCAGGGTCACCGTTGCCGTTTCGTTGTCTTCAACGACCGCATCGCCCAGCACACTCAGCGTGACCGTCTGATCGTTGGTCATTCCACTGAGAAAGGTCACACTTGCCGGTGCCAGTGTGAAGTCGGACGTGACCGTTGCTGACCCCGACGTGTTCAGGGCAACCGAGATGTCACCTTCCACCGGAGTGTCCAGCGAGACCGTATAGGTTAAGTCCGTCGTTCCGGCAGCGCCTTCGGTCACGGCGGCGGATGCGGCCACGATTGACAGTGTGGCGGAATCATCGTTGATGATTGTGCCGGTCGCCGTCGCACCACTGGCAATGTCGTCCTGCTGTTCGGTACTGGGCGCTGTCACGCTGCCCAGAGTGACCGTGAACGTCTCGTTGTCTTCAACGACATTGTCGCCAGTAATAGTGACGGTAATCAATTCGGTTTCGCCGGCACTCATGCCATCGAAGCTGACTGACGTGGTCTGCAGTGTGAAGTCGTTGCTTTCGGCGGTCAGTGGATCGGCAGAGGACGCACTCACGGCGGCACTGAAACCGCCCTCGACTTCGGCATCCACACTGGCTGAGAACGTCACGGTCGTGTCCGTGTCACCTTCCGTGATCGTCGGAGCAGTGAGACTCAGAGTCGCCGTGTCGTCGTTATTGATCGTCCCGACCGCGGAGCCCATCGCTCCACTGACGACGACGCTGCCCGCAGGTGTCCCGGTTGTGACCGTACCCAGCGTCAGTGTGAAGGTCTCGTTGTCCTCAACGATCTGGTCACCCACGATCGTGACAGAGATCGTCTCGGTTTCTCCGACAGTTCCGTCGAATGACACATTCGTGCCGGTGACCGAGAGGTCCGTTGCTTCAGCCGTTCCCAAAGCCGAGCTGAAGTCGACCGAGAAGCCACCTTCCACCGCGTTGTCAACGGCCACCGTGAAGGCTGCCGTCGTGTCCGTGTCTCCTTCAGTAATCGACGCGGGAGCGGAAATCGTGACGGTCGCCATATCATCGTTGGTAATTGTTCCGGTACCCGACATCGGCGAACCAATGTTGTAATTCGTCCCAGTCGTTTCTTCCTGAAGTGTGACAATAACGGTTTCGTTGGCCTCAACGACCGCATCGGCCGTTGGCGTCATGGTGATGTTGACCGTATTCACGCCCGAGCCCAGCGTGACAACTCCGGCACCGGTCGTGGAGTTGAATACAACAACCCCTCCGGTGGTGCCCACCGTGAAGTCCGACAGTTCGGCCGTCCCCGTGACCACAAAGTTCACGGACAACTCGACGGTGGCCCCCGTTTGCCGTTCGACCTGGAAGGTCAGGACGTCGGAAGCAGTGCCTTCGTCGGCAGTGTTGTCCAGAGTATTGAGTCCAACTCTCGGCGTGTCGTCGTCCAGGATTGTCACGACGTGTGTGCCCGAGACGGTGACCTGTCCATCGAGGTTACTACCGTTGACTGCCAGGCCCAGGTCGATGTCTTCGTTGGCCTCGACGTCGCCGTCATTGATGATCGTCAGGACGCCACCCGATGTAACAGTGGCTCCGCTCGCTGAATTGACGGCGAACGTCAGCGTGTCTCCGGCAAAGGTGTAATCGTCACCGAGATCGGCCTTGCCCGCTGCAGGCGCGACGGTCACGTTCGTAACGTCCACAGAAACTGCCGAAGCCAGCATCGGCGTCCCGGTACCGTCCGCCGTGATTGTGAGTTCGGCAGTCACGGTGACCGTCGCGGCCAACTCTTCCCCGGTAGTCTGGGAAGTGGGATTAAATGTGATCACCGCGGAGTCGTTGTCAGTGATGTTGATCGAATCTGTGGCATTTCCAGCGTCCACCGTGATGGCGCCGTTATCCGTACCTGTCAGTGTCAGACTGATGGTCTCCGTTCCCTCGACCAGAGCATCGTTGGTCGCGGTGACGTTGACTGTTGCCGAGTTCTGACCCGCAGGGATCGTGACCATTCCACTGAGGGCAGTGATGTCAGCACCGGTCGCTGTGCCACCAACCGTGTAAGACACCACTGTGTCCGTGGATGACAACGCACTTTGGGCAACTGTAAACACGCCAGTAATGCCAGCTTCAGTGGCATTTGTCGTGCCAGTGACACTCACGAGAGCGGTGTCGTCGTCCAGAATGTTGATGGAAGCTGATGCCGGGGCGCCGACGGTAATGGACGTGTTGTCGGTGCTGTCGAGCGTGATGCTCACAGTTTCTGTCGCTTCAACCAGCACGTCGTCGATCACGGTAACGTTGATCGTCCTGGTCGTCATATTTGCCGGAATAACAACGCTGCCAGGCACCGTAAAATCATCGCCGGACGTGGCTGTGCCGGTGGCCGTGTAGTTCACCGTCGTGTCTGTAGTACTCGCTGCGTTCTGTGTGACGGTAAACGCACCGTTCGTCGGCGTGTCTTCGTTACCGTTGGTAGTAGCGGCGATCTGGACAGTCGTCGTGTCGTTATCGGTAATGCTACCTGTGGCAACGTTGGGGCTGCCCACTTCGTAACCGGTTCCCGGTGCCAGCGTAAGGACGATAGTCTCGTTGCCTTCGATCAGCGTGTCCGCCGCGGTGGTAATCGTCAGCGTGACCGTTTCGACAGTGGCACCCATCACAATCGTTCCGGATGTGGCACCGAAGGTAACTCCGGTTGTCGTCGGATTGGCGTAGTCGTCAACCAGCGTGGCAGTGCCGCCTACGGTGAAGTTGACCGTGATCATGCTCGCCGCAGTCGCTGCTGGACGGGTGAATGTGTAGACCAGAGTGCTGACACCGTCTTCGGCCGCAGTATCGGTCGTCGCTCGGAGCTCCAAACCATCCAGCTGCTGGACAAGCAAGGTCGCATTGCCCTGCGTAAAGACGTCGAATATGTCGCCACTGACCGTCACAGGAGACATGGTGTCGGTCCAGCCATTGTCGGTCAGATTGCCGCTGTTGACACCACCGACATCGACTACTGCATCGCCCGAGTCACGCAGGACCATCAACACATTCGAGTTGTCGGCGAGGGAACCCGACAGCAGATTATTGGAAGTCGCGCTGATATTAAGGACTTCCAGGAGGCCGAGTGTCAGCGTATTGGTTCCGCTGCCAGTCAGATCGATAATCTCGATGTCAGTGAGTCGATTGTCAGGAATGGTGGTGAGATTCAGGTCGCCGGTGAACGAAGCGGTATTGCCAGCTCCCGTGCCACCGAGCTTCAACGTGTCGGTCCCCGTGCCACCATCGAAGTGGAAGTTCTGCCCGATGTTGGCAGTGTCGAGACCAAGCACATCATCACCCTGGCCACCACTGAGCGCGTCGCTGCTGCCGTTGGAATTCAGTGTGTCATCGCCCAGTCCACCAATGAGACCGTCGAAGCCTCCGGCAACAGTTGCGTTCAGTACGTCGCCATTAACCGTGCCCGTTACCAAGCTGTTGAAGTTGTCACCGAATACCACATAGGCCTGTCCCTGGTCGAGCTGCGCTCCAGGACCTCCGACGATCGCGTCGTTGAAGCCATCGCCGTTGATGTCACCCGCATTACCAACGGAACTTCCGATGTAGTCGTAGTCCATAGCGCCGTCCAGGCGAAAACCAATATTGCTGTTCGGGCCACTGATCGTACTCAATTCAAGTGTGGCAAGTGGCGACGCGCTGCCGAAGACGACATACGCGCGTCCCGTTCCATCCCCTTCATCAGTGATGTAGTCTGCTCGGGGAGCACCGATCAGCAGATCGTCAAATCCATCACCATTGATGTCACCAAGGCCGCTCACTGCCCGTCCAGTTTCGTCGTATTGACCGACTCCGTTGATACGGAATCCCGTGGCCCCATCGACACTCGTCAGGTCAAAGTCTGTCCCGAAACTGCTCGAGCGACCAAACACGACATACGCACGTCCGAATTGCGTACCATAGTCGCCTGGCTGGGTGAAGTAGTAAGCGCCGATCAGCAGGTCGTCGAATCCGTCACCATTGATGTCGCCAGCACTGCTCACCGCACTGCCGGCGCGCTCGCCATAGCTGTACGTACCGAAAAGACCACCACTGAGCATGAATCCGTCTGTAGCTGGCAGCGATTGCAGTTCGACTGATGCCGAGAACGGAGTACTCTTACCGAAGACCACAAAACTTTCGCCAGCGTACGTGTTAGATTCCCTGGTCCCGATCAGCAGGTCATCGAATCCATCACCGTTAATGTCGCCGGCCGTCGCCACGGACACGCCAAGGTAAAGCAGATTCTCGAAAGAATCCGGCTCAGTACCCCGATCACGAAGGCCGTCTGTAATTCGAAAGCCGGTCGTCCCATCCAGGGAACTGAGCGCCACAGAAGTGCCAGGTGATGTTGTCGTCCCGAACAGGACATAGGCCGTGCCAAGTTCGGTGTCTGCCGGGTCCTCGCCGTCGACTCTGGGTGCCCCGATAACAATGTCGTCCAGACCATCGCCATTGAGATCGCCTGCACCGGCCACCGCAGTTCCGGCGTTGTCGTTGGTGCTTGTTCCGTCGAGCCGAAAACCGTCCGTCGCACTTAGAGTCGCCAGATTGATCGGACCGGAAATATCCGCTCTGTCTTTTCCAAACAGAAGCCATGTTGAGCCGGCACCGACGGTGGTGCCGACGGTGGCCACCCGTGACGAAACCAGAATGTCGGCGAACCCGTCTCCATTGAAATCGCCTGCTCCGGCAACGCCCTGACCAAGAGACTGAAAATCGTAGTTGTCGACGCTGCCCAGTCGGTCGCCGTTGCTCGCGCCGTCAATCCGGAAACCATCGCTGGCCGTAAGCAGCTCCAGATCCAACGCGCCATTTCCCGGTGTCCCGAATCCGCTCGACTTGCCGAACAGCAGGTAAACTGCGCCGTTGTCTGCGGTGTTGTCACGGCCGGGCGCCGAAACAACGACGTCCTCAAAACCGTCGCCGTCAAAGTCTCCGACTCCCGAGACGGACGTGCCGGCGTTGTCATTTTCAGCTTCGCCCGTGATGCGGAAGCCGTTCATGCCATCCAGCATTCCGAGTGCGACGGGAGTCGGCGCTGTCAGAAGTGTCCGTGTTTCCAGCAGTTCTGTCCCGAGCGGTGCGGCCGAGCTGCTCTGCAGTTCGGTACGACGCCGGGCTCGACGGACAACTCGCGATCGACGGATGCGCGAGCGGGAATCTGCAAACGCAGTAAGCCAGTTAGTGAACAGCATCGTGAGAATCTCCCGACGATCTGGGATCTGGAGGGCGGTCTGGAATCCGGAGGCGTATGGACCAACGAGTTTGGTCATGTGGCATGGGGCCGTCAGCTCGGTTCCTGACAGATGCCGTTGAAATTCGTAACACGGCGTCGGCAATGGTCAGTCGTGGAGCAAAGTCAGTTTAGAGCGGCAACCCAGGCGCAGAGTTCCCGCTGACTGGCTGGCCAAACGAAATCACAGGCGCACCCTCACACTGTGAAAGTGTTCTAACCCGAACGACGAAATGTGATCGATTCGTCCGCAGTCCTATCGCATTCGGTGATGTGCGGCCATCCGCGAACAGAGAAATCCCGCTGACGCAACTCACGTCGCGAGACCGCAAGTCGTGACTAGTCGGCTGAAACTCGACATCGCGCGAGAATTGCAGTGCGCGAAATGAGACTGCGGGGCTCTGTGGCGACTATTGCGTCGTCGCCGCCTTACAGCTCCGCATCGGGGCCGACAGACAAGGTACGGCGAATTTCATCGCTCTGGAAACCGAGCATCATTGGTCGAACAACGTTCGGCAGCACAACGACGTCGTACAACTCTTCTACGATGCCTTCGATCCGCAACCAGTGCACGACATCGCCCGTTCGCAGGTCGATCACCTGCAGACCACAGCGAGGCTCGGCGTCGTGGGCAACCAGCTCGTCGTCCAGCAGCAGCCCCGAAAACGTCTTGTTGTGTCTGGGTCGGGAAAGCCCTGCCACGGCAAAGTCCGTGCTGAACGCCAGCCCGCGCAAGTAACCAGGACAAAAGGCAAGCGGCTCGAACTTCCCTCTGTCCAGGTCAACTCGACCAAACTTGCCGTTCCCAGAATCCAGCAGCCACAACTGACCCCGGTACCAGCGCGGGGAATGTGGCATCGACAGTCCATCGGTGACGATGTCGTTCGTTTCGATATCAACGACGACGCCTCCGTCCTGGCGTCGGTCCCGCCAGCCATCGGCGACATCCGATTGACTGACCGCTGTGACATATTTCGCCCGACCATCTTTCAGAGCCAGACCGTTCATGTGACAGCGATCTTCGGCTGCAAGGCGACTGAGAAAGGGTGGTTGCCAGATAGGCGCAAAGCTGTGCGTTTCGCTCACAGTCGCCAGGGAGCCGAACAAAGTGGTGACGAAGAGGACCCGATCGCGGGCATCCACCGCTACGTCGTGGACGTCGATGTCCCCGGTCGTGTATCCAAGCTGTGGAACGTACAGCCGGTCGTAACCATCGGCTACCTGGCCGGCTTCAAGCACGTTCTCGAATCGCCACAGTTGATACAGCGAACTCATCCACAACGTTTGACCGTCGTTTGCCGTGCACATTCCCATGCAGCGGTTGAATGTTCGCTCGAATACAGACAGCCCCCCGTCGGGCTTGAGCCCAATCAGGAACATCTTGCCAGTCTGATACGTGGTGAATCCCAGACTGACCTTCTGCTCAGCCATCCACGAGGTGAGCTGACGTGATCCAGTCAGCTCAAGCTTTGGCTGATCATGTTTCGCCGCTTCGGCTTGAGTTTTCGCGTCCATGATCTGACCACGTAATTATGTGTGAGGTGCAGCGGACCGCAAAATCCGCAGAATCCGTCCAACCGATCAACGCTACCGGCTTCAATGGGGTTATGCAATCCGATCATTTTCAGCACGTATCCACTGTTTTCGGCATGGGGAAATGTGCGTCGTGAACGGCAAACAAAAAACCGGCCCGCGATCAAAAGAATCGCGGCCCGGTTTGAATCAGCACCGCTCCGACTGAACGAGACTCAGTCGAACAGCAACGTCAGCAGCGCTCGTTCGCCAGGCAGGTAAAATGGTTCCTCGCCCCGACCGGCGGTCGGGAACGAGTCGCGTCTCGTCCGAATGGACGTGTGATCGTGGCCGTGATCACCGTGGTGCTGATCGTGAGCATCGTGGTCGTGGTGATGGCCACAGGGGAACGAACGCCCGTGCTTTCGGCCGAGCGAAAGCGGCGCGAGCAACGACTCCAGCAACCCGCCAGAGGAGCAGCTCTTCGATGGCGCGTAGCACGGGGTCGAACATGCCGCAGGTGCACAGGCGGGAGCACAGTGCGGAATGGCGACCTTCTCCTTGATCTTCTTTTCAACCATGCGGCAGACCGGCACGTCGACCATTTTCGTCACGGTGACCGGAACACAGACGGTTTCTTTGACCGTCTTTTTCACCGGGACGCATTCCCAGCGACAAACGGTCTCGGTGACCTTCTTCTTCTTCGGAATGCACTCGAACCAGGTGACCGTTCGCTCAGCATCCTCAGCAACCATCTCGCAGACCTTGCGTGTACAGGACCGCTTCTCTTCCTTCATCACGCATTCTTTGTACTCGTACGTTTCCTTCTCTTCCTTCCAATCGCAGACCTTCACCGTCCGCGTGTGTTTCTCTTCCTTGCACACCATCACCTGAACTTCACGGGTTTCTTCAAACGCTTTGCATTCGTGAACCGTGCACTTGGCTTTCCGCTCGACGATCTTCGGTACCCAGACACGCTGGATACAGAACGCCTGTGGACAGGGATTACACGCGTTGCAGACACCGCAAGCCGTGCGGCAGGGGGCCGGAGCACAGACCGGAACCTTGTGCTCTTCCCAGTGGCCGTGATCTTCGGACACGGTGTACGACTTCTCGACTGGGACCGATCTCCACACAGTGACCTTCTCTTTGCGGGTCTGTGTCGATGGCACCAGCCTTGTGTAGGTCTCTTTGACGTCCTTCCACACGGGCTTTTTCACCGTGCGGGTCCCCTTACGGGTTACCCAGTGCGGCACTTTGACAACAAAGGTGTCCGTCACGTCTTTCCAGACAGGCTTGTGAACCGTGTACTTTTCCTTCTTCGATTTTTTCTGTTTCTCCCAGGTTGTGACTTCCCGGGTCACCTTTTCGTTCTTCTGAACCCATTCGTTGACAGTCACCTTGCGTTCACTGGTTTCCCGCTTGTATTCGACGTGTTCAACTTTACGTTTCTCGGTCGTCCATTCGGGGACTAGGACAGTCCGCTCGACTTCCCGCCATTCACATGCTGCGTGTGGACCGGGTGCGCATGTGTGTACACCTGAACGACACTTGTCACAGGCCTGGCTCTGGGAAGTGGCTGCCAGCACAAGTACGACAGCAGCACTAAAGGGTCTCATAGGTAGTTCCTTTCACAACGAAGACTCAACAGTGTCGATTGTTTGGGCGGTGTTCATTTAGTCGCCGAGAGTTCTGCGTAGATTGTGTAGTCTGCGTATCCAATTGTGAATGAGACAACTGGGTCGATTGTGACCATTTCCCGAATTTTGTCGCGAGCGGGCATCATGGCTGCGGACGCGCCTCAATCTGGCCAATCACATTGACGCTCACGTGGGGGTCACCGATCCTGAGCGCGGGTGGTGCTGTCACCATGTCGTTCACGCCACTCGGCATCAGCGGGACAGTCAATGGCGAAGGGGAAGAAGAAGACCAGAGAGAAGCAGAGGGTGGCATTCCGCAAGAATCGCGAGAAGCGAAAGCGGCAGGTCGACCTGACACGCGAGGTGGATCGCGCCACCGACGGCGATGCGGATTCGGTTCGTATTGAAGACTTGCCAGTCGCAGAACGCCTGAGCGGCAAGGGGGAGTTGACCCGCAATCGCACGGTGATCGTCGATGGCACGACGGACGATTCGGATGAGTTGCTCCGCCAGATTGACGAATCCCAGTGCGACCGCGGCCGTGTGCTCAGTTCGACTGGTCTCAACTCCATCGTCCAGGGAAGCGACGGGCGTCTGTTCGAATGCACGGTCCGCCGTGTCGTACGAACGATGTCTCGAGACACACGCAACGCAGTCGTCGCGGGAGATTGGGTACTGTTTCAGATTCTCGATGACCAGTTCGGTGTCATCGAACGTGTCGAGCCACGACACAGCACGCTATCCCGCGGCAGTCGGCGACACGAGCACATCATCGTGTCGAACGTCGAGCAGATCGTCATTGTGGCTTCCGCGTCAGAACCACCACTGAAACCCAGTCTGATTGACCGTTTCATCATCAGTGCGTGCAAGGGCGATGCCACGGCCATCGTGTGCATCAACAAGTCCGATCTGGTTGACCAGGCCGGCATTCAACCGATCCTCGGCTTGTACGGACGACTCGGCTACGCAACCGTCCTGACAAGTGCCGCAACGGGGGCTGGACTGCCTTTTCTCAAACAGCTTCTGAAGGAACGGCAGACCGTATTCACTGGCCAGAGTGGCGTCGGCAAATCGTCTCTGCTGAACGCGATTCAGCCGGACCTCGAATTACAGACAAAGCAGGTCAGTGGTGGATCCAGCAAGGGGCAACACACAACGCGACGTGCCCAGCTTCTGCCACTCGAATCGGGCGGCTGGGTGGTCGACACGCCCGGGATCCGCCAGTTAGAGCTGTGGGACGTGATCCCCGAGGAGGTTGAAGGCTTCTTCGTTGAGTTTCATCCGTTCGTTGCGTTCTGCCGCTTCCCGGATTGTTCACATACACATGAATCTGGCTGCCGTGTCAAACAGGCCGTGGACACGGGAATGGTCTCGCTGACCCGGTACGAAAGTTACCTTCGGATCATGTCCGGGCAGGAAGCTGACGAGCATTGATCCGCTGCTCCGTCCTGGCAGTCAATACAGGAGATTCACGACGATTTTTCCGGTTTTACTCATTGTGTGGACTGCGGTGTGCCGATGACTGAAAGTGGACAGATACGATGCGTCTAAGAATGCTTGACGCTGTATCCGCCTGGCCACTCGACTTGACAGTAAGTCCTAATGCTGTTTACTGTTCCGTCTTGTGACTGGAACGGATTGTGTGCCCTCTCGGCACCACTGGGTGGAGACTCAGTTGTGACGAAAAAAGATATCGTCAAAGCGATTTCTGACCAGATTGGGATGACCCAACTGAAGACGAAGGAAATCGTCCAGCAGACATTTGATGCCATCATTGACACTCTCGTGCGTGAACGGCGCATCGAGTTGCGGAATTTTGGCGTCTTCGAAGTCAAGAAGCGAGCGGCGCGTAAGGCGCGCAATCCGCGGACTGGCACACGTGTTGACGTTCCGGAAAAATTCGTCGTCACGTTCAAACCCGGAAAACACATGGAGGAACGCGTCCGGCAGCTTGAAGAGGCCGAACGTGCCAAAACACTGGCTGCTCAACGTGCAGCCGAGGCGGCAGCACAGGCTCCCCAGTCAACGACCCAGGCCAGTCCGGCTATTTCTCCACAACTCAATACACATCAGATATTTCCGTCAACTGCGTCAGAAGTTGTTCCACCCGCCTCGGGCAACGTCCCGCCTCAATCCGGCCCCGGAGCACCACTCGACTGACCACTGGTTAGCGAGTCGACGTGAGTTTTCCCCCGACAATCCGAATCTTTCGCCCGCTCATGGAGGAGTCTCATGCGGAAGGTCATTTTGCGCACCGCCTTGGCAGTCGTCTGTCTCGTACAGATCGGGTGTGTCCTGCCAATCTACTCGTCTTCGGCCGACGTGCGTACAAGACAGCTCATCTATGTCTCTGAGGGCTTTCGGCACATCAACGGGATCTGGGAACGCGTCTGGGGACTTGAACTCCCCGATCTGGCCACTCCGTACCGCACTCATGGCGGTGTGATTTAGCCAGTGGTACGCCAACTCGGAAGAGCCAGACCGAGTGAATGCGGGCGAACAGATTGTTCGTATAAGTCAGCATTCGTTGCAACGGTCGTTCTCTTTGTGTGTGCTGGTTCCAAGCGAGAGTCGATGGCTCAGGGTGACTGGGTCGATTACCGGCAGATTGGTCGCTTTCACGTTCGCTCCGAATACCGTATCGAACGATTCCAGAACGTGGGGTCGTTTGTTGAGTCGCTTGAAGACCACGAAGCCGACATTGTCGCGACGCTGATGCTGACACGTTCGCAGGAACCGATACTGGTGCATCTGTTCGCGAACCGACGCACTTACCAGACCAGTATGGCGAAGTTGGCTCCTGAGGCAGTTCGACGCCAGGCCGCATTCGTTCGTGGCAAGAATGTCGGCCGCGTGTATGTCTATCTCCACGGCGGTATCGTTACCGACCTGCGGCATGAGGTCACCCACGCGATTCTCCACTCCACGTTGCCGTTCCTGCCACTCTGGCTCGACGAAGGGCTGGCTGAGTACTTCGAAGTGCCCGCGTCCAAACGAGCATCCGGCAACCCTCATCAGCGCGGTGTGAAGTTGTCGACGCGGCTTCCCTTTGGTCGACTCACCTCGCTGGAAACACTGGAAAAAAAGAGGCAACTGTCGACGATTACCGAGCGAGGTTACCGCGATTCGTGGGCCTGGACGCACTTTCTGATACACGGTCCGCGGGCAGGGCTGTTGCCGCGGTATCTCGGGTCGATCGAAGCGCACACTCCACCTGAGCCGATGAGTGTCTTAATGCGATCGAATTACTCGGACCCGAGTGCGAGTCTGAGGGCTCACTTCAAGTCGTGGAAGTAGTAGAAACCGATTTATCCCGGACCCGACTTTGATCCTGTTGTCGCAGAATCATGCGTTGGCCGCACGGAGCTTCACTTGATCGCAAACACTATGCGCCGGTGGCTCCGCCTTCTGCTGGACCTTGCCGCGTCGTGGCTTTGTAGCGGTTCAGTTGGAACTGGAATCGGGGTCTGGTCGGGTTAGCATGACCTGACTGGAGAATGATGCCATGACTCAACGAACACGTCTTCACTTTTCTGCCGAACAGAAAGCTCAGATCGTCAGACGACACCTGCAGGGAAAAGAACCCGTCTCGGAACTGGCCGAGGA
>CAYSJO010000927.1:0-12711 GCA_964431285.1 uncultured Planctomycetaceae bacterium
GCCGATGAGTCCAACTTTGATACGTGGTTCGGTCACGAGACGCACTTCTCCTGCAGCAGTTCTGCGTAGAGTTTCTCATAGTTGCGGACCATGTTTCGCACGTTGAAGTCTTGCTCAACTCGCTGTCGTGCCAGGTGACTCATGATGGGCCACGTGTCCGAATCATTAAGCATGTCGCGCATGGCCAGAGCGAGTTGCTCTGGACTGCCGGAATCGACCAATCGGCCAGTGCCTCCATCGACCACGATTTCCGGGTTCCCACCGACGCGGGTCGTGACCACCGGCAGGCCGACGGCCATCGCTTCGAGGACCGTCAGCGAGATTCCTTCCGTCAGTGACGATGAAACGAAGAAGCCTGCCTTGGGAAGTTGTTCGGCAACGTCGCTGCGTTCTCCCAGAAACTCGACGTGTTCTGTCAACTCGAGGTCCGCTGCGAGTTTTTCCAGATTCGGTCGATCTGGGCCGTCGCCAACAATCCGCAGCCGAAACTCTGGATGTTCCTTAATGAGAATCCAGACAGCTCGCAGCAGCGTCGAGAAATCTTTCTCGGGCGAAAGTCGAGCGACACTGATTGCAATCGGTACAGCGGCCGGGCCACGGAAATCGAAGCGATCGACGTCGATTCCGTTCCATAGCGCTACGATGCGATCGGCCGAATGGAGGTCGTCTGTGCGACACAACGCAGCCGCGTCTTCCGACACGCCAACAACGCGATCGGTCACTCGGTTTGCCAAACGAAACTGCAGCCGTGCCTTCCAGCTGTTTCCACAACCACGTCCGTGTTGTGTATTGATAACAACCGGGACGCCCGCCCTTCGAGCAGCCATGGCGCCGTAGAAGTGGGCCAGTGTGTTGTACGTATGGACGATCTGCACATTGCTATCACGAAAGAGCTGCGTGAGCCGCTTCAATCGACCAATGCGTCCCGAGGACGAGCTGGCCACAGATTCCACGTCGTGCCCGAGTTCCGCCAGGTCCTCGGCGGGACGCCCCATCCGATCGAGCGCCGCGAACTGAAGAGAGAATCGTTCGGCGTTGTGGTTGCGGCCGAATTCGACCAGCAACCGCTCGAGTCCACCGGTCGCCAGACACATGCTCACATGGCAGACGCGAATCGGCGGTGTTGCGGTTGATCGCGATTCCTGCCAGGCAAAGTCCGGAGTATCAAGGGTTCCTGTCACGGCTGAATCAATCATGCGTGCTGTTCCGAATGTGAGACACACGCACCCGACGGAGTCAGGGCGGTCTCGGACAGAGTCGTCCGCGTACACTGACTCTATGTCGCAATCCGGCATTCGGTCGGGATTCGTGCGGATGAGTGACCAGAACCCCGCTGTTGCGACTATTCGGAACCGCGCAACCCGATGCCGTTGGAAACGGTTTCCACCGGAACACCGAATGTGACGGTTCGGTCGAATACAAGGACGGTCAGGCAGCAAGCGTCATTCGGACTGCGGAACTTCACAGCGTTTCGCCAGCGAGCTGAACCAGCAGCAGCTCGATCTGAGCACGTTCAGAGATACGACTGCCGCCCTTCAATGATGTATCGGCAGTCAGCAGCCATTCTGAAATTCGCTCGGCGCGAGGCCGTCCGATGCGACGCAAATAATGGCTGGCCGGCCCGATCTCATGCGGAAATGCGCCGGCCTTCTGCAGGGCGGCGTTCAGCGACAGTCCCTGCCGGGCCAGTTCCGTTGCCGTAGACAGTTTGCGAAACACATACGCAATTCCACCCAGAATCCGGTGCGGAGACTCACCACTGCCGATCAGTCGATCAAACGCCGCCAGTGCTTCTCCCAGCCGCCCATCGCGCCCGGCATCGGTCATCGCCCATGTGGTTTCTGCTTTCCAGCCACCGACGAGCCGACGGACGGCCTCGGCATCGATCGTGGTCTGGTCCCCGACATAACTGGTCAGCTTCTGCAATTCCTGGTCGAGCTGTGCCAGATGCGTCCCGGCCAGTTCTATCAGCAGCGAGACAGCATTGCGGTCAATCGACTTCTCATACTTCCGCTGAGCGGTTTCCTGAATCCATCGAGCGAGAGCGGCTCCCTTAAGCTCCGAGCATTCCACAACCAGACCGGACTTGTTGATGATCTTGTAGAGCCGAGTGTTCTTCGGCATCGACTTCACATCGAGTATCAGTAGCGACTTCTTTGCCGGGCTGTCCGCATACTTCTCCAGAGCCGCCCGATTCGCCGATACGAAATCCGAGGCGTCATCGACAATCACAACCCGCCGATCGCTCCACATCGAAATTGTCAGCAGTTCATCGCGGACCGACTTCATGTCCGCGCCTTTGCCTGTGAACCGCGTCGGTGAGTCGTCGTCCCCATCCAGCGCGGTATCAGTTATCAGGTTGATCGCGGAGCCCTTCAGGGCCCGTTCGTCTCCAACGAGGGCAACGACACACGGAAGAGCATCCGGTGTACTACGTAGGAATTCAGTCGCGTGCATACTCTCAACCGTGCGATTCAGTCGTTAAGGATTGCGTTGCTGCGCGAACGTCTTCAGGAACTGTGTCGCAAATTCTTCGTCGTCCTTGAGCGTGCGATTGTTCAATGCCAGCGCTTTGCGGATGCGGTTCACCGTTTGCAGCATCGGTTCTGTGAGGCGATGGACGATTTGCTCGGTCCCGTATTGCTCCAACTCCTTCAACGTCGTGACATTCAGAAACTCGAAAACCTGGCGAGCCTCGTAGTCCTTCAGGAAAATCTGTTCCAGTTTCGTGTCACCCGATACGCGAGCGCGTCCGAGTTTCGGTTCTTCTGGTGAGGCAACGCTTCGCGCGGCTTTCTTCCTTCTGGTTGCGGCCTTTTTTCTGGCGACTTTCTTCTTGGACGCGACCTTGCTCCAAACCGACTTCTTCGTCGCCGTTCTCCTGACTGCAGCCTTTTTTTTTGTAGCGACCTTCTTCTTCGCAGCGGTCTTCTTTTTCCGTGCCTGTTGTTTCTTCGCTGCAGCTTTCTTTTTCGCCATCAGAGCCACCCCCACAAGAGGTCTGCAGGCGGCCGGTCATTTCGCTTGCTTTGGCTTCCAGTTGACCCGCACGCCAATCGACTTGAGTTCCGCGATCTGCTTGTCGCGTTGAGCTTCCTCGATCGGGTTGTCGTCAAGGTAAAGTCGCCAGTACGGAGCAAACCGCTTGTCCCCTTCGGCATCTTTCTTTGCCATCTCAATCAATGGACCGAAATCCTTGATCTTATTGTCCTGCAGAAACGTGAATCGCAGCTCCGTCAGTTCTGCCAGTGCTGAAACATCTTCAAGACCATTTCCCTGCAAATCAAGGTTCGCCAGCCAGCGCAACCCTGCCAGCGGCTTTACGTCTTTAACCGCGTTCCCACCCAAGTACAGAGAAGAGACCTTTGGAAGGTCCTTAAGCGGTTCGACTGACTTCACTTTATTTCCAGTCAGGTACAGAGCCGACAGTTTCTTGAGATCTTTGAACGGGGCCAGGTCCATGACCTCGTTCTCCTCAAGCTGCACATACTGAAGTTTGACGAGGGCAGTCAGTGGCTTCGCGTCCTTGACGGCGTTCTTCGACAGGTCAAGCGACTGCAGATTCGTCAAGCCGGCCAGAGGTGCGAGATCTTTGATCTCGTTGCCGTGAAAATCGAGCAGTACCAGATTTGTGCACTTCTCAAGTCCGGTCAGGTCCTTGATCGACTTCTTGCGTGCGACGACCTGGTAGACATTCTTGAGATCCTCTTCTTTGATCTCATCCTTGCCCTGCTTTTTCAGAACGGCCTGAACCGCGGCACGCAGGTGTTCGTCCGGGAAAATCTCCGCAGCGGAAACGGACGCATTCAGGGAAGTAACGATCGCAAGAAGGACAAGGCCAGTACGTGGGGCAGGAAGCATTTGATTCGTCTCCCGTCAGGCGAAGAAGTGAGGGGCGGGACTCTCAACAAGGTATGCTGTGCAGTCTATCGACGCGTTTCCAACACGCCCAGCGAACTCATGTTGCCTGTCCATTCGGCGTATCAACTCCACGCAGATCCGTTCGGGAACTCGAATTCGTCGAGCGATTCTGACTTCATCGTGATGCTGTAGCCCGGTGCGGTTGGCGGCATGTAGTGACCGTTCTCCATTCGGACCGGATCGACCATGTGTTCGTGCAGGTGATCCGAATACTCTGTCAGCCGATCTTCCAGTGAGGCGCTGACTGCCACGTAGTCAAAAATGGCCAGGTGCTGGACGTACTCGCACAACCCGATACCGCCCGCATGCGGACAGACCGGAATGCCGAATTTCGCTGCCAGTAACAGGACGGACAGCACTTCGTTGACTCCACCAAGGCGGCAACTGTCGATCTGACAAACCTGCAGTCCGTCGGCCTGCATGAGCTGCTTGAACATCACTCGGTTCTGACACATTTCCCCGGTGGCCACTTTGATCGGCGCGATCGCCTTCGCAATAGCGGCGTGGCCGAGGACGTCGTCCGGGCTGGTCGGCTCTTCGATGAACCACGGCTTGAATTCGGCCAGTTGCCGCATGTGGTCGATGGCTTGGCCGACGTCCCACACTTGATTGGCGTCCATCATCAGCCGCCGATCCCAACCGATCTCCTCACGAATGATCCGGCAACGGCGGATGTCGTCGTCGATATCGCGGCCCACCTTGATCTTGAAGTGCGTCCAGCCGCGTTCGCTCAGACTGCGGCACAGCGATCGCAGTTTGTCGTCGGGGTAGCCCAGCCACCCGGCCGAAGTCGTGTAGCTGGGGAATCCATCCCGCACCATTTCGGCAACGCGGTCCACTTTCGTGTCTTCATTGTTTCGAAGCAGCTCGATCCCTTCGTCTGGCGTTAATGCGTCTGTGATGTAACGGAAGTCGATGCATCCGACGAGCTGTTCGGGAGTCATGTCGGCCAGCAGTCGCCACAGCGGCTTTCCTTCGACTTTTGCAAAAAGATCCCAGACGGCATTGATCACCGCCGCTCCGGCCAGGTGAATCACGCCTTTCTCCGGGCCCACCCAGCGGAGCTGACTGTCCCCCGTGACGTGCCTCCAGAATCCAGCCATGTCAGAGGTGAACGATTCCAAAGTTCGGCCAACGATCAACGGACGGAGTGCTTCCGCGCCCGCAACACACAGCTCGTTACCTCGGCCGATCGTGAATGTGATCCCCATCCCTTCCAGTCCGTCGGGGTGATCCGTGTGCAGCGTGACGTAGGCAGCCGAGTAGTCCGGGTCCGGATTCATCGCGTCGGAACCGTCCAGGTCCCTCGACGTCGGGAATCGGATATCGCGCGCGGTAAAACCGGTGATCGTTACAGGCATGGAGTTGTTCCGCAGGATGTACGTCGTTGTTTGCCACTCTCTGCTGCTTCTGGACGTACGCAGCTGAGAGCGCGGCAGAACCGCATAAATGCGGTTACTACGAGCGAGGCTGAACGCGAAGCTTATGCTGTTGGCTTTCGCGTGTCAGTTTCGCGGCCTGCCCCGGTTACGTATTATCGAATGTACGAGGCCGGATGAGCGTTGCTTCGCCCCATTACGACCGGAAACACCACACGAAAACTCGAAGTCAATGATCAGACGGCTGACCATCACTGCAGCACTGCTGACGGCACTGGCGTTCGGTGCTCTGAACTCCCTGTCAGCTCAGGATGCGCAACCCGCACCAGCACCGAACGTGTCACAGCCGGGCGGTGCCGCACCAAACGTGTCGTTCGGGCAGCGCACTTACTACCTTGAGGTCTTCATGGTTGTCGTGCTGTTTGGTGGCGCGTTGTTCGCCGTATGCCGTTCGAGCGAGCGGCGGTAGCTGTCATGTCTGAGCCGCGACGCGTCGTGATCACCGGGATTGGCCTCGTCAGCCCACTCGGTTGCGGACGCGAGATTACCTGGCAGCGGCTGGTGGGCGGCGATCGTGCGCCGCGCTGGATCACGCCGCAACACG
Source organism: uncultured Planctomycetaceae bacterium (assembly GCA_964431285.1). Taxonomy (GTDB): domain Bacteria; phylum Planctomycetota; class Planctomycetia; order Planctomycetales; family Planctomycetaceae; genus CAUZFZ01. The sequence continues at coordinate 5,905 of CAYSJO010000927.1, forward strand.
GAGAAGAGTCCCTGTGGCTCCACAAGTCGGCGGGAGCACCCGCCGTCGGCTCAACGAATCTCCCTGAGCGGCTCGCCGCGCGAGGGCGATCAGACATCATCCCGCTGACGGCCGAGCCCACAATTGCTTACGCAGTGACCGCTGCCCTCGAAGCCGTGCAGGACGCTGACCTGGTAGACGAGCCGCTTGACGCCCTTCGTCTGGGCTGCGTAATCGGCACCAGTAAAGGTGGCGTCCATAGTCTCATGCAGCTGAGTCAAGCGACTGAAAGTCAAGCAACGAACACGGACTGGTGGTCGTTGGCGGCACCATCTGGACCGACAGCCGCAGTGGGATCCCTTTTCGACGCGAGAGGAGCCTGGCTGAGTCATGTCAGCGCCTGCGCCACGGGGCTGTCGAGTCTGGTTCGCGGAGTCGAACTGATCCGTAGTGGACAGTGCGACGTCGTGATCAGTGGTAGCTCGGACGCGTCGCTGACACCGGCCATCGTGGCATCGTTTCGGCGGCTGGGTGTGATGGCACGAGGGTTCGACGAACCGGCCAGTGCAATCCGCCCGTACGATCAGAATCGAAACGGCTTTCTGGTCGGTGAAGGTGCCGCCGTGTGCGTTCTGGAATCAGCCATACACGCGGAATCCCGCGGTGTCTCAAATTACGCCGAGTGGCTATCGGCAACGACCTGTTCAGATGCGGCCGGCCTCACTCAACTTGATCACGAGCCCGATTCTCTCGAGTGGCTGATTCGAGATGTGCTGCGTCGCGGTCAACTGTCGGGCAGCGACATCGATTACATCAGTCTCCACGGCACCGGCACGCGTATGAATGACCGCCTCGAAATGCTGGCCCTGCAATCCGTGCTTGGACCGGCTGTCGAATCGGTCTCCGGATCAAGCCTCAAAGGAGCGATCGGCCATCTTCTCGGCGCGGCAGGCAGCGTCGAGTTTGCCGCGATGTTGCTGGCAATGCGCGACGGACGACTACCGCCAACCGCAAATCTCCACGACCCGGACAAGGAAGTATGTCTGGACCTTGTGCCACGCGAATCGCGCGCGCGCGAAGTCCAGCATGCCATAAAACTGTCGTTAGGATTCGGAGGTCATCTGGTCGCCGCGGTTGTACGAAAAGGCACTCGACCACGATTGTCGGCGTAGACATCGCATCACGCCACGCGGCTCAATTCACCGACTTCATGTCGGAGTGTCGCGAGATGGCCACTCTCTGCCTGTTCGAGAAAACGGACAATACCCTCGTCGACAAGTGGCATCGCGTCGCCAAGTAACGTGCAGGCCCGTTTGCTGTTAAGCGTGGTTTCGCCGCAACCAAAGCCAGCCACTTTTCGCTTCAGAGTTGTCGGCGATGGGAACTGCGGCGGTTCTAGCCCGGCCAGATCAGCGAGACGCTCGGCAAACTGGAATGGGTTGATACGTTCGGCGGCTCCCATGTGCAGCAGTCCTGTGGCACCAGCCGCGTGTGCCTGCAACAGCATGCCTGCAAAATCGGTTGCTAGAATCGGAGCGGCATGGCACAGGAATCCGATCTCACCACGGTCGCCTGACTCGAGGGCCGTCAGCATCGTTTCGGAGAACCCCGACGTATCCGTACTCGGTGACCAGCCGAAGACGTTGCATCGGACAATCAATGCGTCGGCGTGCACGGACATGACTTCCGATTCGATTTGTCGCAGCCGTTCTGTCTGCGGCGTTTCGCAGAAGTGCGCGTCGTCTTCCGCGTGGGACATCCATGGCCCGGTGAAGACGGCATCTGAGGAGATCATCGTGAAAGCAATCCCGGATTCACTGGCCGCGGTTGCCCAGTCGATGGCCAGCAAATCGTCGATTGCATGCTGAGTCGACTCGTCAGCGTCCCAACTCGATCGTGCGGAAGCCCCACAGAAGATGACTCGATCAGGGCTGACCGCCTGCAGGTGCTGTTGAATGCTGCCAGTGCCGCGGACGATACGGCAACCTTCAATCTGAATGTTGGAGTGATCCGTAACACCAACGACCCTGGCTGAACGCGGTTGAGTTGCCGCGATGTTTGCTCCAGCAACGCTTTCGATACCAACGATCAGAATCGTGTCCATGTTCGCCTCCCTGCGAATAATCGACATGCGGTTTAGAGCCGCCCGATCCTTTGGGGCGACTCGCCAGGGCGGGCAGTATACGCCTGCCCGCAAAAACTGGCCAAGACGAGGTTGCAGGCTCGTTCGTAGTAGCCGCACTTGTGCGGCGGTATGGCTCGGCGTCACCCGCCAGGTCGTCATACTACTGTGAAATCTGCATCCACACAGAACCGCATGAATGCGGTTACTACGAACTCGATTACTGACCGATGCAGTAAAGATGCGAATCGGTTCTCAACAGAAGTTGATCGCCACTGATTGCTGGACTCGCGTTGACCAGGCCCTCATCCGATTCGATGACATTGATGGCCAGTTCCTCGTACTCGGGCTTTGCAGCCAGCACGACGACTCCCTGGTCTCTGGTCGTGACATAGAACCGATCACCGGCATGGATGATGGACGCGTAGATGCGGGCTCGGGTGGGCAGTCTCTCGCGATAGACGACTTCGCCGTCTTTCGCATTCAGACAGCACTGCACGGCTTTGTCACTGGCCCAGTAAATGTGACCGTTGAAGTAAACCGGTGACGGCACATTGGCGCCGGTCGTGACCTCCCACAACTTGTGTGTTTTCGTGACGTCACCACGTCCACCAGCGCGAACAGCAATGGTGCGGTTGCTGCGTCCACCCAGACAGTAGGCCACGCCCTCGTGAGTGATCGGCACGGGCACGACGTAGTCATGAATCCCCTCACACCACCACAGTCGCTCACCCGTTTGCGGATCGTATCCAACGATTTCGTCGATGTGGTTGAGGATCAGCTCGGTTGAGCCGTTAGCTGTCTCAATCAGACAAGGCGACGTCCAGGCGCGGTTAATCGGGCCAGCTTCCCAGACTCTCTTTCCGGTTTTTCGGTCGAACGCAAACATCGTCTTGCTTTCGATGCTGGCATTCACAATTACGAGATCTCCAAACAGCACGGGAGAAGATGCGGAACCGAATCCCGCTGTGCCTGAACCGACATCCGCCCGCCACAGGATGTTGCCGTCGAAATCACACGCGACAACGCCTGAGACTCCAAAGAGAGCGTAAACAGCTTCACCATCGGCCACGGCAGTACTCGTGGCATACCCGTGATCGGCCACTCGCTTCGAGTAAGCCTGTGACCTGTCACTGGCCGTGACGAGACAGTTCCACAACAGTTCGCCGTTTGATCGATCCAGACAAAGCACGTGCAAAGTGAGGTCGGCTTTGTTGCCTGGATCCTTGATCGAATTCCCGTATCCGGAAAACGCTGTCAGGAAGATTCGATCACCCCAGACAACCGGGCTGGAAGCACCGCGTCCCGGTAATGATGACTTCCATGCGATGTTCTTTGAATCGTTCCATTCCACGGGTGGATTTGCGTCGACGGCTGACGCATTGCCGGATGGGCCACGAAACTGGGCCCAGTCAGCAGCAGTCAACGCATCACAGAAGCACATCCCGACCAGAAACATGGCAGGCAACGCAACGCGAGAATACATGCGACGAAACTCCAGCAGGAGGGAAATGGTGAGGTGGGCATTGATGCCATGCGTCGTGGCAGAACTACGATACCGATTGTGTCAGCAACGTGAAATGGCCCGCCGATGGGCAGTTCGCGACGAGATCGTCGGGAGTTCGTGTCAAAGAAACACCTGGCCCGGTTCGAATCCGATCTTCTCATCACGGTTGAAGAAATCGAACGGCGACAGGTATCAGTTGGGAGTGAGGGACGCGTTTTTTATTTCCAAACGGGGAACTACAAATGGGATTAACTCGGCGAGAGTTCCTGAGCGGGGCGACGGGATCGTTAGTCGGCGGGAGTCTGGCCCGAGGTGCGGACGGGCCGCGGCTGGAGATTGCGGCGTTGACGACGATTTTCCGCAAGTATTCACACTCGCAGCATATCGTCGATCGTTTTCTGGAAGGCTATGGCTGGGAAGGCCGGCACCATCAACCGAACATGGATGTCGTGTCGCTGTACGTCGAGCAGGTGGGTGAAAACGACCTGAGCCGCGAACGGGGTCGGCGATATCCGCAGCTGAAGCTATACTCGTCGATTGCCGAGGCGTTGACATTGGGTGGCGAAAAGCTGGCCGTGGACGGCGTGCTGCTGATTGGTGAGCACGGCGACTTTCCGGTGAACAGGAAAGGGCAGAAGCTGTATCCACGCTATGAGTATTTTCAACAAGTCGTGGACGTCTATCGCCGCAGTGGCCGGACGGCTCCGCTGTTCAACGACAAGCATTTGTCGTGGAAGTGGGATTGGGCCAGGAAGATGGTCGACACGTCGCGGGAAATGGGATTCGGGTTGATGGCCGGTTCGTCGCTGCCGGTCGCTCGACGTCTGCCGTCGATCGAATTGCCGCGCGACGCTCAAGTTGAAGAGGCAGTTGCGATTCGCAGCGGCGGCATTGATGGCGGCGACATCCACGTCATCGAAGCCATGCAGGCGATTATTGAACGCCGCCAGGGCGGTGAGACGGGAGTTCGCGCAGTCGAAGCACTGCGAGGCGATCGGTTCTGGATGGCGCTGGAATCCGGCTCATGGCAGCGTGGCGGCTGGGACCGGCGTTTGCTCAACGCGGCCCTGTCACGGAGCAATAAGATCAATGAAAGTAGACAGGGCTACGGCGTTGTTTTTCCAACCATCAATGACATGCGCCGGCTCGCTCCCGAATCGTACGCGTATCGCTTCGAATACGCCGACGGGACGAAAGCCACCATCGTGCAGTTTCAAGGACGCAAAGATCACGAAGACGGCGGCGTTGTCAGCGACTGCACCGTGGCCGCGCGTTTGAAAGGCGGTGACGTGTTTTCCACGTTGATCTACCTGCCGTTTTATGAAATGCGCAATTTCTTCAATCCGCTGGTACACCACATGGAGACTCTGTTTCAGACGAACAAGTCGCCCTATCCAATCGAACGCACTTTGTTGACCACCGGGATGACGGCCGCTGGCATCGAATCGTTATTCCAGGATCAGAAGCGGCTGGAAACGCCGCACCTTGCCGTACGTTATCAGCCCTCTAAAGAGTCGACCTTCTGGCGGACGTAAGCGTGCGAGACATTGTCCCGACACACATTCCCCGATTCGTGAAACGTGCCTTCAAACGCTGTGATAAAAGCGGGAACACGGCTCCGATGTGGATGGCCTGTTCGACGGTCGGAAAACGTACTTCGTTGGATCAACTAACAGCCCGAGGACAACATGACTCGCATCATCATAGCTACACTACTCAGCTTCGTTCTTACAGCACCGACCGTCGCCGGCGAACTCACTTACGGATTCATCGATGCTGGCAAAGAGGCGGCTCGTACCGTGTACGTTCCGCGCATTGCAAAAGCAAATCCGATAAAGATCGACGGCAGGCTGGATGATGCGTTCTGGAAAACGTCGCCCAGGCTCACCGAGTTAGTTGATGAAGTCGGCAAGCAGGGGAAGACGACGCTGCAACTTGGCTACGATGCCGATTACCTCTATTTCGGCGTGGCGTGCGAGGTGAAGGATCCCAAGGCGATTGTGAGTCGATCGGCCGCCGGGGCACGGGACGAGAAAGTGTGGGGTGGTCACTGTATCGACTTCAAAGTCGGAGTCCCCGGCCAGACATGGCAGTTTCTCGTGGCACCCAGCGGCGCTCTGATGGATATGCAGGACGGGAACACCGAATGGAACGCACCCTGCGACGTCAAAGCAACGACCGTAGACACGGGTTACGTGGTCGAGATGCGGATCAAATTCGGAGCGTTCTACTTGCCGTCAAATGCCGACGGCTGGCCATTGAAGATTGCCTTCGGCCGTGCGACTCCGGACGAGCAGATTCAGACACTCAGCCGGCCCTACGGCAGTGTCGATAAGGCGCCGACATTTATTCTCGGCACGGACAAGGACGCGGCTCGTGTTCAGTCGGGACGTTTCGTCAGTCGCAAGACAACGCTCGTCTGGTCCACCGATCGCGAGGAATATTCGGCCGCGACTCCCAGCGCCACCGGCCGCGTGCGGATCATTGATCTGGGCGGCGAACGCTTGAAGGGCGAAGCCGCGGTTCAGTTTGCGGTCACCGATGGCACACGCGACTTGATCGCCGAGCGTGTGTACCCGGTGGAAGGTCGCAACTTTCATTACGACGTGAAGCTGTCGTCGCTGAAGCCCGGCAAATACACGGCCGAGTTGCGACTGATGGACGGCGACGAGGTGTTTGATCGAGTCCAGCGGCGGTTGGTGATCGAACCGGCCGAGGTGGCGCGGTCTGGTCAGATTACGCTCAACGTACCGGGTTGTCCCTCGGAATTGCCAGCGTGGCCGGTCACGTTTGGCGTGCCGTTTCCCGAAGGGGCACTCGCGAGTAAGGATCAGTTGAAACTGACGGACTCAACCGGTAGCGAGATTCCGATTCAAACGAAGATCACGAGTCGCTGGTCGCGCGGCGGAACGATCCGCTGGGTGTTGATCGACGCCGTGATTCCCGTGAAGACGGCGGATCAGAAACTCATGCTGGCGTACGGCGACAAAGTTGTGGTCGGGTCTCCCGACCCGGCCACGTTGCCGACCCAAGGTCTCGCTTCTGCGCGCGGATTGGAGACATTCGGTCGAACGCGTGGAGCGGCCAGGAGACCACCCCACAACAACTCCATCACCGTCACAGAATCCACCATGCCCGAAGGGCAACCTGCGCTGCGGATCGAATCCGATCGCATCAAGGCATGGATCCCCAAAAGTAA
>CAYSJO010000928.1:0-16204 GCA_964431285.1 uncultured Planctomycetaceae bacterium
CATCGCCTTCCATTCTGATTGCCGTCTGCAGCCGGGTCGGGACCCCCACTTTTTCTAGTGCATCCTGCAGCGCGAGTCCGTTGACGACAGTCGCGAGCATGCCCATGTAGTGGTCTGTCGGAGCACTGAGCGCGGCACTCACTGCTGCGAAGTCGCGACCACGCAGGATATTTCCGCCGCCGCAGACGATAGCGAGTTCCACACCCGATGCGTGAATGCGGCGAATCTGCTCGGACACATTCGACACTTCCGCCATTGTGATGCCGGATTCCCCCGAACGACAAAAACTATTGCCGCTGAGTTTCAGCAGAACACGACGATAAGCCGGGGCAATTTCTGAGTCAGTCATCGGGTCGTCCATACCGTGTCGACGAGAGGAAGATTCACAGAATGAAAGGCGTGACAGGGAATAAGGGACCCTCCACCGCTCAACGCGGGAACATTAGCGAGCCAACGAAACGAGGGACAGGAACCATGCGGCTCCTGTCCCTCATCACGAATCGAAATCAACAGCGGCTTAGTTGCCAAGGACCCAGCGAGTGAAGCTTCGTGCCTTGTATCCCGACTCGGCGAGAGCCTGGCTCACGGTCTTGGAATCATCCTTCGCGAACGCCTGGTATGTCAGCACTCCCTGCTCGACAAAGAAATTCTTCATCCGACCTTCGACGATCTTTTCGACGATGTTGTCCGGCTTGCCGCTGGCCTTTGCTTCGTCGGTCAACCGAGTGCGCTCGGCCTCGACGGCCGCACCGTCGAGATCGTCCGGGTTACAGACCTGTGGCTTCAACGCCGTAACATGCATCGCCACATCACGCAGGACGTCGATGCTCTCAGACTCACCATCGGCCGCGAACAACGCGGCGTTCTTGCCGTCGTGGTGCACATAACCATTGACCGGGCCGGTCACGCGTGTGACACGAGCCACAACGATTTTCTCGCGGATCTGATTCGTCAGGTCTTCCCAGGCATCGTTAAGTGTCTTGCCGTCGCCGCCCGGTGCAGGCTGAGCCAGCAATTCTTCGGGAGTGTTGGCACCGGGGCCGCCGAGAAGCTGCTCCGCACATTTATCTGAAAACGCGACAAAGTCTTCTCCGGTGGCGACAGGAGCCGACTCGCACTGAACCTCGACCATTGCGGCCTCGGCGCCGCCCTCAGCCAGAAGGACCACGATGCGACCTTCGCTCGTCGTATTCTCAGCCCGTTTGACCATGACTTTCTTGAACTGCTCTTTGAGGATCTCAATGGCCCGGTCCTCATCACCTTCGGCGTCTACAAGTGCTCTCTTGCACTCCATCATTGGCAGACTGGTTTTCTCACGCAGCGACTTGACCTGGGCAGCCGTAATTGTGGCCATGGAACTGTTCCTGTTCGGTTTCCGTCCTCAGCCGCCTGATTCACATGGCGGCTGTCAACGTTCGGCGGATTGATAGAGTTGAGTTTTGTGCAGGCACGCGAACGACGCATTCACGGCCCAGCGGCAAAACCGCATCAATGCGGTCAGAACACAATCGACCAGCAACGGTCACAGGCTGGGGACGGCTTTCGGTTCGTCAGCAGCAACCACTTCCTTCGGTGCCGGCAGTTGAGAACGACCATCGTTGATCGCTGTCGAAAGATGCTCAAGGATCAGACGAATTGACCGAATACTGTCGTCGTTGCCGGGAATCGGCAGGTCAATCGTGTCCGGATTGGAATCTGTGTCGATCAATCCAACGATTTTGACGCCCATCAGCCGGCACTCGTGGACACAGTTCTTTTCGGCCTTCGGATCAATGACGACAACCACTTCCGGTGTGCGGTTCATGTTGCGGATGCCTTCAAGGTTCCGCTTGATCTTTTTGAATTCACGCCGCAGCGTGGACTGTCGCTTTTTTGAGTAAGTGGACAGTTCACCGCTGGTTTCCAGATTTTCCAGCTCTTCGAGCCGCTTCAAACGACTTCGAACGGTGCGGAAGTTTGTGAGCGTCCCACCCAGCCAGCGTTCTGAGACCCACGGCATTCCACAGGCCTGTGCGGCTTCGATGACTGGCTCGGCGGCCTGCCGTTTTGTGCCAACGAAGACAACCAGACTGCCCTGCGACGATACTTTCTTGAGGTACTGCTGTGACCGTAACAGACCCCGAACAGTTTCCTTGATGTCAATGATGTGAATCAGATTTCGACGGCCATAGATGTAGGGCCGCATTTTTGGATTCCAGCGACTCGTCCGGTGCCCGAAATGGACACCCGCCTCAAGCATTTCCTTCACGTTGATCTGCGCCACAGAATCTTCTCCTCGAGCCGTTATCCGGCCGCAACGGGTGAAACGTCGCGTGTGCACACTTCGTCCGGGCCACAGATCATGTTTCAATCTGTTCCCACCGGTCCGATCCAGTCTGGATCGCGGTGTGTCAGTACCGGCAGAAGCGTTAACATAAGCACGTTCAGCGACAGTGAACTAAAATCCGCCTCGATATGTGAGCGGATAGCGGTGGGGATGATGGCGCTGCCGTTAGATCCGGTCAAGTCAGGGAAACGTCCAAGACAAGGCCAGGGTTGTCACGGACGGTTGTGTCGAGCGTCGTTGGAAGGCGGACGCCCCAGCGCAACGACTTGCGGTCGTTCAGAATTTGAGAACACGATAGAATCCCGCAGTTCTTACTTTCCCCACGTATTGTGCGAAACGCCGCCAGAATCTGTACCTGCGGCGCGCGTGCTTCCCTGACCGCCAGATCTATGCTTTCAAGGCCCTGCCACATGAGTCGTTTCTTCATACCACACGTCGTCGTTTTCCTGAGTCTGATCCTGGCTGGGTGTGGCGAGGATGACGCAAGTGGAATCGTGTCTCAGCCCACAGATCCCGACAGAACACTTACGTCGGGTGAGCAAAGTGGCGGACCAGAGGCTGGCATTCAGTCACCGAGTCAGCCGACCAGGTCGGCGGACTCAGTCGCCCGTCCCGTGAAGCCCAGAAGTGTTGCCTGGCCGAAGCGGGAGACTCTTGACGGAATCTGGGTTCTGCGGGCACCGCACGTGGTCCCGCCGAATCAGAACACCCCCCAGCCAATGATCGGCGAGAACCTGCTGATGCTTGTCAGGATGACGTCCGGCACCGAGGACGCTCCCGGCACGATCGAAAAAATCGCAGGGCGCATGGATTTTGAGCAAGTCGTTATGAGCGATCCGTCCATCGAAGGAGATTCCGTCCGATTTGACGGTCTTCTACCGGGCGGGGACATCCACATGACTAATCGAGGTCGCTTTGAGCACGGTGTCGTCGTCGGGGCCATGATCGATGCGTCGGGTAATCACTCCTTCCTGCGGCTCGTGCCGTCCGACGAGCGGACATTTGCACGTATTCCTTTGTTCCTCCCGTTGCCCGTGCCGGAAGTTGAGCAGTTCAATCGGCTCTCGCAATCGCCGGTCCCGGAAGAAGATGCACGCGAGTTCGCCGCGATGTTTCCCTCGAGCCCGTTGATCCCAATGGGTCACCAGATGGCAGTCGCGCGAGGTTGTCAGGGTGGAGATTCCTCGAATCTCGAGAAGGTGATAGCGGCCTACGCGAAACAGCAGTCCAGCTGGGAGCCTCGCATGGGATTGATCGCGGAAGTCGAGGGTTTGCAGGTGGCGGTTACGACCGGCTTCAACCCGACCTGGTGCCTTAAGCAGCTCGATATCGCTGAGGAAAAACTGGAGCCATATGAAACACTGAAAGGGCTGTCAAATCGCGTTGACATGCTGCGCAAGCAGGCGCGATACAGCCAGGCGGTCGTGCTGCTGAGTTCGGACGACGCGGCGAAGCGAGCCGAGGGGCGCAAGGTTGCGGAAGACATCATGGAGACGCGCCGAAACGATGCCATTCTGACCGTACATCTGGCGGATGCGGCACGACTGGACGGTCGCAAGCAGGACGCCATCGACCTGTACGCCGAACTTGTGGCCCTGCCCATGCAGGAACGAATGCTGCAGGAACTGGGGCGGAACTCGAAAGTTGAGCGAATTCTTCCGACACAACGACTGGCGACGCTGTGGAACGAGGTGCACAGTGGCGCCGACGGTCTGGATGAGATGATTCAGAAGACGTATGACCAGAAACTGGTGAGCTTCGAGAGTGAGCCGATTGAGCCTCGTGCTGAGGAGCCAGGCAATCGAACCGTACTGGCCGAACTGTTTACCGGAGTACGTTGCCCTTTGAGTATTGGTTCTGAAGTAGCGATGACGGCGTTGTCCAGAACCTGGCCGGATTCAACCGTGGTCACCTTGCGATATCACGTCCACATGGCCGGTAAGGTTCCGGGACACGACCCGCTCGCCAACGAAGACAGCGAGGCACGCTACTTCAACTACTATCGCACCAACTTTACTCCCCGGGTCTTCCTGGATGGCACCAACGTGCCGGGTACCGAGGGGGGCATGGTCGATGCCGAGCGAGTGAACAAGGGATTGACGTCGATCATCACGCGGCTGCTGGAAGAGAAGTCCGATGTGTCAATCGATCTGACTGCCATTCGCCAAGACGACGTCGTTCAGGTCAGTTGTGTCGCGACGACCTCAAGCGAGTTCAAAGAAGACGTGCGTCTCCGTCTGGTACTGGCGGAATCCGGTGTGAATTTCCATGCGTACAATGGCATTCGCCAGCATGACATGGTGGCCCGCAAGTTGTTGGGTGGGGACAGCGGCGTTGCTTCGAAAGAAGAAAAGGTCGAGTGGCAGGGCAGCGTGGACGTCGAAGAACTGCGCACCGAACTGCATGACAGCCTGATTCGATACGAAACCAACCAGGGCGTCGAATTCACGTCCACGCCTCTTGCATTGAACAACCTGAGTGTGGTGGCGATTGTCCAGGAGCAGGGGACTCATGAGGTCCTGCAGTGCCGCGTTGTGCGAGTTGAGTGATCCTGACGACCATTGACCGGAAAGGACTCCCCATGCCCTGTGATCCCGTTGCGGTTAACCGACTGAAGTGCGGCACCGGACGACCACTGCTGTTCATCGCCGGGCCGTGTGTGATTGAGAGCGAGGAGCTGATTCTTGACACGGCGAAACGGCTGGCGGAGTGCGCCGAGAAACTCGGTATCCAGCTCGTCTTCAAGTCGAGTTTCGACAAGGCCAACCGAACCAGCATCTCCAGCTTCCGCGGGCTCGGCCTGCAGCGTGGTCTGGAGATTCTGGCGAAGGCGAGCGACCAGACAGGACTACCGGTCACGACGGACATTCATGAACCATCGCAAGCCGACGCAGCCGCACAGGTCTGCCGGATCATTCAGATTCCCGCATTCCTTGCCCGGCAGACGGACCTGCTGAATGCCGCCGCCGAAGCTGCCACAAAACACGAAGGCGAGGTCAACGTCAAAAAGCCTCAGTTCATCGCTCCGGAGGACACGATTCACATCGTCCGCAAGTGCGAGGAAGCAGGATGTTCCAACGTCATGCTGACCGAGCGCGGGACGACATTCGGATACGGTCGGCTGGTCAATGACGTGCGTGCCATTCCCATCATGCACGCGACCGGCTGTCCGGTGATCATGGATGCGACACACAGCGTGCAGATGCCCGGTGGTCAAACAACTGGCGGGCAACGTGAGATGGTTCCGATTGTGGCCCGTGCGGCCGTCGCAGCCGGCTGTCATGGAGTCTTCATGGAAACTCACCCCGATCCGGACGCGGCACTGAGTGACGGACCCAACCAGGTGTCATTGGATCAGATGCCGGGACTCTTTAAACAGCTCATTCAACTGCGTTCCGCCGTACTCGATTTCGAAGAATCATGAGTCAGGAAACTCGGCCTTGTCAGTAACCGTTCGCCTGAAGACCCGCACCGATGACGATTGACTCTCCACAGCGCCATTCCCGTGGGATTCTCAACCTCGCGGCAGGAATTGTGACGTGCATTGGCCTTTCTCTGCTGATCGCCTCGGGTTGCGACTCAGAGGAAAAATCTCGCGACATTAAACCGCCGCCGTCCCTGCCAACGGACATGATGTCTGTCGAGTCGATTCTCCAGAATCTCCAACCGGATGTGTACGGAATCACGGTGCCGCGCACGCTTCCTCGCAGCGATCTGGACGACTGGGCAAAGTCGATGCTGGCTGACATGGTCGACCAGGACATCGATGACAAAACGCTTGCGGAACAGTTCCGGCCATACATTCCACAGGAGCAGATCGAACGAATCATTCGGCGTCAGTTCGTGCTTCAGGACTGTACCCATGTGCGAGACATGCTTTGGGCGCGGGACCTGTTCGGGACGATGCATGTCCCGTGGCAGGGCAACGGGGATCTGGATCAGATGGCCGCCGTCTTCTATCACGTCATACACACAATACACCTCGCACCTGAGCACGACGCGACATTCCCTCCACTGGGCCCCTTTGAATCCATGCTACATGGTCGTGGCTCTGCCGCGGATCGGGCGTGGACGCTCGCGGTAATCCTGCAGCAGCGCAGAATCCCCGTCGTTGTGCTGGCGATCCCAGATCAGTCCGAATCCCTCCTGGTCGGCGTCGTGATCGAATCGGACGTGTACCTGTTTGATGCCGCACGGGGGTTGGCTGTCCCCGGTCCGCAGGACTCAACTGAAGACGTCCTGATTCGCCGACCGGCGACTCTGGCCGAGGCCATCGCCGACGACGGCTTGCTGCGGCAACTGGACCTTGCCGACCGACCGTACCCGGTCACATCCGACCAGCTCAAACAAGCGTCGCTGCAACTTGTTGGCGATACATCTTTATGGTCCCGACGGATGGAGGGATTGAACAACGCGCTGACTGGCTCGGCTGTCGTCTATGCACCACTGGTTGGTGACGCGGGCATGATTCAGCTGCTCACGCAAACACTTGGGGATCAGATTGCGGCGGACCGAATCGGTGTCTGGAGTTACCCGGATCAGCGGCGGCAGGCCCGTGAGTCGCTGACTGAAGAACAACAGACGTTGCTTGACGACTGGAATGCCCCGTTGCAGGTGCCCTACCAGATCACAGTTACCACGGATGAGCCAGCACGGGTCGTTGTGGAGCCTGTTGGTCGGCAGTCGCAGCGAAGTGCCCGGGTCGATCAGATTCTCGGGCAGGCTCAGAAGGCGATTCCGCGATACCTTAAGGTGCAGGGGTGGCGTGATGTTCCGCCATTGACCCGCAACCATTCGCCGATTGGGAAAGATGCGGCGACGCTTGAGTTCATCAGTTCCAGCCTGCCGGAGCCGATCCGGCGGGATCATGCGGTCGCTGCGGAACAGGCGCGTTTCTGGCGAGCCTGCTGCCAGTTGCAGCAGGGCAACTGGACTGCGGCATCCAATGACCTTGAGTCCTACATCACAGATCTGAATCAGCGCGCGGGCGTCAGCGGCATGTTCCGAAACCGTGCTGCGTATCTGTGCGGCGTGGCTCTGGCGTTCGACGGGAAGTTCAGCCGAGGTGCCGCGTTCATGCGGCTGGTCTCTGCGGACGACTCGGCAATAGTTTCTGCCAGGTTGCTCGAAAAACGCTGGTCCGCGCAAGCAGTCTCCGACTAATCGTGGGTCCAGTGGGGCCTGTTTCACGAGACGACCAACCGGACGCTCGCGAATCGCCTGTCACGGAACGGCGATCTTTTCCAGCTGAACTTGGCGCGAGCGGATGAACCCGGGATGATTCACTCATCCTGTCGACGTATCTGGACGAGGCGTTCATTTCGGGACCTTTCGTACAGATTCACTCATTTTAACCTCATTGTTTCGCATCCGAGGAGAGAACACCGTGATCAGCGACAGTGGCAGCGACGGCTTGAAGAAGCCCCAGGATTTCAAACTGAACTCGTTCGCGATCGACCTGAATACGAATACGGTCACCCCGTCGGTTGTCCAGTGTGAAGACTATGAGGATGCCCTTGGTGGCTGTGCCCGCGGCTTCAAGCTGCTGGAAGATCATGCAGTCGACGATCCCTACGTCCCCGAAGCCCGCCTGATCATGAACCTCGGAATCCTTTCGGGCACCGATTACATGACCGGCCTGCGGACCTACTTCAATGCGTACTCGCCGCTGAAGCGCGCACGGAACGGTAAGCCTTCGGCCATGTGGTCTACCGGAAGTGGAAAGTTCGGCACGAAGTTGCGGTATCTGGGCGTTGACGAGGTCGTGTTCGAAGGTCGCTGCGAGAAGCCAACGGTTCTGAGGCTCTACAAGGATGACGCAGACGGTCCGGTCAAATTCGAGTTTCTGGATGGCGCGGAGTACTCTGGCCTGTGGGTCAACGACCGCATCCTGAAGCTGTACGAGAAGTATCCGGACGCGCATTTTGCCGTGATCGGTCCGGCCGGCGAGAACTACGAAAACGTCTACTACGCCGCGATTGCCATTTCGACCGAAAACCAGCTCAAAACAAACGACAACAAACCGCGATTCGCCGGTCGTGGCGGAATGGGCGGTGTCATGGGTTCCAAGAACCTCATGGCCATTGTTGCCGATATCAAGGACGTGGTGGGTCCCAAGGGGCCGGATATCGTCAAGGAAATCAACATTGAAATCGCCAAGGGCAAGGGCAGCGCTCGGTTCCGTGATAAGAAAAAAGACGGCGGGGGCGGTACTTGGGCCAACGTCGAAATTCTGAATCCCGTCGGCTGCATGCCGGAGATGAACTTCGTGCCAACTGGCACACGCGTGTCACTTCCATTCCACCGTGACAACTTCGAAGCCACCGGCGAATACGTTGTCAAAGACGAATCGTGTTTTCGTTGTGGTATCTCGTGTCACAAGAACATTTACGACGCAACCGATGAAGGCAAGGCTGGGAAGTTCCGAGCCAAGTGGGACTATGAACCGCTCAACCTGCTCTCGTCCAACATCGGTGTTTTCGACGGTCACGAATGCCTTGAGTTGTGTGAGTACGTCGATCAGATGTGCATGGACTCGATCTCGATCGGGACGACGCTCTCGTGGGCCATGGAATACAACCGTCGCAATCCTGATACACCCGTAGCCGGTGGCATGGCCTATGGTGACTTCGAAGCCACCGCTCAGGTGATTCAAGACATCGGCAACGGCAAACTCAGCGACCTCGGTCGGGGTGTCGCGTTGATCGCGCGAGAACGCGATGCAGAAGGCTATGCCATGCATTCCAAAGGCATGGAGTACGCCGCCTATCTGCCGCAGCACAATCCCGGCTACCCGTGGGCACTGGCCGGAGCCCACATGTCCATGAAGACTTACCTTCTTTGTGTGAACGAGAAGGAAACGAGCATGGAGTACTGGGTGGACGCCATCACGAACCCCACGCGGGGCCTGTCAATTCTGCGGGATGACTTCACCGGTGTCTGCAAATTCAGTGCTCTCAAGAACGACTTGATGGTTAAAGCCCTGGGCGCCATCGGTGGTCTTGAAATCACCGAAGAGGAACTGGAAAAGATCGTTCGCCGGGTCTTCCTGCGCGGTTACGCGCTGGAGTTGAAGCAGGGATTCACGGATGAAGACTACGTGATGCCTGACGAAGTCCACGACGAGTATCCGCAAATCGAACTGCCCTACTTCAACACGCGCGAGTTCTTTGGCGAACTGAAGACACGTGTGCAGAAGAAGTTTACCGAAATGCTTGCGGAAGAAGGCTTGAACTAGGCCTTTCCTGAATCGGCGGGTCGTGTGCCACTGGCTCTGCCAGTGCCTCATTTGGTTCAACATATACAGCAATTCGGAATGGAGTCCGAATGCGTATTGCGCAATCAAACTCGGATGATCGTATCCGGGTCGTGTACGTCATGGGCGCCGGCCGGAGTGGCTCGCCCGTGCTGGATGTGATCCTCGGGAGCCACCCCGAGGTGTTCGGTACGGGCGAGTTGATTCACATCTTCCGGGAAGAAGCTCTGCATCGTGCCAACTGTGCCTGCGGGGAAGCACGTGACGCCTGTCCGATCTGGACGCGCGTGCGATCCCACTGGTGCGAGCTGACTGGTCTGTCCGCGATCACCGACCATCGCAAACTCTATCGACGCTTCTGCCACATCCAGTCATTCGATCTGGGACTGCGGAGCTGGATGCGCCTTCGCCGCCGTCCTACTCGGCAGTCGTCCTCACTGACTGAGTGCCTGAATCAGACTGCCGCGCTTTACCGCGCGATCTCCGAAACATCCGGTCAACGGGTCATTGTTGAATCCAGCAAGAACCCACTGCGTGCTCATCTACTGTGTCTGATTCCTGAGCTGGATGTCCGGCTGGTGCACCTCGTTCGTGACGCGCGGGGAGTGGCGTGGTCACGTATGAAAGCGCTGCACCAGTCACGCGAGTCCGGGATTCCGCGAGAAATTCCGTCGAAACCAGTCAGCGTCTCTGCGGCTTACTGGGCGTTGATGAATGGCTACAGCGAACAGGTGTGCCGCCTGTTTCCCGATCGACCGTCCGCCCGAATTCACTACGAGGATCTCATCGCCCGTCCGACGGAGACTCTGAACGCAATCGGTAAACTGGCCAGTCTTGATTTCTCGCAAGTCGCGATGCAACTGGCCGCAGGCGAGCCGATGAATCCGGGACATCTCTACGCGGGAAATCGAGTTCGCACCGGTGGCCCGATTCACCTCAGACAGGATGACGAGTGGGCCGACAATCTGACGCCCCGACAGCAGCGACTCATCTGGACCCTCGCAGCGCCTCAATTGAACCGGTACGGCTACCGGAGAACGCTGGACCTTGAGTCCACGAAGCAGGACGAACACGTGGCAGCCTGAGAGTACCGGGCATTCGAATGTGACAGTTTCGTTGCTGTCCTGACACGGACGATGTCCAGCGCAGGCTCACCTTGACACGATCGTCAGGCAACCCGTATCGAACGCCGCGATGGTTCAGATTCCGTGGTACGGGAGTAACGGGCATGGACGCTCACAGTTCGAGTCGGTCAGGCCGCTCGATGGGATGGTGGCTGGTCGCGACGTGTTTTCTGCTCTCCGGCTTCGCTGGACTGCTCTACGAAACCGTCTGGCTGCGGCAGTTCGCTGCCGTGTTTGGGACATCTGAAGCCGCACTCGGAGCGGTCCTTGCGGCCTGCATGGGCGGACTGGCATTCGGTGCCGCCATTTCTTCCCGCTATGCCGGACGAATTCGCCGACCGATACTCGCGTATGGACTGCTGGAGCTTGGTGTCGCTGTCGGCGCTCTGTCAGTGCCGTTTGGGTTGCAGGCCGCGAACGCCGCTCGAATCTGGATGTGCGGCGGGCAGCCCGAGCTTCCGGTTGCGGGCGGAGCGCTAGAGATCATGACGGACACACTGCTGGTGTTCGTACTGGTTCTGCTTCCGACTGGTTGTATGGGCGCCACGTTGCCGATGCTCGCCCGACACGTCGTCAGTGATCAACGCGACACGGGACGAATTGGACTGCTCTACGGCATTAACACGTTGGGGGCGGTCTTAGGAACTCTGGCGACCGCCTTCATTCTGGTTCCGTCGTACGGTCTGCAATCGACCATTCTTGCGGGAGCCGGCATCAACGTCCTGGTGTTTGCATTGGCAGCCGTATTGCAGAAGACACTCCCGGCCGCTTCGGTTGAGTCAGACGTGGCCCGAGTTCCCAAACAAGCCAGCTCTCTGGACGAACGACGCACCCATGGCCCTTCTCTGGCCGCACTGGCGTCACTTATCGCTTTGGCCAGCGCGGCCGCGTTTACTTACGAAGTTATGTGGACGCGACTGCTCGGTCAGGTTCTTGGCAGCAGCCTGTTCGCGTTCGCGACAATGCTCGCCGGATTCCTTACGGGCATCGCGCTGGGAAGCTGCCTGGCCGTTCGACTCGTCCGACGTGGTCACCCGGCATTACGCCTTCTCCTGATCTCCCAGACTGCGGCGGCAGTTGCCACTGTCGCCATGTTTTCCGGGATTGATTTCGTCCCGCTTGTGTCACAGTGGATCGGGAGCGGGTTGACGGGCAGTTTCGTGGCCAACGTATCTCTGTGTCTTGTGGTGCTGCTGCCTTCGACTGTCGCGATCGGCATGGCGCTGCCGTTGGCGATTGAAGTCGTCGGCCGAGACCACTCCAACGTGTCGCAGGTCACAGGTTGGCTGTACGCGGCCAGCACTCTGGGCGCGATTCTGGGTTCTCTGTTGTGCGGACACCTGCTGCTGCCAACGCTCGGGTTTCATGGCGCCGTCGCCGTGGCGGCTATCGTCAATCTCGGGGTCGCTGGCTGCGTCCTGTTCTGGGAGCGATCGATCACGCGGCTCGTTCCGATCGCCATCTCTGTACCAGGTGTCGTTGCCCTGTTGCTGTTCACAGGTGGTCCGGATGCCCTTCTGCGCTATCGACCATTACACAACATCGTAGCTCCCCGGACCGTGGTGTATTCGCAGGTCGGAACATCAGCCAATGTGCTGTTATCGCACGAAGAGTTTGGCTATCGGCTGCTGTGTAATGGATTGCCCGAAGCTCTCATCGCGCCTAAGGGTGCCGTGGGTGGATCGAGTGACGGCGCCCGCTGGCTGGCTGGCCTGCCGGTGCTGGCCCGACCGGATGCGAAATCGATGCTGATCATCGGACTCGGCGGCGGCAGTCTTGTCGAAGGTGTACCGGAGACGATTGAGTCGATCGACACTGTCGAACTCGAGCCGAAAGTTGTCGCAGCGATCCGTGAAGTTTCGATGGAGCGTGCTCACGATCCGCTCAGTGACCCGCGGTTGCGACTCGTCATCAACGACGCGCGGGGAGCACTCTCGCTCAGCTCGAAGACGTACGACACCATCGTCTCGCAGCCTTCGCATCCGTGGACGGCGGGCGCATCGCATCTTTACACGCGTGAATTCATGCAGCTCGCTCACGAACACCTGGCTGAAAACGGCGTGTTGCTGCAGTGGATGAATTCGAGATACGCGAATAAAGGTCTGGTCCAGTCACTGGGTGCCACGCTTCAAGATGTATTTTCGCACGTGCGTGTCTATCAGCCCACAGAAGGACTGCTGCTGTTCCTCGCATCGGATTCTTCGTTGCAGGTCGAAGAGCAGATCCTGGAAACCGGACGTCCGTTGCGCAGCGGGCTGAGATCATTCCGCTGGATCGGAGTGAACGATGTCCACGACGTTGCTGCCACACTGTTGATGGACGAGCCGGCACTGCAGGAGTTCTGCTCGGGGGCTCCTATCATCACGGACAACGACAACTGCCTGGCCACGGGATCGTCCCGCAGTCCGGGCGATGCGTTTGTTGCGATGGATCCGGAAGTCTTTCGGTGCTCCGACACACTGATTCACCGTACTGGCACACAGCCGCTCATCGATCGGGTCGGACTGGACGCGGCAAAACTCGTCCGCGTGCTGTTGCTCTCAAAGCAGGAAGCGCGGGCTCGGATGATCGCTGAATCACTCAGCAGCAATCGGGATCGTCTTCTCGCTGACGGTTATATTGCGCTCTACACGGGAGCCGCCGATACAGCAGTGAGTCGATTTCGGGCGGTACTGGACACGAATCCAAACGATCGCGATGCACGATTCAAGCTGACCGAAATCGCGCTGCCTCAAATCGCGACCGGCCAAGTTTCGGAGACAATCCAGCTCGCGTCGGCAACCGTTTCATTGCGGTCGCCGATCGTTGCAGCGGCCACGGCCTACTACAGTCAGGACTGGCAGCAGTTGCAGTTTCTCGATGGACAACTTGGGACAGCAGCCCCGGGCGACACATGGCTGGCATTGTCATTGACGTTCCGCGCCGCATGGCGAACAAAAGTCGTCGAGGAGAATCGGCGGCAACCATACGGCGAGGAGGCACTTGAGTTGTTCGATCGCGCCATCGTCATCGAGCCGACGGTGTTCGCCGGCATCGTCCGGCTGCAGGCCGCAGCGCAAACAGAACGAGTCGAACCATGGCTGGAATCGGCGGTGTACCTGGCCCACCTGTTCGAGAAACAAAGCTACGCCGTCACGCCGAAAATGTTCCGCGCGATCTCCCGTCAAGTGCTCGCAAAGGTGGCAACCATCACGCCAGCCAATCCGTGGCAGGCAGACCGCTGCGATACGATTCGTAACCTCTACCAGCAAATCCAGTTGACGGGTCAGGAGTAACCTGACCGGGACATCGTGAGCTCGCCCACATCACAGGCCGGGACGGGGTGGCTGGACGAGGGCCTGCCAGGTGTGGACGCCAGTGGCGCCGATGCGTCTCTTGAAGACTCGATTCATGCATGTGATGTACAGCGTGTTAAGTTTCGGACCGCCGAAGGCGACGTTTGAGACGCAGTCGACTCCTGGTGGCAATGCCAGGATCAGATGGTAGCGGCCGAGCTGATCAAACACCTGTATTCCCATGGGTGTGTCCAGGTAGCGACGGCCCTTGGTGTCAACGGCCATACCGTCTGCTCGGCTCGTTCGGTCTGAATCCTGGACATGCACGTGGCCGTACTCCTGCGGGTGAGCCAGCGAGCCATCCGCCTGGATCTGAAACGAGTAGACGAAACGACCATGCGTGTCAGACACAAACAACAAGTCTGATCGGCAATGTGATGACTCCATTGGGAAAGCTGATGCCGCTGGCGACCTGTTGACGCTTGCCTTCCAGCGTGAAATGCCAGACGACGAGGTTGATGGGATCCGTGAAGTAACTCGATCCATCATGCAGCATCACCAGGTCGTTGGGCGTGACGGACATCGTCAACTTCCTGGATAGCCAGGGCGATTCAGATCTACGCAGACGGCATCGCTATACCAATTACTTCAACGAAGCCGAACAACGGTGAGATTACCTGTTGCTCGAAGACAATCCACCCAATGATTCATTTCAAGGCTCTTGTTACGTACAACTGAGGCCTCCGGCGGTCCGGGTTCTCCATCCATGCTCAAGGGTCCACAGCGATGTCATACCAGCAGATCCTCGCAGACGCACGTTCGCAGTCAGACTGGATCGTTGGCATCCGACGTCAATTGCATCGGCATCCTGAGCTGATGTACGAGGAAGTGAAAACCAGCCAGCTCGTCCGCGATACGCTCGACGAACTTGGCATCAAGTATCAAAGCGGCATCGCTGAAACCGGCGTGATGGCAACTCTGGGCACGGGTGAATCGCCTTGTGTGGCGTTGCGTGCTGATATGGACGCTCTACCGATTCTCGAAGAAACGGACGTGCCGTTCCGCAGTCAAGTTGATGGAAAGATGCATGCCTGCGGACACGACTGCCACACAGCGATGCTGCTGGGCGCGGCCAGACTGCTTCGTCAGCAGGAGGCGAAACTGCCGGGAACGGTGCGTCTACTGTTTCAACCGGCAGAAGAAGGTGGAGCTGGCGGAAAGCGGATGCGGGAAGAAGGGGGGCTGGAGAATCCCAACGTGGAACAGATCTTCGGTCTGCATGTCTGGCCGGAGTTGCCGACCGGGACGATCGGCTCGCGAACCGGGACGTTTCTGGCTGCCGCCGGTGAAGTGGAAATCACCGTTCGCGGCAAAGGCGGACACGCAGCCATGCCGCATCACTGTATCGACCCAGTCGTCACGGCGGCCAAAATTATCACGGAACTGCAGACGATCGTTTCACGCAATCTCGACCCGCTGGATTCGGGAGTGATCAGTATTACGAAAGTGCACGGCGGCGAGGCTTACAATGTGATTCCCGAAACCGTGCATCTGGCGGGAACAATTCGAGCTCTAACGGTGGATCGCTTCCACTGGCTGCAGGACCGAGTGCAATCACTCGTAACACAGGTTGCTGCGGCCAACGACTGCGAAGCGACCATCAAAATCCCAGGGAATCCCTATCCGCCGACCGTAAATGACGGCGCAGTCTGGGGAGCGGTCCAGGAATTTGCCAGCGAGATACTGGGTCGCGAATCCGTGAATGAGATTCCACCAGTGATGGGTGGTGAGGACTTCGCGTTCTACACGGAACAGGTTCCTGGCTGCTTCGTGGGACTGGGAGTTCGCAATGAGGCAACCGGTTGCACGCACCAGGTGCACCATCCGCTATTCAAAGCTGATGAGGACGCCTTACCGATCGGTGCGGCGCTCCACGCCTGCTTTGCCGTACAAACGCTGCGGGACCTCAGCGGCTCGTAGGTTGGTAAAGCATTTTCAGAATTGCTCTTCGGAAGATTCATTCGACTCGAAACCCCCTCTCCCTGACCCTCTCTCCAGCGGGGAGAGGGAACGCGTCTGACTGGTTCCCTCTCCCCGCGTGGAACTTTATTCATGGGGCTTGGAGCTGTAACTGGTTTTTGTTTTTGAGGATACGGAATCCGTTGAGGATCAGCTTGGCGTTGACGAACTGGCGGACTCGGGGGAGACGGCGGACATGGGCCGG
>CAYSJO010000929.1:0-8143 GCA_964431285.1 uncultured Planctomycetaceae bacterium
CAGCCGTTGGCAGTGTGCCGATCGTGTCGAGGTATGTTCGGCGGATGAACTGCCCGTCGGTGCAGGCCGCTGACGGACGCAGACGCAGGTCTTTCAGCTTGGCGAGTACCATATCGTCGATGAAGTTGCGTCGTGGCTCACTCTTGTAGACATCGGCAGGGACATCGTACAGGTACGGGCTCGTGACGCGTGAAAGAACGATCCGGCTCGCAAACCATGCCGAGACGGCTCCGGCACCGTGACCGATCACGTTTACGCGACCATGCTCGTCGACTTTGACAACCGTTTCATCCGCCGACGAAAACTGAACCCACTGGGTGACGTCTTCGGTGTGTCCGTCCGAGTAATGCGCCCGCACGACGATGTCCTGTGACTGCCCGACAGTCAACTGGACGTTGTCCGGCAGTATCTCGATGGACTCGACAACCGGGTCGTCGTCGGCTGGCGGCTCTGCTCCCGCAGCGATCCATTCGGAAAGGACTCGGTAATTGCGAGAATCCGTTTCGAACCGCAAGCCGCCTTTGTGTGGAAGTGCACCACTGGGTTTTGCGAGAACCAGGCTTCGACCGGGATCGGACAATTCGACGCGCCGTCCGCGAGCCTGTTTTGCAATGGTGAAATAGTCGGCATCGGAGTTGTAACCGCGGAGGCTGAGGCGGAAGCCGCCTTTGCCGGCCAGAGCTCCATGGCACGACCCGGAGTTGCACCCGACTCGGGCCAGCACGGCCTGAACGTGATTGCGAAAACTCCATTCGTGCTGACGTGCAAAGTGCTCAACGGTGACCTGCGACGTTGCCGAACCGTTCGCAGACATCACAGTGATCGTCGCCTCACCGTCAGAAAGCGGAATCAGTGTGCCATCCTCAACCTTCACCACGGAGGGGTCGCTAACCGCCCAGGTCAGTTCGCTCTGAATCTGGCCCGTGTGCCGTCCGTCGGTGACTTGTTCGACGAGCAGGCGCTGCCGCGCCTCGCTGCCGGTCAACACGACCTTTTCAGGCAGCAACTGGATTTCTGCGGCCAGGCAACACGCTGGCGCCAGCAGGTTCAACAAGACAACGACGCGAACCAGTGCATTCATGTCAGAAACTCGACAGGGAGTAGCATGGAAACAAACGACGATATCAGCCGCGACAGAATACCCGGCACACGATTGATGGCCCAGCGTGAGGTCATTCAGTGAGGTCAGACGATGATCGGGCCAGCTTCGATGTTGATCCAGGTGCTGAAGCTCTCGCCCGGACCAAGTGTTTGCCAGCCAGCGTTTACACCCTGCTGCTGCAGATTGATTGCGTCTGTGATGCACGTGTAGGGCTCGAAACAGACGGCGTCGCGGTCTGGCGGAGTGTAGATCACCAGTTCCCGGAAACTGCCGGGGTTGTGCTGCACAACCTGCAATCCGGATGACTCGTCCATCATGCAGCATTCGACGAGGTCAGCGGGCACGCCGCCGAAGACATCATCAAGCTTTCGTGTTCCGAAACGGATGCCGTCGTTCAAATCGAAATCGTCCGGCAAGGGACTTTGCTCACCGGTGGGAAGGCAGTCGATCAGCTCGTACTGCGTCGTTGGGGGAGCGACGAGCAGGCACTTGTCAGCGTCCGAGTCGGCAGACAATGGTAGTTTGAAATAGGCGTGTGTGCCAAGTCCCCACGGCAAAGCCACAGTATCAGGATTCACGATCTCGAAGCGTGAAAGCAGGTTGCTTCCAAGGACTTCGTAGCGGCAGCGGATGACGAAATCGGCCGGCCACAGGTCTTGTCGATCCGGAGCGTCTCGCGAGAGGTGAAACTCGCCGATGGCAAAACCGGGCCCGGATTCAACCACGCGCCACGGTCGATCGAGACAGAATCCGTGGATCGCATTGCCAGTGTTGTCATAGCTGACCAGGTTGTTCAGCAGCTCGTAGTCGCGACCGGCCCAGGAGTATCTGCTGGCTCGGATACGGTTGGGATACGGAAACAGCAGTGGGATTCCGTTACCGCTTTCCCTTCCTTCGCCAGCTTCAAAGCCCGGTTGCGAATCGATCACATCAATGATGCGACCGTCAACGTCAGCTCGAAAAGAGAAGCAGTTGAAACCGCGATCGATACAGATGCTGGCAGTGGATGCTGAATCGGCGGCTTTCAGTTCAAGCACATTCATGGACTCGCTCCGGTGACAATGCGTTGGGGAGAGTTGTAGCGGCCGAACTGCCGGGCGACGAGTTGTCCGAGTGCACCAGTACGACACACTTGTGTGGGCGCGCGAAAACAGCCCGGATAATCAGTCCGGGCTGTTTTCTGGTCTCTCAGGCTGTATCTCTGTTGCACGAGATGCAGCCGTATGTGGGCCGCTGCCGTAGACAGTTTTCCGGTTAGATCGTGTTGCGGTGTCTCAAACCGGAATGTCGTTCCCAAAACACATGGCGTTGACTGGTTGTTTCTGTTGTCAGGGTTGTCTGTCAGTCGAATGAATCGAGTCAGCCTCGTTGGCGTCGCCGATAACGCTGGGTCTCTCGCTCAGGATCCGCAGCCAGATGCGGTGTCCGCGATGAGACCCCTCGACGCTTAGATGAGCTCCCAGGTCGTCTTCGATTCCCAATGGACGAGTTTGCCAGCGGCAAGCTTCTGGCTCATCCAGCAGTGCAGCCAATGCGAACACATCGACGGATAGAACGGGGTCCAGTGGGAATGCCTGCAGGCGTCCACCGACCGTGTTCGCGCCGCAGAACAGTGAAACTTCCCACTCGTCGTGACCGTCGTCGGTGTTTTGATACACGTGGCAGTGCACTTCATCGGTGGTGTTAAGCGACGCCACCTCGTCTGTGGCTCGTTCGACGAACTCTCGCAACCAGGACGGAATCTGGCTCATGCGATTCTCCTTATGTGTTTTCAATGCTGCGACTGGCCCCATGCCAGCCGAATACGACCCGTAAGTCCGAAAATGGCACCGATTCGGAATCGACAGACTGGCGGACTCACTCCAGTCGGTCAGAAATGTCATGTTGTGATGGTTGACGCGATTAGTCCGGTGTAATGCGAACGGCGTGCCAGTTCAAAACTTTCCACGAGGGATACTTTTTGGCACGCGACCGCTACATCCGACTGCGGCAGAATCGAACACTGTGGTGTCAGATGCACGGTGACACAGACGTCTGGTGTACCCCTCAGGGCGATGAGGCCATGACAACGCCCCGAATGCCTAGTTTTATCCACCTTGCAGCATCAGAATTGTTGCAGAGTCCACCACTCTTCCGCGGGCAGCGGACACCCGCACTGCATGAAACCGCAGGCTCAGCCCATGCTGGTGTTGGGCTGTTGGTCAACTGAGCTTTACATAGTTGTCAATGGCAAGACGGAATACGCTTCCATTCGTGGACAGTGGTAGATTCCTGGAGGACTCGCCCGAAAAGTTGTCCCGGTCTTCGCGGTTTGACATGATAAATCTGTCCGATATGGCTTGGAGCGACTTTGAGGATTGAATCTGTCGGGGGACCTGCCTTTAATTACGCACGTACGCGGGAAACCCCACAAGGTGGTTGCCGGGCGGAAACGACGAACAACGAATCTCTGGAAAAGGAGCGAATCATGCGGGTGATCTTTGGAGTCGCGAGACTGTTCGCAATTGTTGCCGTATTTGGCCTGTGGGCAGTTGGTGCCGGTTGTGCGAAGCCTGAAGCTCCCGCAGCTCCGACCAGCAGTCTGGATGCAGGCTCAAGCACTGGTGGCGGCGCAGAAGTGCCGATGGAAGGTGACGATCTGGTTGAGGATGGTGCGCCCATCGAAGGTGATGCACCAGAAGAGGGCGATGCACCGGCCGAAGGCGACGCCCCAGCGGAAGGTGCTGCCCCAGCCGAAGGCGCTGCACCAGCCGAAGGCGATGCACCAGCAGAGGGTGACGCGCCAGCAGAGGGTGACGCGCCAGCTGAAAAGCCGGCCGAAGGTGATGCACCGGCAGAGAAGCCAGCTGAAAAGCCAGCACCAACTGAGAAACCGGCTGCAGCGAAGGAAGCAGCCGAGAAGCCCACTGCTGCCAAGGAAGCACCAGCCGAAAAAAAGCCGGCCGCTGAATAAGCACGCTGGTCGCGAGACGTACGGTTAAGAAAGAACGCCACGAGTAACCCTTGTGGCGTTTGTTGTTTGATCGAGAAACGGCGGTGGCAATTGGTCTCGAGCGTCAAAGACAGAGGCCGAGAGCTACTGAAGTCGATCGAGAAGACGCGACACATCAGACACGTCGGCCGCGGTTGATTCGATGTCCCGCGACAATTCGGACAGTCGCGTCCCGTAGCCCAGTCGCCGTGCGAGGAATTCGAACTCTTCGGTCACAGGGTCTGGAACAGCCAGGTCTCTGGCGTCCCCGCGAACGATTCGCAACGCATCAATGAGTCGCCGCAGAAACACGTGCGCGCGACGCAGTCGATCAGACTGCTCGTCCGACAGGAATGCGGCATCGTGTAGCGCTCGTATGGCTTTCCGTGTGTTGGTGAGACGTATGGACTGTTGCACCTGGCCGTGACTGATCTGCAGCGCCTGAACGAGATACTCGCAATCCACCAGGCCGCCAGCGCTGAGCTTCGCGTTCCAGGTTCCCGGCTGAACGAGTTGTCGCACCTGTTGTTCACGCAGTCCTCGCATTGCAGCGACGTCGAATGGCTCACCCGTGTAAACCAGCCGGTCTCGCAATTCGACCAACTGGCAACCGAACTGGGGGTCACCCGCGATGGGTCGCAACTTGACGAGCGCCTGTCGTTCATAGGGCCAGGCCGGGCCTGTGGGAGCAAAATATGCTTCAAACGCCGCCTGAGAGACGGCCAGTGGCCCGGCATTCCCAAACGGGCGCAGTCGCAGGTCAATTTCAAAGATTCCTCTGCGTCGCGCCTGAATCGTGTGCGTAAATGCCTCGACCAGCTTGATGTAGAACTCGGCCGTCGAGATGGCACAGGGGCCATCGGTGTGACCGGCGCCGGCATAGACAAACATCAGTTCGATGTCCGACGCAAAACCGAGTTCCCGACTGCCAGCCTTCCCCAGTGCCAGCACAGTCAGTCGGTTCTTTGTGGACTGATCGCCAGGTTTCGTACAGGGAGTTCCATATCGGTCGACCAACTCGTGACGACAGACATCGACGGCGGCCTGAACGACGCACTCGGCGACGTCCGTCAGTTCTGCCGAGAACTGGCCGAACTCAACGATGTGCCCAGCGATGTGCCGCATGTCGACTCGAAACATCTCGCGGTCTTTGAAGTCGTTTATGCGCTGTCGGCACTCGTCAGCCGAGTCGGATTCCGCAATCAAGCACGTCAGTTCGGCGTCGATCTCGCTGCGAGGCCGGCGTTGCGCCAGGCCGTCGATGTCGCGGATGACGGGAAAGAGGTTGTCGTGCTGCACGCGGAGAAAGTCCTCCCATAGAAAATCACTGACGCCCAGAAGACGGGACAGTGCTTCGAGGACGACGCTGCGGTCGAGCGAGGCCAGCTTGTCGCTCCAGTCCGGCAACTCAAACAGTTGCTCCAGGAACTGACCGAAATGCAGCAGTGCCCGAGCAGGATCCGGTGAGTCCGGCAACAGTTGCATGAAATGCTTCACCAGGACAACGGTTGTCTTCAGACGCGTCTGCTGTTCGGGATCGGTGATTTTTTCTCCGCCTGGCCCGACGATAAACAGCGTGTCGACCGCGCGATTGCCCAGTGACGTCAGAATCACCCGTCGGATGTCGTAACCCAGGAGGGATAATGAGTTGGTCAACTCATAAAGAAATCCGGGGGTGTCTTCTGCGCTGATGTGCAGCACGGTCAACGTGTTCGACTTTGTGTTGTCGATCTCGACGTCCATCGGCCCGGGCACCGGTGGGGCCATCGGATGTTCATGAAGAACGCTCGCGACACGGCGAGCAACCCGACCCTGCGATTCTGCCAGATTTCCTTCGCCTGCCAGGCAGAAAAGACCCTCGAGTTCGTCGAGATACCGAGCCCAGGCTTCGTTCGTTCCATCGCTGCCATTGTGTCCGCTGTCTGGTGGCTTGAGTGTGAACACGTTGACGAACCGCCGCTCATCGAAGGGCTGGCTGCCTGTATCGTGTAACTCTTTTGTTTGAGCGTGCAGGACCTGACGCGCAGTAAAGACCTGCCCATGCAGGATGTTGCATCCGTATGCGAACAGCAGCCCGCACATCATGGCGAGGTCACCCCGCTGATCGACTCCGCACACCGTCAATTCGACACATCCCTCGGACACCTTGACGGATTCAAGGACAACGGGATGCTGTGGATCAATCTGTTCCAGCAGGCGACCATGTCGTTCGATATCGGCTTCCGAAAATACCTTTGCGTAGGCAGGCGCCATCAATTCGGCGTGTCCCGGCCGGGGCGGAGCAGGTGGAACCATCTCGACCGGACCAACGTCGGACTCCTGTGCCTCGATGTAGCGCTCGTAAATCGAACGGACTTCCGAGCAGTGACGCTCGTAACCTTGCAGGAAAGTTGTGGTGTCCGGGAAATCAAGGCGTCGCGCGAGATAAGCCAATTCGCGTTCATCCGACGGAAGCGAATGCGCCTGCCGATAGTGAAGCAGTTGCAGGGAATGTTCGATCTTCCGCAGAAAGATATACGCCGTGGATAACTGTCGAAATTCGGTTGGCTGAATCAGTTCGAAGTCGACAAGTCGAATAAGCCCATCGAGAGTGTTGAACGATCGCACGTGCGTCTGCGTGCGGCCGTGTCTGATCTGCAGATACTGCGTTACGAATTCGACATCACGGATCGATCCCTTACCTGATTTGACTTCGCCGTACGCGCGACCCTGCTTCTTCAGGTCAGCCTCAATTCGTTCCTTCATTACGCGTACGTTTTCGCGGACCTTGTTGATCGGCGCTTCAAAGATGAGCGGTTCGGCACGCTGCAGCAGCTCATGGCCAACATCCAGATTTCCGGCGATTGGTCGCCCCTTTAACAACGCCTGCTTTTCCCACAGCCCGCCGTGCTGTCGCAGGTAATCGACATAGCCTTCCAGCGACGTCACGAGCGCCCCGGATCGGCCCCAGGGCCGCAGTCGCATATCAACGCGATACAGGAAACCTTCGGCCGTCGAATCCATGACACCGCGTATCAACTGCTGGCCGAGTTCCCAGTACGGCGTAGCGTCCTGCCGAGATACAAAGACCAGATCAATATCCGAACTGTAATTGAGTTCTTCGCCGCCCAGTTTTCCCATTGCCAGGACGACGAAACCATCGAGACTCACTCCCGACTGTGCAGCCAGCAGCGCCAGAGCCGTCTGTACAATGGCATCCGCCAGCAGAGACAGTTGCAGCGTGATCGACTTGAGGTCCATCAGCCCGAAATTGTCACACGCTCCAATCCGCAGCAGTTCGCCTTGCTGGAACTTTCGCAGCAAATCGAGTCGCTCGGACATATCACAACCGGGCTGAACGGCTACCTGGGCGTCGTCTCGAAACTGCTCACGACTCTTGAATTCCGCAATTCGTTTGTGCTGGGTGAGCTGCCTCAGCCAGTCGGGGTGTCGCAACAGGATCTCGGTCAGAAACTGACTGTTGACGAACAGCTTGACGAGAATTTCGACGCCCCGCGGGTTGTCTGCCAGAAACTGCAGCAGTTCGAGCGAATCGTCCACCGACTGTATGAGCCGTTCGAGATTGAGCAGGGACTGGTCCGGTGTGGCGGCCGCCTGCAGGGCCGACAGCAGCATGGGAAGAGTTGTCGTCAGCGCATCCCGATGGGCATCATCGACACAGAAATCAAGCAGCCGACGATGCGCGGTTTTCCAATCGACGAATTCAACCGGCGCCAGCATGTCGCAGACCTGCTCCTCGGTCAGTTTGCCAGGTTGAAGCAGTGGTGCGGGGTTTCGCATAGTGTGGTCTGACGCGAGAGGAGCGTCAGCAGCATTGATGATTGGCGATTGACGAACTTTCAAGGCCGAACAAGGCAGTTTACCGTTGGATTCCATGAGTGTCCTGCCGACTCACAATGGCCTCTCAGGCGAGCGCCCGTTCTAATGACGCCTATGTCTAAAACTGGCCTTTCATTACTCGCTTTCGGGTTCGGCAGCCCTTGGCTGCGCGGTGGCCTGGCACTGGCAGCGATTCCGTTGATCATTCATTTGCTGCACCGACGGCGGTACGTCGAAGTCGACTGGGCCGC
>CAYSJO010000930.1:0-3512 GCA_964431285.1 uncultured Planctomycetaceae bacterium
AGCCAGACACACGCGGCGTCAAAACTATTCGCGAACTGATGGCGAAACACCGGACGATTGAGACCTGCAACGAGTGCCACCGGAAGATCGACCCCATCGGTCTGGCCATGGAAAACTTCGATCATCTCGGACGCTTCCGCGAGCGTTACTCGAAGCAGGCCCGTATCGATCCATCCGGCGAGATGCCCGACGGTTCCAGGTTCGACGGGCCAAACGGCATTCGCGCCTATCTGCTCGCTCGCCCCGTTCAATTCACAAAGTGTCTGACTGAGAAGCTGCTGACCTACGCCCTGGGTCGGCGACTGGCATTCGTTGATCGCGGAGATATCGACGGCATCGTTTCCGCCGTGGCAAAGGAGAGTTACGGCTTCCGTGATCTCGTGAAGATCATCGTCGCGAGCCGGGTGTTTCTCACGAAATAGTGTGCCGCAAATTACTGCCCACAAGAAACAACAGCTGAGATTCACTGATGCGATTCTCTTACGTAATGATTGCCTTTCTTATCTGGACAGCTGCAGGACGAGCTCAGGCTGACGAGTCCAGCAAGACGACGCAGCCGAACATCATCCTCATCATGGTCGATGACATGGGCCGCGACTGGGTGAGCTGTTATGACTCCGAGCACCAGACCCCCAATGTCGATCGGCTCGCCAAAGAGGGCGTGCGTTACACCACCGCGTGGTGTACTCCGATCTGCACACCGACGCGCGTGACGCTGCTGACCGGTCAGTATCCGTTCCGGCACGGATGGGTGCAGCATTACGACGTGCCCCGTTGGGGTGGTCGAGGACTGGACTGGAATAAGTACACAACATTCGCCGCTGCAATCCGAAATGCCGGCTATGCAACTGGCATCGGCGGCAAGTGGCAGATCAACG
Source organism: uncultured Planctomycetaceae bacterium (assembly GCA_964431285.1). GTDB lineage: Bacteria > Planctomycetota > Planctomycetia > Planctomycetales > Planctomycetaceae > CAUZFZ01. The sequence continues at coordinate 879 of CAYSJO010000930.1, forward strand.
ACCTCCGATCTCAGCCCGACGCTATGAAACGACACGGCTTCGACGAGCATTGCGTCTGGACGGGGGCCGAAAAAGGACATCCGGAAACTGAAGAACGCTACTTCAACGGCTACATCATGACGAACGGGAAGCGCGAGACCCTTCCGTATGGTCCTGACGCCGTCAACGACTTCGCGATCGACTTCGTCCGTCGGCACAAAGACGACCCGTTCCTTTTCTACTACCCGATGCTGCTCGCTCACGGCCCGTTTGGTTCGACTCCGCACAACAAAGACAAGTCACCAACCGAAAAGACCGAGCAGTACGGCGGCTACGTGACCTATATGGATCGTCTTGTCGGTAAGCTGATCGACGCTGTCGACGAATCCGGCATCAGCGACAGAACCATGATCGTCTTCACCGCAGACAACGGCTCATCAGCCGCTGGAATGCTCAATGACGAACCATACAACAAGGGCAAAGGTCAGCGAGCTGACTGGGGCGTGCACGTACCGTTCATCGTTCGGGCCCCGTTTCTGATTCCGCGACCTGGTCTCTACTCGACCGACCTCGTCGACTTCACAGACATCTACCCAACCTTGATTGAACTGACCGGAGCACAACTGCCGGATGGAGTCACCCTGGACGGCAAGTCCCTCGTCCCAAGCCTTTCCGGTGACGAAGACCCGTTCAAGAAACGCAACTGGATCTTCTCGCAATTTGGCGACTTCCGGATGGTCCGCGACTGGCAGTATTTCCTCGACAACCAGCAGGGGTGTTACCACGTCGAGGACGACCCGCTCCAGACGAAGAACCTCTTCACGTCAAAAGAACGCATTGACCCTGGCCGTCGAGCCCGACTGCAGAAAATCCTCGACCGCTTCCCGCCCAACGCCCCGGCACCGTTTCCCGAGTTTCGAGAGAAGCAACGCACTGCCACAAGATGATCTCACGCGCTGGACCTTCAGACTCGAAGACCAGTGTCTCGCATAATTCGACCGTGTCCGACGAGGACTCAATGGGGCTTTCGAGAAACATCAGATTCCCCTGTTAGAAACGACACTTCCGTTCCGGAACTGAGCTGCCAAACATGTATTCAAACCAACTTTGTTGTGGTTTCAGAGCGGTCTGTCCGGCCGCATTCTGGCTTCTGGTGTGTCTCCAGCTCGTGTCGGCCACCGCCAGGGCTGCTGATGTTTTTGACATGGATGCGATCCAGGATTCGTCGACTCTCGAAGTCCAGGTCAATCAGGATTGGCGGGTTGTCGACGGTCCAGTGGCCACCCGGCAGAAATTTGTCACGATTAACGTCGGCGAAATCTGGCCCGGTCAGGATTACCGCGTTCCCGTCCGCATGGTCGTGCCTGCTGATCGTAAGGCGCGTGGATTCCATCTCACGGGTGGAAACTCACCTCGAACCCTGGAACGTGAAGCAAGACCTCGAGGGCATGACTTTGAGCTCCTCAAGGGTGGCGTCGGACTGGTCAAGACTGTCGTTCAGGAACCGGCAACTTATGGGCAGGCCGAGCTGGGAAGAGCATCGGAAGCGAGTTTCGCGAAGACCCTGAATCCGCATCACAAAATCCAGTACTGGGCTTGGCCAGCGACATTGATGCGAGCCGTCACGGCGGCCTATGCCGAGAGGGATCACTTCCAGAAAGGCAAGATCGCGGTGACGGGCTCATCCAAGAATGGAGCGTCTCCGTCGATGGCCATCATTCACGACGCTCGAATGACCGCGCTTCACGCCACCGTATCACCCATCTGGGATTCACCGCTTCGGCTCTGCGACCGGAAGGCATGGGATCGGCACCTCGCAGCAGGAGGTCAGCGGCGAGGATTTTCGGGTGGACATTTCGGACCGAATTTCAATCAACGCGCTCTCGACGCCGGGCACACCTGGGAAGATTTACAGGACTTTGCCAGAGACATTTCCGATCAGGTGTTTGTTTCGAGGAACCTGAAGGCTCTCCGTCGTCGCAACGTGAAGATGCTCTTCCACCCTGGGACGCATGACATGGTTGCCTACGATCTGGCCTGGGGCGGAAGGAACCATCCTTCGATTCCGGTGTATCTTGGAGCGAACAGCGGCCATGGAAAGAAGGGCCATCCTCAAGTCGAGCGGGATCAGCAGAACAAAGCCGCGTTCCTGGTGCGCCATTTCTTCCCTGACGAAGTGACCGAGCCGCTGCTGATCCCTCCGGCGATCGAGGCACAGATTCTCGATGGAGTCCTGCGCGTAACCGTTCGTTTCACACCCGACTCTGGTGAAGAGACGGGACGAATCTGGTGGATTAACAACCGAGGTGCCGACGGGAGCCCGCGTTACCTCAAGGAACTCATTCCCGACGAGAACTCGAAAGAAATGGTTCGTGTTCCCGACCAGGGCGTGTGGATCGCGGCGATTAAGCTCGATCCGACGGCGACAAGAATCGACCTTTTCAGCAATCACCGGAAGACCATAACTCATGGCGACATCAACTATTCGACGTACATATCCAGTCCGTATACACGAGTGGAGCTGAAAGCAACGGAGTAACTCCCCTGGCAGTGAGCACGGTTGGTCTCAACTCTTGAAGATGAGCGCCAGCCACGAGAGGCCGTAGATAAGGAGTGTCACGACGGCGCCGATGATCCAACAAAAGATTTCGCTGA
>CAYSJO010000931.1:0-18133 GCA_964431285.1 uncultured Planctomycetaceae bacterium
CGACTCGATACATAGAACGCACAGTGCTGCGAATTCAGCCCGTCGACCAGGCCATTCATGAACTGCTCTGGTTGCCCCGCGGCATCGACCGTCAGGTGTTGTCTCAACTGACTGTCGGCATCATGGCGGAGGTCGATCAGATCTTTGAGTCCGTCACTTTAAACGTACTGGTGACTCTGCCCGGGCGTGACGAAATCCCCAGTGCCGCATCCGATTTCTACGGCGTGTGTGAGCACTTCGCCGACTGCGTCGAACGCAACGAGGACCTGGATGAACTGGTCGATGCTTACGGATACCTGACTCCGGCATGGGTAAGCTTTTCACGACACTTCCGCCGCATCAATCACAGCGGTATTCGTGGCTCGATCGGCGAGATTGAGAAACGGCTCGTCGCACTGCGCGAGCCACTTGATGTACCGGGTGGCTTCAGTCGCGAAGAAGCTCGTGACCTGGCCGCGTCTCTCGAACTGCTTGCCGGATTGCTCGAACAGGACATCGATTTGTGGCTTCGCAACCGTAACGAGTTCACGGCGGATCGCCGGGCACTGGTTGAGCAGTGCCGCCAGTTCCGAAGTTCTGCTCGCGAGATTCACACATTGCTGCTGGGTGACGTGGCCGGGACAACACTTCGCGACACGTGCGCCACCGCGTACACAAGATGGGAACAGCTCAATGGTCGCATTCGAGAGTGCGACGCTCCATCGCGTGAAAACCTGGGCCCGATCCTGGTGCGGGTTTCCGAACGGCTGGTCGCCATTGAAGCGATGTTTCTTTGACGGTTGGGACGCGGATGTCGCGGATTCAGCGGATATGCACTGATCCCTTTGAATCCGCCCGATCCGCGTACCATCACCTCATGATGCGGCGCAATTGTGACACCGTGGGAATCCCACCCTCGGCACTGATCACTGTGCCGTCTTTCGCCACGATGATCGAGGTCGGCAAGGCATCTGAGGCATGCCAGTCAGCAAGCACCTGGTCGATCGTCTCGCGAAGTTCGTCCGACGGATCGACGATAGCCGGATACGCAGCTTTGTGCTGTTCAAGAAACTCCTGCACGGCGTCGGCGGGATCGTCTGGATCTGCCGCGAAACTAATGACCTTCACCGCGCTGCGTGAGAACGACTCACGCAGTTCATTCACTGTCGACTGATGACGTGCGCAGGATGTGCACCAGCTCGCCATTGTGGTGACCACGAGCACATCCGGCGCGGCACTGTCGCATTGGGCCGCTTCCAGAATCGTTGATGGATTCAGCTTGAACTCTGACGACGCCATCGCCGGATCGGCACGATCCGGCGATGGTTCGAACTGGCATCGCCATTGTTGCATGGTGAAACCGGTCGGCCATTCGGGATCAGCGTCAGCAGGCCGGTCGTCCGCGTTCTCGTACACGGTCACTGCGGTGCCGGCAATGATTCCGGTTGTTGACTGCGTTCGACCGGAGGGCCAGCTGATGTCGAGTCGCTCAACAGTGTCGTGTTCTCCGATACCAATCAGCATTGCCGAGCTGTTCTGGCCAGCGAGTCCCTGTAAGGGCAGGTGTTCGCGGAGCAGTGACTGCGAAGCCAGTTTGACTCGAACTTTGGTTCCAAATCCGTCGCGGTTGCTGAACTGTTCGGACGGCTCTGTTGTCCGGTTACCGCCGGCGAACTGGACCACGATAAATCCGTGTGCCGAGTCCATATCCCGTGTACCGATCCGGTTCTGGTAAATCTGCAATAGTGGGCGACTGCTGTTGATAACTGCCAGGTCCTGCCGTCCGTCGCGGTCGTAATCCCACCACACAGCGACACGGCCATCTGCTGGCGAGTCCACACCAGACAGCCCCGAGACATCCAGAAACTGTTGACCGGCACGATTCAGGAACAGGCGATTGCGTTCGCTGCCGCTGAAAGGATGTCGCAGGTTGGAGAGGCCCTCGTTCTCCTCACTCCACGTTTCTTCTTCACTCGAATCGGCGAATGCATTGCCCATCTGCATTGTCGCGTTGAAGTCCCGACGCACGACCGTGCGCCACCACAGGCTTCACAAATCGACCTGTACGGCAATCTCTTTCGGCGCGGTGTAGTAGCCACTGAGTGCATGCACATCGAGCCAGCCGTCATTGTCGACATCGGCAAACTGCCCCGACCAGGACCAGCCGGCTTTCTCGACGTGCATGTCGTTCGGTCCGAAGCCAGAGACCTTCCGAAACCCACTCTCTTCCGCACAGAACAGTGAGTTGCCGTGTGCCATTCGACCGAACCGGCCGTCTATGTTCTTCAGTTGCGATGTGATGCGTCGTCCCGCCTTGCTGAACATGTTCGAGACATACAGATCCTGCCGGTCATCGTTGTCGAAGTCGCCCCAGCCGGCTCCCATGCCGAACCCAATGTCCATTGTGCCTGATTCCTCGGCCACATCGACGAATCCTTTCGACCCGTCGTTTCGCAGCAGCGTGTTCACGGCAAAGTCGTTCGCGAGATACACGTCCGGGTCGCCGTCGTTGTCATAGTCGCTCCACGACGCCTGATACGTGTGCCGCCAGCCTTGCACTGTTTTGTTCTGGTCGGCAATCGCGAAGTCGCCGTCGCCCTGGTTGATCAGCAGCACATTCGGCGGACCGGCATCGGCGAGATACCGATCGTAGTCTTTGCTGCCGACGCGACTGTCGAGTTCCAATGCGTCGGCGTCCGAAAGAAACCGTGGAAGGAACCGGTTCTCGCCAGGCGGCCGCGATCCCAACTCGTCTTCGAGCAGGTGGGCTGCGTAGGTCGCAAAGTACACATCCACCAATCCGTCGTTGTTGACGTCGGCGGTCGACACAGAGCTGACCAGTGATGGCAGAACGCCTGCCGGCAGCTCATCCGATCGATCAACGAAGTGACCGTCTTCGTTCGCCAGGTAGAGACTCGGCTGCAGCGTGCGTCCCAGCATCAGATCGGGATCGCCATCGTTGTCAAAGTCGGCGAAGGCAGCGCTTGAACAAAAGCTGTCGACATCCAGCCCGACGCGAGGTGCCGCGTCCTCGAACCAGCCGCCGCGATTGTGCAGCAGAATGTTTCGGCCCCAGCGAGCCATCACGTACAGGTCGTCGAGCCCGTCATTATCAAAGTCGACAACCGATACCGCCGGATGCCGGTCCTGCGAAACGAATGCAAAGTCCGGATGCGGCGGAGTCCACTCGCGTTTCCCCAGCAGGGCTGCGTACTGATCGAGAATGTAATCCTCGTGTTGGCTGTGTCGCAGTCGTGCCCGCAGTGCAGGGTCTGGCACCAGAACATCTAGCGACTCCGCAAACAGAGGCGTGTCGGCGGCTGTAGTTTTCATCGATTTCTGATGCCAGCCGACAATCTGCCACTCAGACCCGGTCGACGATGCACCTGCATGAGCAGAATCGTCGGCTTCCTGAGACGTGCTGGTGACCGGCTGCCAGGTGAGAATCTGCTTCGCCTCGACGAGCAGAAGTTGCCCGTTCATGTCGCGGGCACTGCCCTCGAAGCTGACTTCAGTGTGAATCTGGTCGGGCTCATCCGTGTCGAATTCGCCCCGCACAATTGAGAACCCGGCGCGTTCGAAATAGTCGATTTTCTCGAACAGCGGCCCCCACAGACTCAGCATGTCTCGTGTGACGCGTTCGTCAGCCGCGTGAACTGGCCAGTCGAACATGCGGAGAGCCAGTCGTTTGACGCTGCCGGACTCCTGAGGAGCCATGTCGCTCAGGTCCGCCACATCGACGTTCTCACCAAACTGCAGCCGCGTCAGCGCGTCGGGTAAACGCAGATTCATGACGCTGCGAGCGACTTCGCCCTTCAGAATCGGCGTCAGCTTCAGAATGACGCCTTCCGCTTCGACCATCCTGGATTTTTCGACGTCGAAGCCAATCTCGTCCGGGTCCGCTTCTGATGAAGGGAGAATGACAGCGCGGAGTCCGACCCCGACTAGAATCAGAATGACTCCAATGACTGAGTAGACAGGAAGTCGTGAACCAGTGCCGTTTGCCACACGAATGCTCCGGAGAGTTGTTGTCGAAATCGTACTGACAACTGAGATGCCGTTGGTTCAGACCAGTGTCACGCAAAGTCGCAAAGACGCAAAGAGTCTGCGGTCGTTAACTTTGCGGCTTCGCGACTTTGCGTGAAACTGAGCTGCGCATGAGCCTGAACCAGTTGCTCGTCGGGCTGCATTGCGAATCCGTCCGGGCAGGCCTAGAATCCGCGGCTTTCCGCAAGACCCGTATGCCACACGGGTTAAGTCAAGATCAGCCAAGTCGCAACGCAACCCGTGTATTTACAGGATGTTGCAACCTCTGGCATCTGACGGTGACGGTATGTTTGAAGGCATCACCGACAACTTAAAGAACGCGCTGTCGTTCCTGAACCGCGGCCGGCTCACCGAAGCCAGCATCCGCGAAGGAATGCAGACCGTGCGCCAGGCGCTTCTGGAAGCCGACGTCAACTATGACGTCGCCCAGGAATTCATCGAGTCCGTCACAAAGCAGGCCGTTGGCGACACCGTCCTGAAATCGCTGAGTCCGACTGAGCAGATTGTCGGCATCGTCCATCAGGGCCTGGTCGATCTGATGGGGCCGGTTGATCACTCGCTGCACCTGCGGAAGTCGGGCGTCACGATTCTGATGATGTGCGGCTTGCAGGGGTCTGGAAAGACGACCACTTGCGGCAAACTGGCTCGGATGCTGTCGGAACAGGGCCACAAACCGTTCCTGGTCGCGGCCGACCTGCAGCGTCCCGCCGCTATTGATCAGTTGTGTGTCGTTGGCGAGCAGATTGGTGTGCCAGTCCATTCAGAGGACCCGCAGCAGACGACTCCGCTGAAGGTCTGCCAGAACGGTGTGAAACGAGCGAAGGCCGAAGGACGCGATGTCGTCATCCTCGACACCGCTGGTCGGCTGCATGTCGACGACGAACTGATGGCCGAACTTGAGCGGATCGACAGCAAGGTGCAACCGCACCAGATCATGCTCGTCTGTGATGCGATGACCGGTCAGGACGCGGTCAACAGTGCGAAGGCGTTTAACGAAGCCCTCGAACTGGATGGCGTGATCCTCACCAAGCTCGACGGCGACACTCGCGGCGGTGCGGCGATCTCGGTGAAGGCCGTCACTGGTGTGCCGATCAAGTTCGTCGGTATCGGTGAGCAGCTCGACAAGATCGAGATGTTCCATCCGGATCGGATGGCGGGCCGGATTCTCGGAATGGGTGACATGGTCACTCTGTTCGAGAAAGCCCAGGAGCAGATGGATGAAGAGGAACTGCTCAGCGCCCAGGACAAGATGGCGCAGGGCAACTTCACGTTGCTGGACTTCCAGAAGCAGATGAAGTCGATCCGCAAGATGGGTCCCATCAAGCAGATCATGAAGATGATCCCCGGCATGGGCGGTCTTACGGATGCGATGGAAGGCGGGGACGATCCCGAAAAGGATCTGAAACGGGTCGACGGAATCATTAACTCGATGACTGCGTGGGAGCGCGAGAACCCGAGCAAGATCGATCGCAGTCGTCGTAACCGCATCGCGAAAGGTAGCGGCGTCGAACCGTCGGAAATCAACGGACTGCTGAAGCAGTTCAACGAAATGTCGACTCTGATGAAACGCATGTCCGGCATGGGCATGTCGGAACGCATGCAAGCCGTGCAGGACATCGCCAAGAACACCGATCCCAGCGGTCAGTTCAAAGTTCAGAAGCAGCGGAGTCGCCGCGGACCGACCGATTCCAACCGTGCGAGAGAATTGAAGAAGAAGAAACGCAAGGACCAGAAGAAGGCACGCAAACGAAACAGGTAACACAGTAGTCCTCTGCGTCTCTTTGGGCCTCCGTGGTCGTGATGATCTCGGGGACCTGGAGGAACGCAGAGGGAATCCAGATGAGGAGTTCAAGGCAGTGGTAAGAATTCGACTGAAGCGAATGGGGCGGACTCACCGACCGTTCTTCCGAATTTCGGTGATGGACCAGCGAGTGAAGCGGGATGGTCGATCCATCGAGGATATCGGGCACTACGATCCCATGGTTCCGGACAAGTCACAGCGCGTGACTGTCAACATGGAGCGTTACGACTACTGGATCGGCGTCGGGGCGCAGCCCAGTGAAAAGCTCGCCGTGCTGATCAAGAAACTGAAAGCCGGCAAGTGGACGACAGGTTCGGCTCCGCCTGCGACAATCGCTCCGAAGCAACCCGAGCCTGAACCGGCTCCCGAAGCTCCGGCGGAAGAAGCTGCGGAAGCGCCTGCGGAAGCGGCGGCTGAGTGAATTGTGAAGGGGTGACAAGGTGAGGGGGAGACAAGGTGCTCGCCCGCTGGTCGCCCTCTCACCCTCACCTTGTCACCCCTTCACCTTGTCACAAAATGCGTTTCGACGTCCTGACTCTGTTCCCGGAGATTCTCGAAGGCTGGCTCGGGCAGAGTCTGCTCAAGCTGGCGATTCAGAATGGGCTGGTCGACGTCAGGCTGTGGAACTTTCGAGACTGGACGAAGGACAAACGGCATTCGGTGGACGACAAGCCATTCGGTGGCGGCCCCGGGATGCTCATCATGTGCGAGCCGGTCTTCGACTGTGTCGAAGCCGTGCAGGCGGATGACGACGAACCAGGGCAACTGATCATGCTGACGCCTCGCGGCCGAAAGCTCGATCAGCAGTTTGTTCAGGAACTGTCGGAACACAAACGACTGCTGCTGTTAAGCGGGCGGTACGAGGGATTTGACGATCGGATTCGCCAGGGCCTGAAGCCTCTGGAGATTTCGGTCGGCGACTTCATCTGCAACGGCGGCGAAGTGCCGGCGATGCTGATCATCGACGCGGTCATCCGGCTGATCCCGGGCGTCCTCGGCGACGAAACGAGTTACAAGTACGAGTCATTCGCTGAGACGGGACTGCTGGAATATCCGCAGTACACCCGACCCCGCGAATACAACGGAATGCAGGTGCCAGAGGTTCTATTGAACGGAAATCATAAAGCAATCGCCGAATGGCAGACGGAACAGGCGATTGCGGCGACACGAGAGCGGCGACCGGACCTCTATGAGGCCTATCGCAAGCGTTCGTAGTAACTGCACTTGTGCGGTTCTGCGGTCCGAGACGGAATCAAAACTCGATGAATCGGGTGACTACAAACAAGGGTTGAAGCCATGCGAAACGAACTTCTCGATCAGGTCGAACAGGGCAGTCTGCGTGCAGAGCCGCTGAAATTCGATATCGGCGACACGGTCGACGTGCACTGCCGAATTCAGGAAGGCACCAAGGAGCGTATCCAGGTCTTCTCGGGGGTGATCATTGCCCGCCGCGGTTCTGGCACACGCGAGACATTCACCGTCCGCCGCATCGTCGCAGGTGAAGGTGTTGAGCGTGTATTTCCGACGCACTCACCGAAGATCGCGAAGCTGGACGTCAAGCGGCATGGCGTCGTTCGTCGAGCCAAGCTGTACTACCTCCGCGACCGTGTCGGCAAAGCGACACGTCTGCAGGAACGCCGCCCCAAGAAGGGTGAGTAGTCGTCGCCAACAGCGGCGCTTCGTTCGGGAATCTGTGAGACTAAAAGCCCGAAGCGCAAGCGAGTGAACGACTTGCGGCTTGGTTCGCTTCGGGCTTGTATTACTCAAGAGCCCGAGCAAGTTGTAAGAATCGTTCTCCCCGCTCATCAAAGCTGCGGAACCAGTCATAGCTGGCGCAGCCCGGGGAGAGTAGCACAACGTCGCCGGGCGCGGAACCGATGACCGCCTGTTCGAAAGCCACATCGAAGTCCACGGCAACATGGCAATCGCGAAGCGGCGTCTGCGAGCGAATCAGGTGATCCAGCACTGTGCCGGTCTGACCCATCAATACCGCGGCCTTCACGGTCGTGCCGATCTGACGTGCCATGGCCGACAGATCGATCTGTTTGTCGTAACCACCGGCCAGGATGACGACTGGTTCGGAAAACGACTGCAATGCGGCAATTGTTGATTCTGGAGTCGTGCTGATCGAGTCATTGACAAACCGTCGGCCGGCGAACTCTCCGACAAACTGCAATCGATGTGGTAACGGTTGAAACTTCCGCAGGTTTCCCGACACATCGTCCAACGAGACGCCGGCGAGCAGCGCGGCTGTTATGGCCTGAAGCGCATTCTGGTGGTTGTGGGCTCCTGGCAGATTCAGATTGTCATTCAGATCAATCGAGCCCCGGGCGTCAGGCAATTCAAAAACCGCGCGACCCGCGTCGAGCCACACGGAATTCGCACCGGGCTGTCCGCACAGCACCCGACCAGCTTTCGACGGCCACATTCGGACGTCGGCATCCAGATCGTTCAGAATGCACCAGTCATCGGACTCGTGCCATCTCAGAATCGCCTGCTTGGACCGACGGTAATGTTCCAGCGAACCGTGCCAGTCCAGGTGATTCGGTGTGAAATTCGTGACGACCGCGATGTCCGGTCGGGCACGGATCGCGTCGAGCTGATGTAACTGAAAACTGCTGAGCTCCAGGACCACCCAATCGTCTTCACGAATCTCATCAACATTCGGGAGCAGGCTGCGGCCGATGTTGCCACCCAGCCAACAGCGTTGTTCGGTCTGGTCGATCAGCATGTGAATCAGACCCGTCGTCGTCGACTTCCCGTTGCTGCCAGTCACCGCGATCACGCGTCCGCGGTTGAGTTGCCAGAACAGGTTCATTTCGCTGCTTAGCGGAATTCCGGCTTCACGGAGCTTTGGAAGCATCGTGTGGGTTGGTGGCACGGCTGGATTAACGAGAACAAGATCGGCGTCGGCAAAGTGCGACCATTCGTGCCCGCCAAGCGCGTACTCGACGGCGGTTACTCCGTTGAGTTCGGCGAGCGTCTCCGCGAGTTGCTCATCCGTCCGTTGGTCGGACACACGGACGTGCGCTCCGCGACTGGCCAGAAATCGGACTGCGGCCGCTCCGCCGCCGAACGAGCCAAGTCCCATGATCGTCACGCCCCGGCCGGTTACGTTGAGCGGTGTCGAATTGTCGAGTGTCAGTTGCACGCCAGGCATTGTGGCTGACCGCGGTGTTTGGCGGAAGATGTTCGTAGTAGCCGCGCTTGTGCGGCTCAGACCGTATCGAACGGGTTTTCGGGTCGAACAGCAGGAACTGTGGCCCTCCCTGACGCCGAACCGCATAAATGCGGTTACTACGAACGGCGTGCTTGTGGTTCTGGATTGCAACGGGCTATCGTGCCGTTCCACCTGAAATTGCTGCGTGATAATGAGGCCAACTGATGATCCGAGTTCTTGTTTTGCCGTCTATTCTTGCGGTTGCCGTACTGGCGACGATCGCACCCGGTTCACTCTCGGCCGAGGACTATGGCCAGCCGAATATCGTGCTGATTCTTGTGGATGACCTGGGCTACGGTGATCTGAGCTACATGGGTGCCCCGGATCTGAAGTCGCCCAATGTCGACTGGATCGCTGAGCACGGGATGAAGTTCTCGAACTTCTACGCCAATTGCCCAGTGTGCTCTCCGACACGTGCCGCTCTACTGACGGGGCGGTATCAGGATCTCGTTGGTGTTCCCGGTGTAATACGGACTCACCCGGAAAACAACTGGGGTCGCCTAACCGATTCGGCCGTGTTGATTCCTCAGGTTCTGAAGCCGGCTGGTTACCACACGGCCATCGTAGGTAAGTGGCACCTGGGACTCGAAGAGCCGGATACACCGATCGACCGGGGATTCGATCACTTTCACGGCTACCTCGGCGACATGATGGACGACTACTACAAGCATCGTCGTCACGGCATTAACTACATGACCCTCGGCAAAGAGACGATCGATCCCAAAGGACACGCGACGGACCTGTTTACCCAATGGGCTGGCGATTACATCAAGAGTCGCAGCAAGGATCAGCCGTACTTCCTGTATCTGGCTTACAACGCTCCACACACTCCGATCCAACCACCAGCCGAATGGGTCACGAAGGTGAAGGCTCGCGAGCCCGACATTTCGGATCGTCGAGCGAAGCTGGTGGCATTGATCGAACACATGGACGAGGGCATTGGTCAGGTCACGAAGACAATCCTGACCGAGCAGGCGGGACGCAACCCGCGACCAACGGTCATCATCTTTTCGTCCGATAATGGTGGCCAGGTCTCGGTGGGAGCCAACAATGGTTCCCTGCGTGACGGCAAGCAGAGCGTCTACGAAGGCGGGTTGAAAGTCCCGACGTGTGTGGCCTGGCTGGGTGAAGACCACGTCAAAGCTGGATCGTCCACCGACATCCGAGCCATGAGCATGGACCTGTTCACCACAGTCTGCGAAATCGCCGGCGCCAAGTTCAATCACAAGATTGAGGGAGTCAGCATCCTGCCCACGCTCCTGGGCAAAGAGCAACCACCGCTGCGACAGGACTGGTTTTTCAGTCGTCGTGAAGGCGGAACACGCTACCAGGGCAAGACGATCGAAGCGGTCATCCGCGGCGACTGGAAGCTGTTGCACAACAGTCCGTTCGAGCCGCTGGAACTCTACAACCTGGCCGACGATCCGCAGGAAGCGACGAACCTGGCGGCAAAGAACCGAGGCAAATTCAATGAACTCTCTGCGGCTTTCCGTCGCCAGCTCCAGCGTTACGGGGCCGTGCCGTGGCAGAAGCCAGTCGACTGAACGGACCGTGCGCAACAACCGCGTGGCACAACCACTGAACTTCGCCAGGAGCTACGAGGCGACGTTCCAGAAGTCTCGCAACTGTGAATGCCATGTCGCCTCCAGCACTTGAACTGATCGAAGTCAGCCGTTCGTTTCCGGGCGTCCAGGCGATGGACCGGGTGACATTCTCTCTTCAGCCCGGCGAGGTACATGCAATCGTCGGAGAGAACGGAGCCGGAAAGAGCACTCTCATCAATGTCGTCTCGGGAGTTTTGAAACCGGATTCCGGGTCCATCCGTCTGAAGAACGCGGAAGTGCAACTGCGGGACCCGGTCGACGTGAGATCACGCGGCATCGTCACGGTGCATCAGGAAGCGGAGCTGTTTCCCACATTGTCTGTCGCAGAAAACATGGCATTGACAACTGGCCTGCCACTGAGTCACGGAGTGGTCGACTGGAAAGCCATTGAACAAACTGCACGCGAAGCTGTGCGACACGTTGGTGAGACAATCGATGTGAACGCGCCCGCAGCGCAGTTGAGCGTTGCACATCGCCACATGACGCATGTCGCCGCTGCTGTCCTGCAACAGGCGCGAGTTCTCGTGCTCGATGAGCCGACCAGTGCACTCAGTGAAGTCGAAGCACAATGGCTGTTCGAGCAGATCAACCGATTGAGGGCATCCGGAGCGGGCATCATCTATGTCTCGCATCGGCAGGATGAGATTTTTCATCTCGCCGATCGCATCACGGTGTTGCGTGACGGAAAACATGTATGGACCGGGGCAACACACGCGATTTCGCCAGGCGAACTGATTGAACGAATGGTCGGTCGCGTATCCGACCCATTCCCGAACGCGCGGAATACCGATAAATCTCAACGCGTGGGCAAGCTTCCCGATAAATGCCGTTTGCGATGTTCACACCTGAGTGACTCTTTCGGCCGTTTCACAGATGTTTCCGTCGATGTCCACGCTGGTGAGATCGTCGGCGTATATGGACTCGTCGGTTCCGGCCGCACAGAGTTTGCTGAAGCCGTCTTTGGGTTGAGGCCGGCGTCAAGCGGCGACATCTTGCTGGATGCGCAGCGTCTGAAGGCCCGGTCGCCAATGGATGCCGTGAAAGCCGGTATCGCATACGTCCCGGAAGATCGACTGCGACAGGGAGTATTCGGCGGTCTGTCCCTGCGAGCCAACTCAGTAATGGCCAGCCTGCAGCAATGGGCACGCGGACCCTTTGCAACTGCGTCTGCCGAGCGTGCAGCCACAACACGTCAGATCGAACAGTTGTCAGTGCGATGCCGATCGGTTGAACAGCCGATCACGGAGCTTTCCGGCGGGAACCAGCAGAAGGTGGTGCTGGGACGCTGGCTGCTGACCGAACCGAAAGTGCTGATCCTTGACGAACCAACTCGGGGCGTCGATGTGGGCACGAAGCCGGAGATTCACGGCCTGCTGCGAACTGCGGCCGACGGCGGATGCGGCGTGTTGATGATCAGCTCGGATTTACCCGAAGTACTGGCGCACTCAGACAGGGTCATCGTGTTGCGCAACGGTCGCGTGGCCGGACAGTTCGATCCGACAACGGCGAGCGCAGAGGACATCGCATCGGCAGCGATACCTCACGACTCAGAAGACATGCCGGTTGGTTGGCTCAAAGGGCAGGGCGGCGTTAGGCCTTCGTCGTCGCGTGACGCAGCGGAGTCGTGTGGGAGCAGCGTCTGGCGAACCACATCGGCCAGATTTGTCAGTTCATTCTGGCGACCGGAAACCGCCCTCCTGGCAGTCGTGCTGATTCTGGCCGTGTGGCTGGGAGTGGGCAGTGAGGAATTTCGTCTCACCGATCTGGCAACTCATGCTTCTATCTGGATTGTGCTGGGGCTGGCGGCAGCCTGCACCATTCTAGCGGGCGGAATCGACATCTCGATCGGTTCACTGGTCGGACTGTCCGCCGCAGTGACGGCGTTGACCCTGAAATCGACACTGCCTGAAGTTGTCTCAATTCCATTGGCTGTGCTGGCAGGAGTCGCAACGGGCGCTCTCGGTGGATTACTGAATGCAGCCATCGCGTTGGCCGGACGCGTGCATCCGATTGTTGTAACGCTGGGGACGCTCACCGTATTTCGGGGGATCGTCATCATTCTTTTGAGTGGCAAAGCAATGACAGGTCTCCCCGATGCATTCGGCCATCTCGCCGTGCATCCGGCCAGTGGTATGCGGGGACTGATCCTGGTAGCGGCAGTGGTTGTGGTCGCGCTGGCCTTCTGGCTGAGATGCTGCCGAAGTGGACGGCATGTCTATGCGATCGGTTCGAGCCGCTCTGCCTCCCGGTTGTGTGGGATCTCTCAAACCAGGACGTGGCTGCTGGCTTTCTCAGTGAGTGGCGGGCTGGCTGGTCTGGCGGGTGTCATGACGCTGGCTCACACACAACAGATGCAGGCTCGGCTGGGCGCCGGCTGGGAACTGAGTGCCATCGCGATCGCCGTTATCGGTGGTGTCTCAATCACCGGTGGACGTGGAACAGTGTTCGGAGTCGTCCTCGGGGCAATCCTGTTGCGACTGGTGAACAGCGCGCTCGTGCGGTGGGGAATTCCAGATGCACAGGTTGATTTGTTCACTGGTGGAATGCTGCTGGCTGCGGTTCTTGTAGACCTCGCCTGGAGACGGAGGTTGTCGTTGTGAAATGGCGACCGAATGTTCGTTTGCTGTTCGGGCACGCCTTGCCGTGGCTGCTGCTGATCGTCGCCAGCACGATGGTGTTTACTCAGGTCCAGCGTCCGGCGCTGTTGCTCAGCGTGCTTGTTCCGTGGGCCGAAGTCGGCGTTCTGGCGATTGTGATGACCGCGATTGTTCTGACTGGCAGTATTGATTTGTCGGTCGGATCGACCGTGGCACTATGCGGCGTGGTGGTTGGCGTTCTATGGCAGGAATGCGGTGTTTCGATTGAACTGGCAGCACTGTGCGGTGCTGCAGCTGGAATAGCAGCAGGTGCATTCAATGGTTTGCTCGTCACCGCTGGTCTTCCACCCCTCGTGACGACTCTCGCGACCATGGCATTCTTCCGTGGACTGGCGATGAAGATCTCACGTGCAGAAAGAGTGACCGGATTTCCTCCTTCTTTTACCGACTGGCGACTCGTGGCCGGGCAGCCGATTCAGTTCTGGCTGTTGATTGGAGTGGCAGTCTTTGGAGTTGTTGTCGTTCATACGACGACGTTCGGTCGTCGCTGCTACGCGATTGGGGAAAACCGCCTGGCAGCGCGATACGCCGCAATTCCGGTAAAAACTACGGATTGGCTGCTATATTCGGCCAGTGGTCTGGCGGCAGGACTGGTTGCTGTTGCGAACGCGGCTCGACACAACGTTACCGTGCCCGATGCTGCACAGGGCATGGAACTGCAGGCAATTGCATGCGTCGTGGTTGGCGGCACTCTCATTACTGGCGGACACGGAGGCGTCCATCGGACATTGCTCGGGCTGGCCGTAATTTCATCACTTGACATAGGTCTACAGTTCCTGAGTACACGTGTCGCGTTCCTGACTGCCGAATCACGCCTGATCGTGGTTGGTGTGCTCCTGATTTCGGTCACTGTCTGGAATGAGCGCATGCAACTTAGTGAGTAGAATTGCCTTGGACGTCGGTTCGGTCATCAGGATGCGGAACCATCCAGCGTCAGTTCTGTTCGCACGCTTCGAAACGATGCAGCAACCAGTACGCTCGACTGGATAAACGGGCAGACCATCTGAACGACCACGCGATGACTCTCGCAGCCACGAGGTGTATGTTCACTGCCATCCCAAATTGCCAATGAGTGGTCTCGCTTGGTTGCGAACGAATCTGGTGAGCCGTACTCTTCGGTTCGTTGCTGCTCAACACCATCTGAATCGGCTTCTCTTGTCACCTGATTCCAGGAGTTCCAGGCAAATGGCTACCACGAATCTAAATGTGCACTTCAACGCTCCCAGTGTTCGCTTCGACACGTGGGCGCAACTCAGTAATTGTGCGACTCAGCTTTCAGGTTTGAAGGACGGAACACCGGAATTCGATAAGGTCCACGCCGAGACCGACACCCTCGTAAACACGCTCCGCCCCATGGAAGCATACATGGGATTTCCCGGTAAGGCGGCTTTTGAACGCATCTTCAGCCTGTTTCAGGCCAGCGACTATGTAGGCTTCGAATCCTCAGTTCAAGAGTCGTCCGGATTGCTGGAAAGTGGAGAGTACAGGCGAACGGAAGTCGAAAAAGCCTTTGGGCATTCAGCTCCCGATGTTCATTACTTCGAAGTGCTGGTCGTCTGTAACACCTCGGCCGAAGAGCAGGACAGGATCCGGCAGGAACTGTGGCAATGGCGGAGCAACCACGACAGCTTCGCATACAACGTCGTCACCGTCGGTAGTTTCGAAGACGCCATGATGGCGATCATGTTGAACTTTAACATTCAGGCCTGTGTGATCTACGACGAGATCTCACTCGATTCGCATCAGTCACTGCATGCCTTGGAAGGTCTCAAGAAGAGCCTGTCCACCAAGATTGCGGCATCGCCGGAAAGACCCAACAGCGTCCTGCTTGGAGACTTCATTCACCAGCTGCGTCCCGAGATCAATCTGTTTCTCTGCACCAAGATATCTCCGGAGAAACTGGCGGGCGATGTGAAGTCGTTCTTCCAGAGAATCTTCCATCGCCACGAAGCGGCCAGCGAACTGCATCTGAGTATCGTCAAAGCAGTTGCTGATCGATACGAAACTCCGTTCTTTGACGCCGTCAAGCGCTACAGCCGACAGCCGGTGGGAACGTTCCACGCGTTGCCGATCGCACGTGGAAACTCCGTGTTCCACTCACCGTGGATGAGGGACTTTTACGAGTTTTACGGCGCTGACATCTTCCTGGCCGAAAGCTCGGCAACGACCGGCGGCATGGATTCGATTCTGCAGCCGACCGGTACACTCAAACGTGCCCAGGAAAAAACCAGCGAGTGCTATGGGTCGCAACGGTCGTTCTATGTGACAAACGGTACTTCAACGGCAAACAAGATTGTCCACCAAACTGTGACGCGACCTGGTGACATCGTCATGCTGGACCGGGCCTGCCACGAGTCGCACCACTTTGCATTCCTGCTGACCGGAGCGTCACCCCACTATCTGAATAGTTACCAGTTGGATAAGTACTCGATCGCCGGGTCTGTCCAATTGGTCACAATTAAGAAGCAGATGCTCGACCTGAAGAAGAAAGGGCTGCTGGACCGAGTCAAGATGATCATCCTGACGAATTGCACTTTCGACGGGTTGACCTACAACGTGCAGCGGTACATGGATGAAATTCTGGCGATCAAGCCGGATATCGTATTCCTGTGGGACGAAGCGTGGTTTGGTTTTGCCCGGTTCGTGCCGCACTATCGGCAACGCACAGGCATGCACTCGGCGTCCGTGCTTTCGACGAAATACAACAGCGATGAGTATCGAAAGGAATACGAGGAGTACAAGAAGTCGTTCCTTTCGAAACACCCGGAACCTGACGATGCATGGATTGACCAGCAACTGATGCCCGATCCCGATGTGGCGATTGTACGTGCTTACGCCACTCAATCGACGCACAAAACGTTGTCATGTTTTCGGCAGGGATCGATGATTCATGTCCACGATGACCAGTTCAACGAACGGGCCAAAGATCAGTTTACGAAGGCCTACTTCACCCATACGACGACTTCGCCTAACTACCAGATTATTGCATCGCTCGACGTCTCGCGTCGGCAGATGCACCTGGAAGGCTACGAACTGGTTCAGCGTCAAATCGAAATGGCGATTCTGATTCGAAAGGCAATCAACACGCATCCGCTGTTGAAGAAGTACTTCAATGCGATGGGCCCTGCGGAGTTGATTCCAGAGCACTACCGAATTTCAGGTGTCAAGTCGTCGAAGGAAGGCTTCAAGGCAGAGAAGGAATGGGAAGCTGTCGCTCGGGCATGGGAGATGGACGACTTTGTCCTTGATCCCTGCCGCATCAATGTCTACACGGCTAAGACGGGTATCAGTGGATTCACACTGCGAACTGCATACCTGGCAGACAAATACAGTATTCAAGTCAACAAGACTGGTCTGAATACATTCTGTCTGATGACCAATGTTGGGACGACACGCAGCAGTGTTGCCTATCTCATTAATTGCCTGATTCTAATCGCTGAAGAGTGCGACCAGAGAGACCGGCACTTCTCCGACGCACAGCGTGAAAAGTTCCAGGAGAAGCGGGAAACGGTTACGAAACTTCCACCTCTGCCCCCGATTCCGCCTTACCATCCGAATTACCTCTTGGATGCTGATGGGATCGCCGGGAAGATGCGGGAAGCTTACTTCGATGGATACGACTCCGACGTCGTCAATTATTACTCGATCGATGAACTGGGTGAGTTGGTCAACGCAGGGAAAGAAGTTGTCGGTGCTTCGTTCGTCGTTCCCGTCCCGCCGGGCTATCCGATGATTGCCCCGGGCCAGTGTGTCACCAAGGAGACGATTACGTTCCTGCAGGCATTGAACCCAGGTGAGATTCTTGGTCTCGACCCGGAACTGGGTGTGCGGACGTTCAAAGAAGATTTCATCAAGAATGGTGCTTCTCCGATCGACTCTATTACCAAAGCACCTTCTGGAACGCCGAAAGCGAAAAAGAAGAAGGCGTCTGCTTCCTGAATAAGCAACGATGGAGTCCTGCAACTTGTACCCAGGAGGAAATAACTGTGAGCATTGATCGACAGGACCTTCAACCCGAGGGACTCGTTAAACCTCCGCAGCCGTATGGGCAGGCGATCGCCGTCAACTGCAGCAAGCTGTTGTTTGTTGCAGGCCAGCTTGCGGTCGATGTCAATGGCGATACGGTCGGTAGCGACATCGCGAGTCAAACGGCCAAGGTTTACGAGAATCTGGCCGGAGCGCTGGCGAGCGGCAATGCGACTTTCGCGGACGTCGTCAAGATGACCACGTTCCTCGTCAATGCAGATGATGTCGCCGGTTACTGTGAGACGCGGTTCGAAATGTTTGCGAAGTACTTGCCAGACGGTCCTTATCCAACAAACACGATGGTCGTTATCGATCAACTGCCGAAGGGCGAGTGGCTGTTGGAGATTGAGGCAATTGCGGCGTTGCCGTAGCACAATATAGATGGAGCTGGCACCCCAGGTGAGTTGCCTCGGGGCCGGCTTGGCTGCGCAGTGCGCTCGGAGTCGGTTTGCCTTCGTCGCAGTGCTCAGCCGTGACCCAGTCAACAGGACTGGCCAGATTCTGGGCGTGCCAACGTCCGGTGGCCAATGAGGCGGATCTGGCTGTGTTGGCGTCAAGCCTTTTGGCTAATCGTGTGCTGTGAGTCGCCCCCTCATCTTCTGTCTGGGATCCCATGCTTAATCTTCAACACCTGCTGGTCGAACATTTCGTCGCCGGGATCAAGCTGGCTTACACAGAGATGTACGGCGACCTGGAGTCGATGTATGTCTCCGTGCTGGAATGGGCCGGACGACTGTCGCTGGAGAACATTTCGAATTCAGACATGCTTTACCACGACGTCGAGCACACAGTCATGGTC
>CAYSJO010000932.1:0-2426 GCA_964431285.1 uncultured Planctomycetaceae bacterium
TGACCGTGAGTTTCCGGCTGAAACCGTGCCGGGCGCACCACTCCCGGTATTCCTCGATCGATGACAGGCCAAGGACATCGATGTGAATCAAAAAGTCACGATCCGGTTCTTCGGTAGCTGTGGCAGCTTTCTTTCTGCGCATGTTGTGCTCGGCATTCGTCCAACGGGGAGTAGCGGGTCAGTTGAAGCGTCGATTTCAGATTCGGATTCATCTCAGTCATGCCCTTCAAAATGAGGCGGTTTTCAGTTGCAAGTCCGACACGCATGAAGCCGTGTGGTTCACGCGTTTACGCTGAGTCTCGGAAAGACAGTCCTTCCTGCCGGCCCACTGATGCAGCATCTCTTCCGCAACACCTTCAGGTGATGCGTTCCTCTTGCCCTTGGCCTGCCAGATGATGCGGGAATTCGGCAGGACTTCGATGGTGAGCGTTCGGATTCGGCGTTCGCCCTGCTGCATCTTCATGGACCAGATCGAAGTTCGACGGCGAGCACAGGCACGGATGTAGGTGGCCACACAGTGCTTCATCTGCCGCCTTCGACCTGAAGTTCCTGAGCGGAAAGCAGTTCGTCGATGGTCCAGAAGGTGTTCCCTGTCTGATGACGGAATGGAGAGATATTGCTTCTGGACCACAAGGAAGGCTTGGGTACGAATGGCGGGAGCTTCTCAAAAACGTCCTCTCGCCAGTTTGTCATGTGTCTTCTCAGCGACATCAATGACCGACCTTTGATGGAGAAGTTCGGCTGCAATGGTTGCTCACCGGCTCCCGGCCCCCAGACTCGTTCGGCGGGTCGGAAACGCTGCTCGTAGATGAATCTCACGATGGCTTCGATCTCGGACGACGGGATCGGCGAGTGCTCGATCAGAAACCGGATTACCGACTCCCAGTAGTCTTCGTGCTCCGTGCCGAGATGGGCCAGATGTCGTCGGGGGCCTCAATCCACCAACGAGCGGCCCGTTTTGTCAATCTTGACCGGATAGTCCAACGGCAGCTCGAACTGCCGGACACTTCGTCCAGCGGCCAGATGCAGGTACATGTCAATTTCCCATGGCTTGTCTGCGGCACAGGCCCAGACGGGGGCCATAAACGTTGGCACTGGAAACTCATCGAACAGATGACTTACGAGAGACCGAAACTGCACAAACGGGCTGGCCTTTGGCGCAATCCATGACTCTGGCTGTTGCCGCCAAGTCCGACGATGCTTCGCCATGCGGACACAGGCTCGAATGATCTCAGCAATGTTTTCAAGATTGGTGCGGCCACGATCCGGTACTGGCGTGAGCATCTGGGACGACGCCCGGACAGTCGTTATGAGCCCGTCCGGTCAACAAATTGGACTAATGATCTTTTCGAGCGACCGCGACTTCACACTTCGGCCCGACCCTGGCACAAAGCTGACAATCGATCTCGCTGCGACATCGATTGCGCTGCCGATCGTCGGCGGTTTGAAATCTCTCACCAGCGCGATGGACAACTGATTGTCGGTTCTTCGTGGAATATCACGGCTGAGTGGCCTCAGATAGGGAGAAAGGAAGCATTCTACTTTAGTATATCTTTTCCGGTGAGTAGGAAGCATCCCCATTTGGAAAAGTCGAGACTTTCCACGTCTCCACGAATTCTTAGTGCTTTGTCGAAGCAACAAACTGCGGTTGGACCGTAGCGAAAGTCGTCAAGGCTTTCGATAAAGCGCGTCCAACTCCGCTACAGTATTTGGACGAACCGAAAAACCAGCCAGATTGGCGCAAGCAATGTGCAAGACGACTATTCCAGGTCCGCTCATGATGTGCTTTCTGATGGCAACGGCTTCCGCGTTGTGTGCTCAAGAAGATGATGACCAATCGGAGAAAACGATTCGTGAAGCCGCAACCCGATCGATTCGTCTCATCGAGCAGTCGTCGGCCACGTATCTCAAAAAACGCAAGTGCACCTCGTGCCATCATCAGGCCATGTCACTGATGGTTTTCCGAGTTGCCCAGAGAGTCGGAATGAGATCGACAAAGAGAATTCGCAACGACAACTCAGTAGGACGCTGGGCGTTTACAAATCACTGCGCGACGGATTTCTCTCCGGTGAAGACACGCCGAAAGCCATTCCCGTTGCTACAGCTTGTGGGCGCTTGATCTTGGTGGGTCGGCCGGGCGATCGAGGAGCTGATCACGATCGTTTCGCCGTCAACGTTCTACCGCTCGGTGCGTGAAGAAAAGGAGGGAAAGCACCGGATTACGAAACTGAAGGGTGGCCAACGGAAGCCGGCAGAGATTCGCAGTTTAGTCCTGACCATCGGCACCGAAACCGGCTTTGGTTACACGCGCATCATTGCTGATTTGAGGAAGCTGGGAATCTAGGGCTTCAGCCGCCAAATTGGACCGCGCGAGCGTAAGCAGAACGTCGAATTCGTGATCGTCCCGATCGTGATCTACGATTTGA
>CAYSJO010000933.1:0-4710 GCA_964431285.1 uncultured Planctomycetaceae bacterium
CGGTGTGTCCATTGCATCCACAATGCTCAGTTACGTCCGCACGGGATTCTGGTGGTAACAGCCGTCGCTGATACCAACGCGACAATGCCACCAACGGCAACGTTGGGTCGATCCGTCTCCGCTACATCTCCGTCGCGTCCATCATTCGGTGGAGTCCCGGGCAACGGATATCGTGCCTCAGTCCTGCCTGATCTGTTACCGCTGATTTCGCGGAACGTTAATAATTTAACGCGATTGGCCTCGCGACTACGCAGTATGGCGTTACAAAATTAACGAAACGAAGTGTGCTGTAGGTATTCGCATACCGGAAAGAGACTCTGCGACAGCGGGAATGGATGATGCCAAAGTCTTCCGAACTCAGTCGACGTGAGCGACAGATTATGGATGCTGTCTTTGCGCTCGGGGAGGCGACCGTGAACAAGGTCGTCGACGCCATTCCCTCTCCGCCGACAGCAATGGCGGTGCGTCGGATGATGCACATCCTTGAGGAGAAGGGACACCTGCGACGACGGCAGAGTGGCCGGGAGGTGATTTATGTTCCTCGCGAATCCAAGGGCAAAGCCGGCCGTAGTGCGCTCGAGAATGTGCTGGAGACGTTCTTCGGCGGATCTCTGGAAGAAGCCCTCGCTGCGCATCTGCATTCGCGGAAAGACGGAGTCACTGCTGACGAACGCGAACGACTGATTGCGTTAATTGATCAGGCCAGGCAGGAGGGTCGCTGAGATGCATCGCATATTACTTTCCGTAGCAGTTGTGTCTGGAACGTCGAGTCTGTTGCTGTTCGATTCTGCGATCAAAGGTGGCATGATTCTGGCACTGACGGCATTCGTGGCCATGTTGCTTCGACGTGATTCGGCAGCGACACGACATCTGGTGTGGCTGGTGGGGATTGTTGCAATGCTGGTCATTCCCGTGTGTTCCGCAGCATTGCCTCAGTGGAGGGTGCTGCCGGCGTGAGTGGCAGTTTCAATCCGGTCAGCTGTGGATGAATCACCCGCTCGTTCCGCTGCCACGATGGAGCAAGTACACGCTCATACCGCCTCGCGGGTGAGTCTCGCCGAAAGCGATGGACCGTCCACAAGTGGCTGCCAGCCCATAGCAGAACGGGTTGTTCCGCATTCCGCGTTGGAAGCGGTGGATGTCACCCTCGACCGCACGCGACCGGAATGGAGCTGGACCAACGCGTTGCCGCTCTTATGGTCAAACGGATTCAGTGTGCTGCTTCTGAGGCTGATAGCCGCTCGATTGATGCTGTGGAGCACGGAAAGTCAAGGTACGGTGGTCGGACAGTCGAGGTCCCCGGTTGGTGACCGTACTCCCGAGAAGTCCGATTATCCCCTCGTCGTGGCGTTCCATTCTGCATGCCAGCAGTTGCGAGTCCATCAGCGTGTCAAACTGCTGATTTACTCGGACCGAACGATCCCCGTCGTCTGGAGAATCTTGCGGTTTCGGTTATTACTGCCTGTGGCGGCTCGACAATGGAGCGACGCGCAGCTGCGTTCCGTGCTGCTGCACGAGCTTGCTCACATCAAACGAAGTGACACGGTTGCTCAGTTACTGACACAATTCGCGTGTGCTTTGCACTGGTTCAATCCACTCGTCTGGTTCGCCGCATGGCGGTTACATGTCGAACGAGAGCGAGCGTGCGACGACCTGGTTCTGGCTAGCGGTGTGCAAGCCTCGGCCTATGCCGAACACCTTCTCAACGTTGCGACTCAATTCTCGTCATCACCGTGGACTCAAGCCTGCGGACTTGCGATGGCGCGCAATCCCTCGCTGGAAGATCGACTCGCAGCAGTCCTGAGTGAAAAGTCCAACCGTCGCGGTGTGACTCGCACTCTGTCTGCGGCACTGGTCGTCGGTGCTGCGATTGCTATTCCCATCGCGGTGCTGCACGCGGCGGATAAAGAGCCCGTGAAGGAAACGAAATCTGTTCAGCCAGCGGTGCGACCGGCGCCGAAAAACATAGCGAAGCCCGACGCAGGCGAAGCGGCTGCAGCGGGCAAGCCGCAACCGAAAGACAAGAATTCGCAGGCGTTGTTCAGGAAATGGCAGGCAGGCGCCCGCATCGATGGCCGGATTCCCGGTGGAGCACTCGGGTCCCTTGCGACTGCAACTTCGAACTTCGTTAAGTTCAATCCGACGGACGAGCGGTCGCCGAAGCTCGCGGAACAGCTCAAGCCCATTGACATATCACACGACTGGACTCAAGCCGACGCCGTCACACTCCTTGACGATGTGAGCGCCGTTTACCCCAACCTGCCATCGTGGGCGCTGGAACAATCGAGGTTTGAGACGGCAGAAACGATTCGCACAGGCCATCCATTGCCAGACGACCTGGCGGCGGCACCGTGGGGCGAGACTCAGCCGAACGGTCTGCGCGTGGCTTGGCTGCTCGATCCGCCGGCGAATCAGCATCGGCTCAACACTCCGTTGAGATCACGGATTCTGTTCCACAATGCAGGAGCAGCCACGGTCGTATTCCGCGTGCTGACATGGAATCAGTCTGCCGGCCACAAGGCACATGACGCGAACGGCGCAGAGCTCAGAATCTACTCGACAAGTTGGACAACGATCCCGCAGGTGGTCGCCTGCCGTCTCGCGCCCGGTGAATTCACAGAGGTTGTCGGCGCCGGTATCGGCGTCGGCCCAAACAGGCACTGGGAGGATTGGCGGGGAACACGCGTCGGCTCGTGGATCCACACAAAAGAAGGCGACGATGTTACGTTCACTCCTTCAATGGTTTCAGTGGCTGGCAAGTTTATGAACAAGGATGCCAGGGGCGATTCCGGCTGGTGGCTGGAATTCATCACAAATCGGCTCAACCGTGACATGCCGCTGCCCTCGGCGGCCGCCGAACGCAAGCGTCTTCTGGACCGCGCCGTGCGTGACATTTTCGGTACGGCGCCGACGCCGGAAGAAACTGCCGCATTTGTTGCCGTCCGCACACCCGATGCGATGGGGACTCTGACAAATCACCTGGCCCGACGGACAGGCTTCACACCGTTCACCGGCAAACTGCAGTCGGGCAAGACAAGATTCCGTGTGCTCGCGGTCGACCCCGACGCGGCAAATAAACCACGCGTTGCAACCGGCCCGGGTCGCTACATCATCGGAGACCACGTGCGACTTGTGATCGTGGGAAAGTCTGACGGAAAGCGTCGCATCAGTGAGGCGAATATCAGGTTCTTCCCATCGAAGCCGAAGACCGAACCGCCCGGCAAACCCCATGAAATCAAGCTGCCTTACGGTCTACGGACCTGGGCCATCGCATGGGAACGTGGTTCAACGGTGTTGTGGGTTGCGGAGAAGGGCGTCTTACGCAGTCACGACTTTGCGGACCCGGCACAGGTAATAGTAACGCGACTGGAAGCCGACGAAGTTACGAACGTGGCCAAGCCACTCCTCAAGGCGCTGCGGCCGGCGTTCGAGCCCGCTGCGGAGTCGCAACCTGAAGCCCCGCCGGGTTGAGCCGGAATGGACGTCGGGCTTCCCTTTGTGTCCGCGTGATTTTCCGTGGCGGACGCGCAATAATCCCGGCGACATCTTTTCGCTTCTCAACTCTGAACAGGCATGGCTCAAATGGAATACCGGAATCTTGGTAAGGCAGGCATCAAAGTTTCTCCTATCTGCCTCGGCACGATGATGTTTGGCGGACAGACCAGTGAGGCGGATTCGATCCGTATGATTCATCAGGCGACTGACCTGGGCGTGAACTTCATCGACACGGCCAACATGTACAACGCGGGTGAATCGGAAGTTGTGACCGGCAAGGGAATTGCTGACCGGCGTGACAAGGTTGTGCTGGCCACCAAGGGTCGGCAGAAAATGGGTGAGGGTCCTAACGAACAGGGCGGCTGCCGGGCCCATTTGATGAAGGCACTTGACGACAGCCTGAAACGACTGGGTACTGACTACGTCGACATCTACTACTACCACGCGCCCGACTTCAGCACGCCGATTGATGAGACGCTGCGGGCTTTGGACGACATGGTTCGCTCAGGACGCGTGCATTACATCGCGTGTTCGAACTTTCGGGCCTGGCGAATTATGGAAGCCCTATGGACGAGCGATCGGCTGGGGCTCGATTCATTTGCCTGTGTTCAGCCGCTCTACAACATCTTCAATCGGGACATCGAAGTCGAAGTTCTCCCGACGTGTCAAGAATACGGTCTGGGGGTCGTCAGTTATTCGCCGCTGGCTCGCGGCCTGTTGACTGGCAAGTACCGTCCCGGCGAAGCGTTCCCGGAAGGCAGTCGCGCATCACGCAATGATCCGCGCATGCACCAGGCGGAAATCCGCGACGCCAGCATCGAGATGTCACAGACAATCGCGGAATATGCGGAGAAGACGAAAGGCTGTCCGTCGACTCACTTCGCATTGGCCTGGTGCCTGGCCAACCCGATCCTGACTTCGATTATCCTCGGCCCGAAAACCATCGAGCAATTCGAAGACAACATGAAGTGCCTCGACGTTGAGGTCACGGCGGCGGACGAAGACTTCATCAACGATCTGGTCCCGATCGGCGAACACAGTGGCAAGGGATTTCAGGATACCGCCTATCCCATTACCGGACGGGGATAACTCGTCTGCGTCAACGACGCTTCGCCTTAGAGCAGTTTCGGAATCGGTCTTCCCCGTATAAACCCCTCTCCCTGACCCTCTCCCCGGGGGGGGCGGCCGGGGAGACGAGAGGAAAAAGACAAAAAA
>CAYSJO010000934.1:0-15661 GCA_964431285.1 uncultured Planctomycetaceae bacterium
CTGTACCGCCGCCGTACGGCGATCGAGCGGCAGTTCGGCAACATGGCCATTCGCCCTGAAGGTCTGGATCAACTCCCGGCCCATGTCCGCCGTCTCCCCCGAGTCCGCCAGTTCGTCACCGCCAAGCTGATCCTCAACGGAGTCCGTATCCTCAAAAACAACAACCAGTTACAGCTCCAAGCCCCATGAATAAAGCTCCACGCGGGAGAGGGTCAGGGAGAGCGGTTTTCGAATGAGATGGACCTACTGAACTCTGAGTTGCTCTAGCGGCGACCACCAGGAGTAGCGGTGCTCATCGCTGGCTTCGACTTCGAACCAACTGTGTTGACCGCGATCACTCGGTAGGTGTGCTTTGTCCCCGGGTCGGCTTTCGTGTCGGTGAAGCGCATGGGGACGAGCGGCTGTGTTGGCGTGTCGCTGTACTGCAGGTTCTGGAAGATGGGCCGGCCAAATCGGTTCTTGCCGTCCTCAGGCACACTGGCGAGGAACTTGCCGTCGCGTGCGATGATGAACCGGGCCAGTCCGCTCTCGAGGTCGGCTGTGGATTCCCAGCTCAGCTCGTTGCCGTTGACTCGCAGGTTGGTTGGCGCAGGAGGCCGAGTCGTGTCGGTCACGGCCGTATCTTTGACGTATTGCATCCACAGGCGCGCGACAGCCTCGTTCGGGAACCACGCAGCCTTCAACGGATCACCATCGAGTTTGGCTACAGGAACGGCCTCGAAACCGGTGGGGCTGGCAAGCCACGCACGTTGAGTCGGCATGAACCGAAGCGGTTCGCCGTTGGCTTTCGGCAGCCGGGTATTCAGGCAGGCATCCAGCCACCGTATCGCAAGGTATCGTTGATTACCGCATTCGTGGGCCGTCAGTGGATCAACGGCCACGCCAATGAGGCCGCCATTGCCGCGGACCTCGTTAAAGAAGACTTCGTTCGCGGGCCACACACGTGCAAACCGCCCGTCCTTGACCGTCACGCCTTCTTTCGTACCAGGATTGCACATCACCGGTACCCTCAGAGCGGCGTCAGGCAACGTGTGAGGCTTGATCAGGGGACGTTCCACGTTCGGTTTCAGCAGCGGAACGCCCGAACGGAGCCACGCAGCTGCCACACGTTCCGGATGCAGCAGCACCATTCCGCCCACCCAATGCCCGCCACCACTGTGTCCCCACAAAGCCCACGGCACAGTGGCCAGTTCGGCATGTCCCGACTTCGCGCCGAGGTCAACCAGACACTTCTGAAATGCGACGTCCGAGCCATTGCGTGGATCGCACCACATCTGACAGTCGGCTCCCTGTGGCTGCTCGTAGGATGGAGACAACAAAGCACAAGCATGTTCCCTGGCCAGCGCCTGCCAGTGCAGGTCATAAGCGCCCGTCAGCCCCGACTTGCACGATCCCTCACCACAACCATGCTGATGGACAACAACGCCACGCAGTGTTTCCACATCGTCTGGAATCCAGACGGTGTAGTTCACCGGAAAAATCAACTGGCCCCGTTCAGTCGAAGCCGCATATCGAACGCGATAGTAAGGCGGATCTGCGGCAGGAAAGACGTCATACGGAGCCGACTGAGCGAGCATTACT
The DNA here is from genome assembly GCA_964431285.1 of uncultured Planctomycetaceae bacterium. Lineage (GTDB taxonomy): Bacteria > Planctomycetota > Planctomycetia > Planctomycetales > Planctomycetaceae > CAUZFZ01. The sequence goes on from CAYSJO010000934.1 coordinate 1,582, forward strand.
GCCGGCAACGCCGTGAGCAGAATCGCCAGACCAAACAAAAACGTGAATGCTCGTGGAACCATGGAAACTCCTGAAGAGATCGCGAAATGGCAATTTGCAATAACGAGCCATGCGGAGATATTGGGGGCCTGGTAAATTTACGCAACTCGGCAGAGTGGCCCGGCCAGATTGGCCGGCTCCACCATCAGTACCCATAAGGCCTTCCGGTGTCAGCTTGGCCGCAAACATCGGCTCGTCGTCGTACATGGCGTAGATCGTAAAGGTCTGCTCAGCGAACTGCTCGACGACTGTGGCGACGAACTCCGGCGAAGGGTCATTCATGATGTTCACAGCACGGTCATTCAGCTGGCGCATCTTCGGACGCGTCGTAAATGGTTCGCTATCGGTTGCCGCCCGCATCCATGGCACCGACATCTGACTTGTCCACCACAGCATCAAGAACCTGGCGGAGCGGCTCGGCATGATCGCGACATTCGTCGGTACTCGCAAAAGGACGATAGTCGGGGACCCGCTCGAGATATTCCGGAAAGACAGACTGCATGGCGGCCAGAGCATTCGCTCGCTGATTGCCGTCATCGGACGTCAGCTGGGTGAACAGAAACGGCAGTTCGATGGAGATGTCTTCGCCGTGGTGGTTGAGTTCGAGAAGAATGAAGTTCAGCATTGCGCGATCGTTCGTGTGCAGATCGCAACGCAGCTCATCCGCAGTCATGGGGACCAGTTTCCTTCTGACGAGCAGCGTCGTGATGACAAACGGCAGTTCTCCCAGCGCTGCCCCCAGGACGAATCCGGCCACTGTTCCCACCAACAGACCCGCCGGTCCGAACCAGCACCACCCACACGACGCACCGGTGACCGTCCCGCAAATCACGCCCAGCAGACTCATCAGGTGAAACGACGTGAACATGTCCTTGTGATGCCATTTGCCTGGTAGGAACTGCAACGAGCAGCGGATCTGGCTGCTGGAACATCTTTGTCGTTTGCGGGCGTAGCCCGGACACAAGGCTCCCTGGCAGGTAAGGATTGATCTGCCGCTGGTCTAAAGTCGTGCCACAGCTGACCGGACCACAAGTATACGCAGAGCATACATATTACTGATTCAGTCATAAGACAACGTCGACCAGTCGATTTGTCGTGGGAACTCCGAAGCGGCTCGAATCCACTTCCTTATCAGTTGCAGGGCACGAGAGTTGGCCAAAGGGGAGCTGTGTATCACCGCCTCAAAGAGTTGGTTGAGCATTGTCGCGCGGCGCACTTCCTCGATCACCGGTAATCGACGGTCACGATCCCTATCATGCGCGACTGTCTATTCACGTCACTGAACCGGAAGCCGGACATGACACGTCAACTCGGAATACTCGTCACTGTGTCGTCTCTGCTGGTGGCTGCACTGGCTCAACTGCCGACGCTGGGCCAGGAAAAACAGCGTCGTAATCGCGGTAAGAAGAAGGCTGCGCCTGCGGCCGGTCGTCAGGATGCGAAGAACAGGAAGACCGGCAAAGCCGATCCGCCGCGCGATCCTGAGTTCCGGAAGTACGGTATCTACGCGAAGACGGCTCCGACTGCGGCCGAGGCAAAGCCCGTCGCCACCACAATGCCACTCGAACTGAAGAAGGGCGACCGGATTGCTCTGATCGGGAACACGCTGCTGGAGCGATCTCAGCATTTCGGCTACACGGAAACTCTGCTCCATTCGCATTTTCCGAATCTCGAACTGGTCGTACGTAATCTGTGCTGGCCAGCCGACACTGCCAACATCCAGCCACGGCCGGCAAATTACGCGAACCTCGACCAGCACCTGACGCACGAGAAGGCCGACGTCATCATCGCCTCGTTCGGGTTCAACGAATCATTCGCTGGAAAGGAGGGACTGCCGGAATTCGAGAAGTCGCTGTCGGAGTACCTGGCCAGCCTGAAGTCGAAGGCGTTCAACGGAAAGTCCGCGCCACGCGTCGTACTGGTCTCGCCGATCGCCAATGAAAATGTCGCTGGCGTTAACGCAGCCGACAGGAACAACGAACGGATCAAACTCTATGTCGAATCGATGCGGCGGATTGCGGCCCAGCAGAAGGTCGGCTTTGTCGATGTTTACACGCAGACATTGCGGCCGATGGCAAGTCCCGGAACGGACCTCACGATCAACGGCTGCCATCTGACCGAAAAAGGTTATGCGACCTTTGCCGTAAAGTTCTTTCAGCAGACTTTCGGCGTCAGTGAGTCAGAAGTCAGTGGCTACCTCAGTAAGAGCGAGCTGTTGCGCGAGACGATCATTGACCGGACCCGGCAGTTCATGCGGCGTTTCCGACCAGTCAACACCTTCTATTACACCGGCAACCGCAACGGCAGTTACGGATACCTCGATTTCCTGCCGGCGATGCGCAACTTCGACATCATGGTCGCCAACCGGGATCGCCGGATCTGGGACATTGTGCAGGGCAAAACTGTCTCCGGGCCGATCGATGATTCCAACGTCCCGCCGCTGCCTGAGACGAAGGAAAGTCGCGGTGCCAACCGCTGGATGTCCGCGGCCGACGAAATGAAGGCATTCACAGTTGACCCGCGTTTTGAACTCAACCTGTTTGCCGGCGAAGAAGAGTTTCCCGACATCGCCGCGCCGATTCAGATGCGGTGGGATTCACGCGGTCGCCTGTGGGTCAGTTGCTCGACGACGTACCCTCATGTGTATCCCGGTAATGAACCCAACGACAAGCTGGTCATTCTCGAAGACACCGACAATGACGGCAAAGCCGACAAGTCGACCGTCTTCGCCGACGACCTTCACATCCCACTGTCGTTCGAGTTTGGCGATGGCGGCGTATACGTCTCGGAAATGCCGGACTTGACGTTTATCAAAGACACCGACGGCGACGGCAAAGCCGACCTGCGTCGACGCGTGTTGACGGGTTTCGGAACTGAGGACTCACATCACGCACTGCACGACTTCACCTGGACACCGGATGGCGATCTGCTTTTTCGCGAGTCGATCTTTCATCATTCGCAGGTAGAAACGCCCTACGGTCCGGTCCGGCAACAGAACAGCGGCTGGTTCCGCTTTGACCCGCGAACACAGCGGCTGACCAGCTTCGGTACCTATCACAGCACGAATCCGTGGGGCGTCACCTTCGATGACTGGGGACAGCATGTCGCCAGCCACCCGATCTTCGCGTCGGCGTTTCACTCGCTCGATCCACCTTATCCGCTGCAACACCCGAAACCGGCCGGGCTGAGAGCATACTCCGGGACGTGCGGTCAGGAGTTTGTTGACTTCAACACGTTCCCCGAAGAACTGCAGGGCGGGTTCATCAAAGTCCGCTACAAGCCCACGAATCGGGTCGAGATTCACAAATGGAACGAGTACGAATTCGGATACGACGAGGAATACGTCAGCGATTTGATCTTCTCGTCGAACCTCAGCTTCATCCCCGTCGACCTGAGGTACGGTCCGCGTGGAGCGATGTATGTCTGCGACTGGTACAACCCGGTGAAGGGACACGCGCAGTACTCGCTGCGGGACGAACGCCGCGACCGACATTCCGGCCGCATCTGGCGGATCACGGCGAAAGGCAAGCCGCTGCAGGATCCGCCGCAGTTCGAGAACGCATCAATTGGCGAACTGCTCGAGATTCTGAAGCGACCCGAATATCGCTATCGATACTGGGCCAAGCGCAGACTGCGTGAACACGATCCCGCAGCCGTTAAGTCGGCCCTCGACAAATGGGTCTATGAGCTGGATCCATTCACAGAACGGTTCCGTCATCACCAAGTCGAAGCCATCTGGGCATACCGCAACGTTAACGCTGTCAACGCTCAACTGCTGCGCGAACTTCTCACGTGTGAAGAGCATCACGCCCGAGCTGCGGCAACTCGGCAACTGCGCTACTGGCACGCGGAAATCCCGAACTCCACACGCCTACTGCGGCGGTCGGCGAACGATGCCAATGGTCTGGTCCGCATGGAAGCCGTGATCGCGGCAAGCTACGTCGGTTCGAAAGAGGCGCTCGACGCAGCGCTCGATGTCTACAAGTACCCTCGAGAAGGACATCTGGCGTATGCCATCGCGTGTGCGCTCGGGTCCCAAGCCATGCGACGTCACTGGAAAGACAATCCCGACTACAACGTGGCCAGACTACTTAAGAGTGCCAAACGCAGCAGCGGCCTGAAAGAACCTGCCCCCAATGCGTCGGAAGCACAGTTCGACAGCCAGTCGGACCTGAAGACAGTCCGCATCGCCTGCGTACCAGAACGCATGCGATTCACCGTTGAGCAGTTCGCCGTGAAAACGGGCCAGCCGGTGAAGATCGTCTTCGCAAACCCCGACGCGACGGATCACAACCTGGTCCTCGTTCGGCCCGATGCCCTGGCGGAAGTCGGCATGGCGGCGAATGCCATGGCCCGCGATCCGAAGAATGCGAACTCCGACTTTGTCCCGGCTGAAAAGGCGAGTCTGATTCTGCAGGCGTCGCCAATGATCGGTCCGACGCGCAGGTCACTGGTCCATGTGATGCGGTTCAACGCACCGACGGAGCCGGGCGTGTATCCGTTCGTCTGCACGTTTCCAGGTCACTGGGTAATCATGAATGGAGTCATGGCCGTGGCTGATGATCTGAAAGACGTGGAAGCCATGCTGGCTGCGCGTAAGCCCACTGTCGTCAAAGAATGGAAGCTGGCCGATTTTCCGCAGGTGGCCACAAGAACCGACGAGGAAACCGTGATGCGCGGGATGCAGGCGTTCGTGAAAGCCCGTTGCAATCAATGTCACGCAGTGGCGGGACATGGCATCAACCTGGGGCCAGACCTGACAGAAATTGGCAAGCGTCTGAAAGGTGCCAAGCTCCTGCAGCAGCTTGTAGAGCCGTCGACCGAGATCAACAAGAAGTTTCAGACGAATCAATTCCTACTGGAAAGCGGCAAGCTGATTGCCGGCGTGATCGTCAAAGAAACAGACACCGAGTTTCACGTCGTCAGCAACCTGTTGATCCCGACGGCAATTACGAAGATTGCGAAATCCGACATCGACGAGCAGTTTCCATCAACGGTCTCACCGATGCCGCAGGGCATGATCAACGTACTGACCCGCCCGGAAATCTTGGACATGCTGTCCTTTCTGGAAACCGGCTACAAACTGCCGCCGCATCTTCAGCACAAGCACCACCACGGCAAGAACAGTGTGGAGAAGCACTGATGGTCAGGTGCTGACTCTCGCCCGGACCCGCACACAGCCGGGGGTGGCATATTCATCAGACGGTACTGGCAACGACTTACTCACGATTTTCGGGATGCGGCTGACTCTCGACAATCTCCGTCAGAAAACTGAGTCGTGATTCGAGTTGTCGGCACACCAGAACAATTCCCGCAAGCAGGCAGATTCGTCCCGCCATCCCAACCAGGCTCGTCCCCTGGTAGAACAATTCGATGAACTCCCGGGAGTTAACATCGAATCCCAGCATCCTTGCCACACTGAGTCCCAGATGCCCCACGCCAGTGGCAAGTTGCGCAGCGAGCCCGATCAGGATCAGCGGGAATTCGGGTGTCACACGCCGGAATCGCAGCAGCATCAGCAGTGCGACCAGCGTGACTGCCGGCGAGACAAGTGCCATCACCTGAAACACAATCGCAGGTCCCATAAAAAACCTTTGACGTCGAAGGTGATCGGAGATCACTCATTAGGGAATTGGTTTTCAAGGCAACGACTCGTGTGTGGCAAGTCAACTGTCCTGTCGGCGAGTGCCAGGCCTCGCAGGTGACCGTGAAGGGTAGTCACGGCGGCGAGCGAGTCCACGTCGTACCACACCGGCAACAGACTGAGGTTCAGATCCTTCTCGCGAACTCGCTCCACAGTCTGGCCGAAAACATGTGAGCTGCTCCACTCGATCTCGTCAAACAGGGTCGTGCCGTGACCGGCAGATCCGCGCAGGCCGATCAGCCAGTAGCCGCCGTCAGCAGCCGGGCCAATCACGCAGTCGTGAGAATCCAGCAGGGACCACGCGTCATCGAGATAGCTCGCCGGAATCGATGGACTGTCCGATCCGATCAAAATCGTGCGATCATCATCCGAGCAGCACCAGTCGTCGAAGCACGCCGTAATGCGTCCCCCCAGGTTCGCTTCCGGCTGCGCCCAGGTCTGCCAGTTCGTGACGTTCGTAGTAACCGCATTTATGCGGTTGGTGATCGGGGCAGAATCCTCGATAGCGCTGACGAACCACTGCCTAGCCTCAGCATTGTCCGGAGCAAATCCGACAACGCGGCAGTCGCCCATGGAACGAAATCGATTCAGCAGGTCACGGACGAAACACTCATAGAGAGCCGCAGCCTGTGTGTCGCCCCAGTCCGCGGCGAGTCGTGTCTTCACACGTCCGGCGACCGGCTGTTTGGCAAACATGCCCAGTGTTCTCATGACTGGCTTATTCTCAGGAAACTGGCGACTCGCCTTCGATCAGGCGACGCAATAATGTGACATCAACACGGCCGCGAAAGCGGACCTTGCCATCGAATTCGACGACCGGCACGCAGGTATCAAATCGTTCCTGGAGTTCCGGATCGTCGTCGATGTCGACCTCGATCACGGCGGGAATCCACCGACTGTATTCCCGCAACAGATATCGAACATCATCGCACAGATGGCAGCCATCTCGCGTATATAGCACGACAGACGTAAAGCGTCTGCCTGGCCGTCCCGGCTGCCAACCGGACTGTGTCTCGTGCCGCAGCATTCCCAGGCCGCTGACGATGGCCACAATCGCAAGGAACGGCCAGAAGACGCGATTCGGGTACCAGAAGTCCGGCATCGGGAAAGGAACCGTGGATGCCCGGTCCACTCCGGCGACGATCAGCAGACCGATGCCTCCGTATAGCAGCACAGATCCTGCCAGCCAGAAGACTTTGATGCGCGACCGAGAATCGGCCGTTCGGTCTGCATCCTGAGTCATGCGTCGATCTCACTTGTGAAGAGTTCCGGGCCGGGGACGATAGGACACAGCTACGAACGTGACCATGTGAAGTCGAGATGGTCTCGTCGGATCTGCAATGGTTGTCTCCACATCGCGACGCAGCGACACTCCATGTGATACTGGAGTTTCAAACGTAGCCAGCGTGCGCCGCCATGACGCGGAACACGGACAGGCTCAAACAACTCAGGAGACAGTCACTTGCTAACGCCCGAACTTCGGGACTGCCGCTTTCTGAAGGCGGCCCGGTGTGAGCCGGTCGATACAACTCCCGTCTGGATCATGCGTCAGGCCGGGCGTTACCTGCCGGAGTACATGGAAGTCCGCAATAAAGTCACGTTTATTGAACTCTGCAAGAGTCCGGAACTGGCCGCCGAGGTCACGTTGACCGCTCAGCGCGTTCTGGGAGTCGACGCGGCGATTCTGTTCGCGGACCTGCTGCCGATTCTCGAACCGATGGGGCTGGACCTGGAATATCAGAAGGGTGAAGGACCCGTCATTCACAACCCGATCCAGTCGGCTGATCAGGTTGATCGACTCAAGCGATTGGAGAACGTGGACTCGCTGCATTTCGTGTTCGACACCGTGAAGCTGGTGAGAGATTCTCTGCCGGCCGACATTCCGCTGCTGGGGTTCGCGGGAGCACCGTTTACTCTGGCTTCCTACGCAATTGAGGGCGGCGGGTCGCGGAACTACCTGCACACCAAGCGGATGATGTATACGGATCCCGGTGCGTGGCACTCTCTGATGGAGACGCTCACAAGCAGCCTGATTCGTTATCTGAACGCACAGATCGATTCGGGCTGTCAGGCCGTGCAGGTGTTCGATTCGTGGGCCGGGGCACTTGCGCCGGCCGACTATCGAGAGTACGTGCTGCCTCACACGAAAACAGTCATCGACGGAGTGCAGGACGATGTCCCGGTCATCAACTTTCTGACCGGTAACCCGTCACTGATCCCCTCGCAGATTGAAGCCGGTGGTCAAATTATGGGCGTCGACTGGCGCATCGACATGGCCGAAGCACGCCGCATCATCGGTCCTGACCGGGCGATTCAGGGAAACCTCGATCCCGTATCCCTGCTCGCCGATCTGGGCACGCTCAAGTCGCGGGCCAAATCCGTCATGGATGGAGCGGGACCAGTCGGACACATTTTCAACCTGGGCCACGGCGTGTTTCCGGAAGTTCCGCCCGACGGCGTGAAAGCCCTGGTCGAGATTGTGCATGAACTGGGAACCGGCACCTGACACCGATCCGACGAGTATTGCTCCAACATGTCTGACGACTCCGACTCACCAGCTCCGCTTCGAGTCGCCGTCATTGGCGGCGGCAGCTCTGGACTGGCGGGTGCGCAGCGACTGATTGAGCTGGCCCGGAAAACGAACCGTCCGCTGCATCTGGTCCTTTTCGAAGCGGCCGATCGACTGGGCGGCGTCGCTGAGACACTCCGAATCGGCGACTACCTTGTCGAGTCCGGGCCCGACATGTTCATCACAAATCAACCAGCCGCCGTTCAGCTGTGCGAGCGACTGGGCCTGTCCGATCAGTTGATCCCGACTGACACGACACACCGTGGTTCTCTGGTGCTGCGCAAGGGCCGACCCGTACGTGTGCCAGACGGTTTCATGCTGCTCAGCCCGGCGAAGATCTGGCCGGTACTGACCTCGCCGATTTTTTCCCCGCTGGGAAAACTCCGCATGGGTCTGGAACTGCTGTTGCCGCGGCGACACGGAAACGACGACGAATCGCTGGCCAGTTTCGTCCGCCGCCGGTTCGGGAAAGAAGCTTTGGATCGGTTGATTCAACCGCTGGTCGGCGGAATCTACACAGCCAATCCGGAGAAGCTGAGCCTGAAGGCCACGATGTCGCGCTTTATCGACATGGAAGCTCAGCACCGCAGTCTGATTCTTGCGTCACGTCGGCAAGCCGCATCTGACGCAAGAAAGCCCGAGTTCGAAGGCAGCGGTGCGCGGTACGGCCTGTTTACAACTCTACAAGGCGGGTTGTCGGTGCTGTTCGAGCGGTTGCAGTCTGTTATTGCTCCGGAGTGCGACGTCCGGCTGGGTAAAGGTGTGAACAGCGTCAGTGTGAATGACGATGGCACGGCGACGGTTAATTCGGCCGACGGGACAAGCGACGTCTACGATCGCGTGTTGCTCGCCAACCGGGCTCCGCGGGCGGCGGACATTCTTGACACGGATAATGCGGTGGTCGCCCAACTGGCGATTCTACTCCGTCAGATTCACTACGCGTCGACGGCCATCGTCGTCAGCGGCCACCGACTGGCCGACATCGAACACCCGCTCGACGCATTCGGTCTGGTGATTCCGGAGATCGAACGTCGTCGGTTGCTGGCGGTTTCGTTTACCAGTCGCAAGTTTCCCGGCCGAGCACCAGACGGGCACATTCTGCTGCGAACGTTTGTCGGCGGCGCCATGCAGCCGGAATTGCTGGACCATTCCGACGACGAAATCCTCTCGAACGTTCGCGAGGAACTCAGTTCGATCCTGGGCGTACGCGGACAACCGGACTTCGCGCGCGTCTGCCGTTACTCCAACGCGATGCCGCAGTATCACATCGGTCACTGCGAGCGTGTTACTGAGATCGACAAGGTCGCCGCCCGCCTTCCACAAATCGAACTTGCGGGTAACGCATATTCCGGAGTCGGAATCCCCGACTGCATCAAGAGCGGAGAAGCGGCGGCTGAGCGGATTCTTCACTCGGAGTAGAGAACATCACGCGACCGCCGGGCCGGCCGGGACCTCGCTGTGTGGCTGTGCTGGTTGCCAGTCGATGAGCTGCATCTCGACATTTTCCCGGCCGCGGAAACGGTTGATGTTCGGAGCAAAACAAATCGAAATCGGGCTGTCGGCTTGCGTAATTTCGTCGGCCCATTCCCCCTGGCCGAAAGCAATCGCCCGCATACTCGTTCCGTAATGCCGCACGCGCAGGTCCAGATGTCGCTGGCCTTCACCCATCTTCTTTGGCTTGCCGACGACATCGCATCGCGACGCGGCAAAGACTGGCCGTGGATTTCCTGCGCCGAACGGACCCAGATTCTCCAGCTCTGTCACCGCCCGATGTGTCAAGTCCGCCAGACGCACTTCCGCGTCGATCTTTCGTGCGACGACATCCGGATCGACATCGTGATTCTCTTTCACGTACGCACAGAACGCTTCGCGGAAATCATCAATCCTGTCCCATTCGACCTTCAACCCTGCTGCCGCGTGATGACCGCCAAAGGTAATCAGATGTTCGCGGGCCGCAGCGATGCCGCTATGCAGATCGAAGCCGGCGAAAGACCGCCCGGAACCCTGACCGGGCTCACCATCGTGGTGCAGTGAGATCAGGATTGCCGGTCGCTCGTATTTCTCGGCGACGCGGCTGGCAACGATGCCAATCACACCGGGATGCCAGTCGGGGTGAGCCAACACCAGAGCCGGCTGATCGACCCATTCCGGATGCTCTTCAATCAGCTCTTTCGCCTGCTTCAGGATGCGTCGTTCGACGGTGCGGCGGTCTTTGTTAAGCCGTTCAAGGTAGTCCGCCAGTTCGGTCGCTCGCTTGGTGTCGTCCGTCGTGAGTAACTCGACGGCCAGACGAGCCTGCCCCAGTCGCCCGGCCGCGTTGATACGGGGCCCGATGGCAAAGCCGATGTCTTCTGAGGTGAGTTGCTTCTGATCCGCCAGCCCGGCAATCCGCATGAGAGAACGGAGCCCCAGACTGGATCGTTCGACGAGTCCCGCCAGACCGTATCGCACCAGAACACGGTTCTCGTCGCGTAGCGGAACGACATCGGCGACCGTACCGATGGCGGCCAGTCCGACAGCAGTCAGCAAGAATTCCCGCATCTTTGGCGAGGCCTTCTTCCCATCGCCCATGCGTTGGCAAATGGCCCAGGCCAGTTTGAATGCCACACCGGCACCGCAGAGTTCACCGAACGGATAATCGGAGCCTGGCATACGCGGATGACAGACGACGGCCGCGTCTGGAATCTCATCCGCAAAGTTGTGGTGATCCGTGATGATCAGTTCCAGACCCAGCTCTTTAGCCAGAGCGGCCTCCGGCACACTTGTGATGCCGCAATCGACTGAGATGACAATACGCGAGCCGTCTTCCTCATGAAGTTGTCTCAACGCGTCACAGTTCAGTCCGTAACCCTCATCGAGCCGGTGTGGGATGTAGTAATCAACCTTCGCCCCCAGCAATTGCAGACACTGCCATAAGATCGAGGTGGCTGTCACGCCGTCAACGTCATAGTCGCCATAGATCGTGATCCGACGCTCGTTTTTCACAGCGGCCACAACACGATCCGCAGCAGCCGCGATGCCAGGCAGCAGATCGGGCTCGTGCAGGTCCGTCAGGCGGGCACTGAGAAACTCATTCGCCTCGGCTCCCGATCGGTAGCCACGGGCGGCCAGCACCTGTGCAATCAGGACGGGAACTCGAAGTTCCGCGGAGATTTGTCGAACTAGGGACTCGTCGTAAGGCGGAAACTTCCAGTTCGCGGGCATCGACATCCTCTTCGAATTCGGCCATCCGTGAATCGTCAGCCCCGTGTCGTACCGATCGACAAATCGAACCGCAAGGGTCGTTTCCGTGTGCCGGTGCATTCCTACTTGAGACTCTGTAGATACGCCAGCAGATCGCTCAGGTCTTTTTCGCTGAGTTTCAGCAGCATTCCTTCCGGCATCACCGACTTGTCGGCTTCACGCAGAATCTCGACGTCGTCGCGTCGCACGCGGACTTCGGTCAGATCCGTTTTGCGCATCGTGATGAAGTCAGTTGTCTCGCGTGTAATCAGCCCCGAGTGAACACGCCCGTTTGTCGTCACAACAATGTGGCTGCGATACCCGCGAGCGAAACTGGCGCTGGGGACCATCATCGCCTCCAGCAGGTCACGCTGGTTGCGAATAGCTCCGATCTTCGTCAGGTCCGGTCCGATGCGACCACCTTGCCCGGCGACCGTGTGACAACTTGCGCATGCTGCCGTTTTCGATAGAAAGACGGCCCGGCCACTGTTGATGTCGCCCGCGGTCAGGGAGTTCAATCGCTGCATCAATGCTGTCTCATTACTGCCGGATGACAGTGAGTCGGCAAATTCCAGCCAGGCATCGGACAGATTCTCCGGCGAATTCTCAATCACGCTCGTCAGGTCCGACGGGCGAAGTCCTGCTGCCGCTTTGTTGGTTCGCAGTGACGTCAGCAGTGCGCCGGAAACGTCCGCGTCCAGTTCGCCGCGAAAGGCTCCCAGCAGAATGCCAACCGTCAGCGGTCCGACCGACCGAACGTGTTGCGCCAAAGCCATCTTCTGGTCATGACTGGCGGGTAACATCGCCAGAGCCCGCGCTGCGCCGACTCGAGTCAACGGCGGGACCTCTCCATCCAGTTGTCGGGCCAGGAACACCACCTCTTGATCACTTACTTCGGAACGACGCTGTGCGGTGGTGGCCAGCGTTTCGATACGTAGAGCGGTCGGTGTTTCCGCGTCACGACCAAGCTGCAGCAACGACTCGTCAAAGTCCGGCAGAGCAAAAGTGTTGGTCACAGCCACGGCGAGTCGTCGCGTGCCCACGTCCTGGGATTCCAATGCTGCCTGAACTCCCGGCTTCCACACGTCGGGAAACTTCGCCAGACCAGAATCCTGCATGACTTCGAGCAGCAACAGTCGCGACGCCGGTGGCAACTTCTGGCTGCCGAGTAGCCCGGAGATCAGTGTTTGAAAGGACTCGCCAGCAGCCTGCCCCGCGAGGAACGTCCGTGCCAGGTCCGACTGTCGCTGCGACAGTTTCGACTGCAACAGCCACTCGCGCATCAGGCTGCGTGTTTCGTCTGCCCATCCTTCTCGCCGAGAAATTACATCCAGCGTCGCCGATTTCAGTTCTGCGTTTTCCGTGTCGAGCAGACTGACGACGGTGTCGCGGTCGAGCTCACCGCCATCCATCTGGTCCAGTGCAATGAGGGCAGCTCGGCGGACGCGAGGATTCTCGTGCTTCAGATACGGTGCGATTCCGGGTCCGTATCCGATTCGAATCAGAGCGAACAGGATTGCGTGCTCGGTGGGCCGATCGATCGGCGGCGAAGCGGATGCCGAGTATCCCGCCGCAAGAGTATCCATGAGTACGGGCACGGCCCAATCGACGTGATGGCGATCGCGTGCATCGTCGTACGATTGCCTCCCGACAGAATCGAGCACGCTTCCCACCGCGCGGGCCGCTGTTCGTTTCAGAGCTAACGAATTGGTCGATTTGATCTTTGCCAGGAGTCCTCCAAAAAGTTCCAGGTCCAATGGCACGTCACGGCGGCCCATTTCTGCGAGCACATTCGTAGCAGCGATTTGAACAGGCACACCAGCCCCGACGCCCACAGTCTGACGCAGGATTTCATGCGTCGAGAACCGTGATGGGTAACGGGAGATCGCATGGATCGCGTGGATCCTTGCCGCCTGGGGCGTACTGTCTGGCCAAGACAGAAAATCGCTCACCTTAAACACAGCCTGGTCGTCTGACGGCAGAACGCGCAGTGCCAGGGCTTCGACCGCCTTTTCACAAACCGCCTGGCGTTCGTCGCTGAGTAATGCCAGGAGTTGTTTAAGGTTGAGTGAGTCAAACGCGATCTTCAGGCCGCGTGGATCATCGACTGGCTTCGCCCCGGTCCGGCGAATGCGGTAGATCGCTCCATGAATCTCGGGCTTTGCGATCTGGGACGTCGGACAGCCGATGCGGAACCAGCCGCCGGTGTCGATCAGCAACAGACTGCCGTCAGCGTCTTCCAGAATATCCGTCGGATGCAGGTCCGGATCGTCGCTGACAAGGAATTCTTCATCACGTGTCCGAAACGTGCCTCCATGCCGTTCGACTGTGGAACGTATCACCTTGTGCGTGTTGAAGATCGTTGTGAACAGGTTGTTCTGGTAATCCTCACCGAGTGCCTTCGATCGGGAGCGGCACATACCAGACACCGCGACGTGGCCGAAGTTGGTCATCGACGGAAGCAGATCGCCCGTGCGTTTGAACTCGGCGATGCTGGCTTCCTGGTGCGGATAGACACCGCCTTCCTGCCAGTGCACCAGCGTGTCCACTCGCGGACGCGTATAAAAAATGTTGACCGGGCCAACGATCTCACCGGTCGGAAGGAA
>CAYSJO010000935.1:0-8888 GCA_964431285.1 uncultured Planctomycetaceae bacterium
CTGCCGCTCTGGATCTTTTTGCATCGAGGTAAAGACCTCTTCCAGCGACGGTACGCGCTCGCCTTTGAATTCGGCCCTGAACTTCTCTCCGGCGTCCCACTTCCGGATCTCCTCGAACGTAAGGTCCCTTACGTTTTTCGAGCGAACTTCTCGTGGGGCAGTGGTCGTTCTGGCCAGCGTACGATCGTGAATGCAGATGATGACACCATCTGATGTCGTATGAATGTCTGCTTCCGGAATTCCACCAAGCTTCCAGGTATATACGAAGGCGGCCATTGTGTTGTCAGGTGCGTCAGTCTTCCCCCCGCCCCTGTGTGCCTGCCAGAAGACTCGCTGATCCAGGTTCGTGTCGGCCGCCAGGAGACACGATGAACTCAGGCACTGTGGGAGAATTCCTGACAGCACAATCAGCAGTGTTCGAGTGTGGTGAGTTCTGCAGGTCATGTTAATTCCAGACGTCGGATGGCCGAACAGGCAGGCGACAATAGATTGTGACACAGCCGCACTGTTTGGCGAACGAACCACGGCCAGCTTCTGAGGAAAGCGTGTGTTGCGTGTCACGTATGCTACCCGCTTCAGCTTGTGATTCGACCTGCGTGGCTGTCATGATCATGCGAGCCAAAGGAGCCGCCCATGTCTGACCGAGCTGTGACCGAGTACCGCTACGAGAAACTGACCTGGCCTGAAATCAACGAGGCCATCGAGCAGAATCAGGTCTGCATCGTTCCGTGTGGTGCCGTCGAGCAACATGGCGATCATCTGCCGCTGGATGTCGACCTTGTGTGTCCCGGCGGAATCGCGCGTGGAGTTGGCGAAGCGAATCCGGACAAGCTGCTTGTGCTGCCGACCATCCAGTACGGATACACCGGCCACGTCATGGATTTCCCTGGCACGATCAACACGCACTACGAGACGTTCATCAAGCAGGTGCTCGACGTCACGAAGTCGCTGGCCTACCACGGCTTCAAGAAGATCATTCTGCTGAATGGCCACGGCTCGAACATGCCGAATCTCGACCTGGCCGCCCGACGAACGAATCTTGAAACGGATGCCGAATGCTGCCTGATCGCCTGGTGGAATTTGCTGTCGGTCGATCCGGAATTTTTGCCCGATTGGCGGGAAAGTGAGTTCCCCGGCGGTATCTCCCACGCCTGCGAACTTGAAACATCGCTTTATCTGTATCTTGACGAAGAGAATGTGCGGAAAGATCGAATCCACAATCACATCAGCACATTGAACGACGGCAACCCGTACATCTGGGGTGACCTCTTGGGCAAAGGACCGGCAGCTCTGGTTTCGTGGACGAGCACCTATTCGCCGCGCGGCGTTATGGGGCAACCGGAACTGGCCACGCGAGAGAAAGGCGAACAGGTTTACAACGAAGCCGTCAACCAGCTTTCGGCCATTGTCGAGTTCTTCCGTGAACGCCCCAGGGACACACGACAACGTCATCAAACGGACCGTCCAACAATGCCCATCCCGTGGGACCAGATCAATCTCGGCGAATGATGTGTTCCGACAGTAAGCAAAGGGAATCATGCCAGACGACCGCCACGACCAAATCATCCGTCTGCTGGAAGAAATGCGTGACCTGTAGCGCGAGCATCTCGACGAATACAAACAGTTCGCCGCCCAGGCGATACAAACTTAGCAGGCGCATATCCGGCTCTATAAGCGAGTCGTGGCCGCTGGTGGTCTTGTGATTGCTGGCTTGCTGTTCTGGCTGTGGTGCTGGCTGTCACAGAGTCCTGGAACTTACCAATGACACCAGACCGATTGCAGCGGCACATCAACAGGACGTATGTCAGGCTCCGTATCGGGACAGCAATTACAGCGTTCCTGTTTCCACTCATCCTGTGGCACGGCGGTCGGTACGTTGCCGATGTGCCACTCCAATCGGCGATGAGTTACTACTACCACACGAACATGCGGGACGTATTCGTCGGAATCCTGTTTGCAATCGGATCGTTCCTGTATCTCTACAAGGGATTCGGCCATCGGGAAAACTTTGCACTGACTGTCGCCGGACTGCTGGCTCTCGCTGTCGCGCTGTTCCCAAAGGGTCCGTACGATCCCAATGTCGCGAGGACAGACGTGTTTTCACAGACGCCCCTTGCGCCGCATTCGCACGACATCCACAACACCTGTGCCATCCTGTTTTTCGTGGCCATTGCCTACGTCTGCATTTTCCGGGCGAAGGATTCGCTCTACCTGATCGCCAAACCGACCGTCGAGGCGTTTTATCGGCGGGTTTATGTCGTGATTGGCTGGCTGATGATTCTTGTGCCCGTGGTTGCGGCTGCTCTTGCATCGTTTCGACAACAGTTATTCGGCGAGGACGGGAGCGCTGTCATATTCTTTGTGCAGACCGGGGCAGTCTGGGTCTTCAGTGCGTACTGGCTCGTGAAGACCAGGGAATTCAGCCGTCACACGTGAGTTCGGGCTTCCGCCTGACAACGCCCTCAAGCGATACATTTCGATTCGATCTTTACGGAGCCGTTTCATGGCACGTTGCCTCACACTGTTTTGCATTCTCTTGCTGAGTTGTCCTGTCCTGGCCGGGGACGTTGATGCATTGAAGCTGGACAATTGGCATCAGTGGCGTGGGCCGGAGGCAAGTGGTGTTGGCCCGCATGCCAATCCGCCAATCAGCTGGGGGCCGGATCGCAACGTCCGCTGGAAAGTCGCAATTGATGGCCGAGGAAGTTCAACGCCAATCGTCTGGCAGAACCGGGTCTTTCTTCTGACCAGCGTCGATACGGGAAAAGCCAATCCCACACTGCCGAAGCCGGCAGACCAGCCGAAGAGGCCGTTCGGAATCACGTATCCGAACACCGAATACGAGTTCATTGTGATTTGTCTCGACCGCGAAACCGGTCAGGAGATGTGGCGGCGGACAGCGGCCAGGAAGATCCCGCACGAAGGTCATCACGGAGACAACAACTTCGCGTCAGCTTCACCGACGACAGACGGGCACAGGCTTTACGCCTGGTTCGGAATGGCTGGCATGTTCTGTTTCGACCTTGATGGCAATCCACTCTGGCAGCGGGACCTGGGCGAGGTCAACATTCGAAAGAGTTTTGCCGAGGCCGCCTCGCCGGTGGTGCACAGCGGTCGCGTCATTATCAATCGTGACAATGAGGGGCAGTCCTACATTGCAGTGCTGGACGCGGAAACTGGCGACGACATCTGGCGAGCGGAACGCAATGAGGTGAGTACGTGGATGACGCCGCTCGTCATTGAGCACGATGCGAAAACGCAGGTGGTGACGAGCGCCTCGAATCGAGTTCGGAGTTATGACCTCTCAAACGGCGACATAATCTGGGAATGCGGCGGACAGGTCTCAAATGTGACACCATCTCCCGTGGCAGACGGCTCGCGCGTGTACTGTATGAGCGGCTATCGAGGCAGTTCCGCGCTTGCGATCTCACTCGAGTCACGCGGCGACATAACGGGAACAAAGGCGGTCGCATGGAAATTGAACCAGGGGACGCCTTACGTTCCTTCACCCTTGCTTTACGACGGGCTGCTGTTCTTTAACCAGTCCAACAACGCGATCCTGTCGTGCGTGTCAGCCCAGACCGGGAAACCGATCCTCGAACGCACTCGCATGGAGGGGCTGAGCCGAATCTACGCCTCACCCGTTGCAGCCGCGGGACGCCTCTATTACGTCGGCCGCGGTGGCACGACACTGGTCTTGAAGGCAGACGGCAAATTCGAAGTGCTGGCAACGAATAAGCTTGGTGAACCCGCCGATGCGTCTCCGGCAATTGTGGGCAACGAACTGTTCCTGCGTGGCAGCAGGCATTTGTTCTGCTTCTCATCCACTGAATGAATCCGCGAGCCAGTCAGACGAGTTCCCTCTCCCCGCTGGGGAGAGGGTCAGGGAAAGGGGTTTCGAGTCGGAGATCATCTGGTCGAATCTCGCCGGGCGTTACTTAATCTCGTTCTTCGTACGATCCCAGCTTGTGGTTTCCAGGATCTCAATGCCGAAGCTCAAATCTCTCTCGAATTCTCTCAAGTCGGATTCATAAACGAAAATCGGAAGCTCCTTTCCCGCTTCCCGATCGACGATGCGGACCATCGAGTAGTTCATCTGCCCGCCGTTGTTCCCCACATCGAATGCAACTTCGTACACACCACGAGTCAACTCCACGTCAGCATGAGGCGGCTCGCCCGCAACAGTCGCACCAACAGCATATTCAACACCGTTCAGCTTGATCCCCGCCGCGCGACTCACTACGAGCCATCCCGAGGAATAATGACATTACCGCGAGATTCGAACTTATAGAGACGAGTTCCGGCGGCGTACCGAGTGTTAAACATCCGCCGCGAATTCTCACTCAAGACATTCTTCCCGTTCGGAACACTCAGCATGATGAACGGCATGCGGCCCTTGTGGCTGTAGTACGACCCCAGCATGCCCTTGTACTGTTTTCCGGTTTTCGTCTCGGTCTCGAACCGTTCTACCTCCGCTAGAGCGCGGACAAGCCGCACCTTTGTTTCCGCCTTTCGCTCAGCAGCCACGCGGTCAATCTCTTCAAGTTCGCTCAGGTACCGATCGACGGCCTTCTTCGCAGACTCGACAGTGAATTCATCACAACGCCCGTCCGGCGTCCCCGCCAGGGTCAATACTACGATTGCAGGAATCAGATTTGTGCGGATCATGTTAGCTCCCTTTAGCTGAGCCTCGTTTGTTTCGAAGGAAGTAGAGGGCGTCCGAAACCCCGTTGTTGAGCCCGTGTCTATTGGCGCTTCAGCGGCGTCTTTAACAGCGACTTCAGTTTTGCTTCGTCGGCTTTTCCCTCAAGCCAACCGAGTGAGACGAGGAAGGCATCCATCTTCAGCACGGTGTCGAGGAATGATTTCTGGCTCTTACGTTCGTTGAAGAAACCGTGCGGCTGTCCTTCGTAAAGCCACAGCTCGGATTTGATTCTGGCTGACTTCAAATCATGGTCGAACTTCTTCGCGGTACTAACCGGAATCAACGAGTCTTTGGTACCCAGAAACACGATCGTCGGTGGATCGTCTTTCGTGATGTTGTGTGCTGGTGAGATCGCGGGAAACCACTTCTTCGCTCGATCATGCCCGTACCCGTCCGGGCCGTTGTCATACACGGGGTTGAATAGCAACAGCGCGTCAGCCTTCGAACTGATTTGTGAATCGTTCTCCGTCGGGGCATCCAAGCCGTCACAGATCCCAGTCGTGGCGGCGACGTGTCCGCCCGCTGAACCTCCACCTGCCGCAATGCGATCGGGATCAATGCCCAGCCGTTCGGCGTTCTCACGAACCCAGCGAATCGCTGATTTTCCATCGGCGACACACGCATCAGGCCCGGTGTTCTGGCGCGTCTTCACACGGTAGTCGGCCACAAATACGACCATCCCACGGGAAGAAAGGTATTTCGCGTGTTGCTCGAACTGTCCGACCGTACCGCCATTCCAGCCGCCTCCGAAAAAGAAAACCGCAGCGGGCCGCTTATGTTTCGCCGGGTCATGCCCTTGCGGATCGAAGCGATAGATCCACAGATCGTCACCTGACGCCTTTTTATAGACTTCGGCAGTCGCTGCCCCTTTGAAGTCGTGTTGCTCAGTTTTTGCCAGTGCGGGCAAGCTGATAACTGCGGTGAGGAGCAGGGCCGGGAGTGTGGAGTTCATGAGAGTGAGGTGACCCAATTGAAATGAAATCTGTTTCCGTACTGTAGGAATGTGTGGTGTCGGTCACCAGAACGACGACGACGTCGTAATTGTCACTTTAGTTGGATTCTCGACTGAAGCCTGTGCAATCACTCATTGGACAACTCTATGTCGAATTCCGCGGCAAGCTGACGAAGGAAGGGCTGGTGTCGTTCCGGGACTCTGTCGTGCCAGGATGTCAGATAGACCTTGAATGAAGCGTTTTCTTCAGACGTCCCCAGGTTGAGATATCTCAGCGATTGCCATGCCGCGGGTGTTGCTTCAAAGAGTGGTAGAAGTTTCACCGCGATGTGAGTATTCAGCTCTCGATTCGTCCTAGTCTTTTCGAGTTCCCCTTGATTGGCCCGATAAAACTGTGCGATTGACTCTTTGCGGCCTTCGTACATCTTAGCACGATCGTTCGCGTAGCTTGCCAGTGCTGTCGAGTAGCTTTTCCAGTTGGAATACGGTGGATTTGTTTTCCACTCGTCTGCCATCCGCCGCAGTGCGTACAACGATGCTGTTTCGCACAATGTTTCCTCAAACCACTTTTGCGGGTTTCTGGCTTCGCGATAATTACAAACGATGTGGCAGAACTCATGGGAAAACTGAAAGGCAAGCTGAGCCCACGCCCGATCGCTCGTGTCTAATCGCACGATGTGTTCATTTCCGTCGCCTCTTCTGTACAGCGTAATTGGCCCCGACTTGCTGCGTTGAACAAGGATGGGAGGAAAGCCATCGTCAGGCAGTTGAGCCGTAATGGATCGTCCAGCCGACTCACAGACTTTTCGTATGTCGGCCAGTTCTGACCCGCCCCATTCACCCGGAAAAACAACGATTCTCAAGCGGCTTGAATCCGCTGAAGCCAGGATTGCTGACTCAGGGACAGATTTCACGACGCTCTGAATCCCCGCAATGATCTTGCGGAGCGAACGGTTCTCGGCCTCAAGTTCTTCGATCCGTTTCATGAGTCGGGCATCGCCCTCGTCAGCAAGCGATACCGTACAACCGCCCAGAAGCACCCAGGCCACTCCGATCAAGGCGATCGAGGAATTCTGCTGATTGATGTGCATGGTTGTCTTTCGAATTTGCATGTGTCGTTCCAGCAATATGTGAGCGGCAAGCCCAATGCCCTGGCGGTCGCCATACGACAGGCTCAGCAATTTGTCGAGCAGAGTTTGCCTTTTGGCGAATATCTCAACAGAACTCAATTCATCGTCGATTCGGACCAGGAAACCGCCCCATCACTGCGTCGTGAGTTGCGGCCTCGCGTATAATTCTCAGGTGGTCGCGTGAGGGGTGCGCAGCGGACCGGCGCACAGGAGCGTGGTCACTGAGCCCTCGCCGCATGGTCGGATGTTCTTCCAACGGGAGATGTGAAAATGGCTCGTTGTCTGTATGTGCTGACTCTGGCAGGAATACGGTTCTCCTCGGCCCCAGCAACTTAAACTGGGCTGCCTGTCAGCTCTGGACCACATCCTGACGGTCCTGCGATACGGCAGCGAAGTTGACGACGCTGACTTGATTCGAGAAGGACAGACGGGCGTTGGTTACGTATTGGCTACTCGGGAATGACACAACGCATCTACGACACAACACCTCGCCAGTCGCAACCGGATACGTCTAGAGCATTTCAGAATTGGTCTTCAGTAGAATCCCCTCTCCACAGCGGGGACCTCTCCCCGCCGGGAAGAGAGTCAGGGAAGACCAACTCTGAAAACGTTCTAATTCACGCTTCAGTGATGTCCGCGTCCCAGGAACACTCAATGCAGCCCTTCACGCTTTGGTAGGCAGGGCATTTATCTGCGTACGTCTCCAATGCTCTGTCCGCCTTCTGCCGTGTACCAGAAGGAATCGTGAACGCATAATGCAGCCGGATCCGGGTGATTCTCAGAACGCCTTCGACTTCTTCGATTTCACCTTCGACGTTGGCGACAAGATTGCCCGCTGATGGTATTTCCCGCACGTCCAGTGCGGCCCCAAGGGTGCCGAGCAGTCAGCCACCGACGCCGGCAATCATATGATCCAGAGTCGCCGGATATTCCGGGCCGGTGATCTCGCGGCCATACTTCTCCTGATAGAAGTGTCGAATTCCACCGTGAATGCCGAAGTTCAGTGGCTCATCGAATCCCTCAATCAGTGCAGTTCGATGGGGACCTTCGTGCTTTGCGATTTGAATACGACTGGTGTGTGCGACTGTCATAAACGTCTTCCTTCATGTTGGCTTCACTGAGAGCAGTTCCCATCACTACCCTCACATTACTCGATTGCCCAGTGCCGTAGAAGAAAGCACGGGATACAGAAGGAGATCAACTGCTGGACTCCCAGAGACATCTCAGTGAGCTAGACTGAACGGCACAAGCTGACTCGATTCGGTATCGAGCGTCGCGAATCGACCGTCGCACAGCGCTCCCACGACGACGAAGAATCGTCCGTCGTCCAGGCTGACGGGGTGTTCTCCAGCCCAGCTTTCGATTCGGTCCGGTGTCGCCAGAAGCCACGTGTGATAGTGGTCAGCGAACATCAGTCGGTTGGGAACTGATTCAAAGATCCGCCCCAGCTTTCCCGAGTTGTCCGGCAGTCCGTCAAAGTACCACAGGTCACAAAGATCCTCGGCGTTCAGCCATGGTTCGATATGAGCGAAATAGCAACCGTCGATTTCCAGACGCGGCTTCAGTGACGTCATGAATCCTATGACGGCGGAACTGTATTTCTCCCGGAGGTCTGTTCCAGGCTGGAAGCTCAGGCCGAAATCATGGTTGCCCCAGACTCCAACCGCCCTGGCCTCAGACAGAAGTCGACATGTCTCTTCGATTCGTTCGCCCATCTCAAAGACATCACCGATCACGACAATCTGATCGACATCTTCAGACCGAAGTCGATCGAGGGCGGCTCTCAGATAATCCGTGTGCTCATGAATGTCAGTGATCAGGCCGAGTTTCATGAGTGTGATACCCCTCCAGGTAATCCAGTTGGCCGGTCCCACTTACTGCAGAGGCGGATGATTATGGATGCCGTTCGAAGCACATGGTCTTACCCTGGCCAACAGCATTTGAGTTCGCCATGCTTTCGACTAGGCTCTGTTTGAAAACTGAGCTGGCCCTGATTTGCCATGTCAGCGAAACTTCGTCTTCCTCAGCCCGCTAGCCAAGGAAGGCCAACGATGCGACATGAACTAACCGACGAACAGTGGGAAGCGATCGAAGATATCTT
>CAYSJO010000936.1:0-9250 GCA_964431285.1 uncultured Planctomycetaceae bacterium
ACATGTCGTTGAGCAGTCGAGTGCAATCCTGGAGTCGGCAATGCACCCCGAAGATCCAACTCGATCAGCAACCACCGGGTGAATTCTGATGTTCGCATGAATGCCTCAGGCCAGAATGTCGTGCAGCACATTTCCATGGACGTCGGTGAGACGCATGTCGCGTCCACGATGTCGAAACGTCAGGCGGGTATGGTCGAGACCGAGCAGGTGCAGGCAGGTTGCATGCAGGTCGGGGATGGACACCGGGTTTTCGACTGCGGCATAGCCGAACTCATCGGTGGCGCCGTAAGTCGTACCGCCTTTGACGCCTCCGCCGGCCAGAAACATCGAAAAGCCGCGGGGATAGTGGTCCCGGCCGCGGCTGCCCTGGTGAGTCGGCATGCGGCCGAATTCGCCGCCCCAGATGACCAGCGTTTCATCCAGAAGGCCTCGCTGTTTGAGGTCCTTGATCAGCCCGGCCACAGGCTGATCGATCTCCGGGCAATGCTGTTCGAGATTGCCGCGCAGATCGCCGTGCGCATCCCAGCTCAGCATCTGATCGCCGCCACCAGAATACAGTTGCACGAACCGCACGCCCCGCTCCACAAGTCGACGGGCCATCAGACACTGTCGTCCGAAGTATTCGCTGATGGGCCGGTGCATGCCATACATCCGCTGAGTGGCCGCGGTCTCCTGATCGACATCGACGGCTTCCGGAGCGGCCATCTGCATGCGGTAGGCCAGCTCGTAGCTGTAGATGCGCGCGGCCAGTGCCTCTTCGTCCGGGTTGGCGTCCAGGTGTCGCTGGTTCAGGCGAGCCAGCAGATCCAGACGGGCCCGCTGCTGTTCGGGAGTCACGTTCGACGGTGGATTCAGATCAATGATCGGTTCGCCTTGGCTGCGAAACGGCGTGCCCTGGAAGGCCGCAGGCAGAAAACCCGACGTCCAGTTCTGTGCTCCGCCGATCGGGCCTCCGCGGTAATCCCACATCACGACAAACGCCGGCAGCGAGTCGTTCTCTGTGCCAAGACCATACGTCGCCCAGGCTCCCATGCTGGGCCGGCCGGCCAGCGTGAAGCCTGTGTTCATCTGAAACAAAGCGGGGGCATGGTTGTTGGACTCGCAATGCAGCGAGCGGATGACACACAGGTCATCGGCACAACTACCGATGTGCGGAAACAACTCGGAGATCGGCAGCCCGGATGCCTCTCGTCGGTCAAACCGATACGGACTGCGCATGGCCGTCGGCTTTGTCGTCGTGTTAAAGGCATCTTCCTTTCTGAAGACCGGGATCGACTTTTCATGCCACTTGTCGAGTGCGGGTTTCGGATCCAGCAGGTCCACCTGGCTGGGGCCGCCGTACGCAAAGATGAAGATAATCGACTTGGCTTTTGCAGCGGCGTGTGGCTGAGCGGGAGCCAGCGGGTTCTTACCTGCGCTCGCATCAGCGGCAAACAGACTGTTCAGTGCCAGCGCACCGAATCCGCAGCCGGCCGATTCCAATAGTCGGCGTCGCGACCACAAAGAGTCAGGCTTTGTTTGAATACTCACAATGAGCCCCGTAGGACTGATTTCCAATCCGTCAAACCGGCGAAATGGATGGTCAAGGACGGATTAGAAATCCGTCCTACGGAGGTTTTGAACCAGAGCCTAATCGACATACACAAACTCATTCAGGTTAAACATCACATGGCAGAGGTCCGCCAGTGCCCGTTCTGCAGAGCCGTGATATTCATGCTGCTGCCGGACGAAGGCCACACAATCTGACAGTTCGGAGTCGGTTGGCTCGCGCGACAGGCTTCGCCAGTAGACTCCGCGCACCTGCTGTTCGGCATCGTGACCGACTTTGGCGATGACGCGACGCGCCATCAGCGAAGCCTGCTCGTTCGTGAACCGATCATTCATTAACTGCAGAGCCTGCGTCGGGACAGTGGTAATAAGACGCTGTTCACAGCTCTGGGTTGTCGTTGGCGAATCGAAGGCTTCGAGCATCGGCATGAGGACCGACCGACGCACGAAGATGTACACACTCCGTCGCCAGTGCTCGTGCGATTCCCGCTCGACCGTCGGCCATTTCCGAGTCGTACTTGTCGCGATGACTCCCGGGTGGATGCGCGGCCGAATACCAGGGCCGCCCATCACCTCATTCAATGAGCCGCTGGCGGCAAGGATGCGGTCGCGAATGAGTTCTGCTTCCAGCCGTCTCGCTGGAAAGCGCGACAGAAGACGGTTATCAGGATCGGTCGGACGATGTTCTTGCAGGGCCGGTGCTTTGAACATCGTTGCTTGTGAACGGCGCCGATGTGTAGGACGGATTTCCAATCCGTCCCCCTCCACTGATGTCCTTGTCACGGACGGATTGGAAATCCGTCCTACATGATCGTTCCTTCTGCGGCTCTGCCTGTAGACCGCGGACGTCATGATCAGCCGGTGCATGCGTTTGACGCTCCAGCCACTTTCGATGAACTCCACCGCCAGCCAGTCGAGCAGATCGGGGTGAGTGGGTCGCGATCCGTTCAGACCGAAATTGCTGGGCGTGTCAACCAGTCCTCGACCGAAGTGATACTGCCAGATGCGGTTGACTATGACGCGAGCGGTCAGTGGATTGTCGGGCGACGTCAGCCAGCGGGCCAGAGCCCGTCGTCGGCCTGTCGACTTCGCGCCATTCGGAGCAACCGAAATCTCAAGCGGCGACCCGGTCAGAGCCGCAGGTACGCCCGGCTGAACGACGGCACCAGGCGTGCGATGATCGCCCCGCAAAAAGAGACGGGTCTCGCGCGGAGTGCCGCTTTCGTCCGCTATCGACATGGCCAGCGGCAGAGCAGACAGCTCAGCTTCCAAGTGACGAATTTCCTGATTCAGACCGTCGACGGTTTCCGGTCCGGCGGCGAATTCCGGCGACTGCGTCTTCGCGAGGTCAGGAAAGCCATCCAGTAGAACCGCTCCCTGCGGATCACGAACTGTCAGATTGCGCCACCGCGTTGTGGCTGACCAGTTTCCAAATCCGATACCACCTCTGTCATGCCGGGCGTGATTCATCTCGTACGCCAACTGATCGTCGATCCACGCGCGGATCGATTGACCTTCAACGGTGACTCGCAGTCGGTACCAGCGACCGCGACGCAGCTTGCCTGCGATCTTTCGTGCAATCGGAGCGTGACCGCCGTCAGCAATGTCCAGACTGTGCTCCCGATTGTCCGAGACACCGAGCCGCAGCCAGTAAAAGTGTTGGAGGCTCGTGGCCCTGAACATCAGCGACACGCCTGCCTGATATTGCAGCGGTTCTTCTGTCCCGTCCGTCTTCTGGACTTCGACTTCGACTGTGTAGTTTTTCCAGGTCGAGTCTCCGAGTATCAGGCGGACATCCGCAGCCAGACGTCGCTGAATCAACTCGCCGTTTTCAATACTCCAGTCTCCGGCGGAGGGCTGTTTCGAGAGGGCCTTCAGTCGTTCGCGCCGCTCACGGATTTCGCCATTCAGTCGGTCGCGTGTCTGTCGCTGTTCGGGGGTTCCAATAAAGTGAGATCGTTTTCCCACCGAATTGAAGATGGCCAGCATCGAGTAGTAATCGCGCTGCGAGATTGGATCGTATTTGTGGTCGTGACATCGGGCACAACCGAGCGTCAGACCGAGAAAGACTTCTGACGTTGTCGAGATCACGTCGTCCAGTTCATCCCAGCGGTGCTTTTCGAGTCGCTGATTCCCGACGGTCGGTCCGTTACGACAGAACCCGGTTGCGACGCGTGCCGCAAAACTGTCCGGGGTGATCTCGTCTCCGGCGATCTGCTCAGCGAGAAATTCATCGTACGGCTTGTCGGCATTCAGACTGTTGATGACCCAGTCCCGGTAATGCCATGCATGCGGCCGTTCGAAGTCAAATTCAAACCCGTTGGAATCGGCATACCGGGCAAGGTCCAGCCAGTGACGGCCCCAGCGTTCGCCGTAATGAGGCGAAGCGAGAAGACGGTCCACGAGTCTGCTGACGGCACGATCCGGATTCCGCTCAAAGTCCTGTTCAAAGGCCGTGACGTCTTCACGATTGGGCGGCAGCCCGATGAGATCAAACCAGGCCCGGCGAATGAACTCGCCTGCCGTTGCAGGTGGAGCCATCGTCAGACCATTGGATTCCAGTCTGGCCAGACTAAACGCATCGATCGGTGTGCTGGTCCGTCCGACATCTCGGACGTTGGGAACGGCCGGACGTCTGAGTTTCTGAAAGCCCCAGTGACCCTCGCCCGCTGCCGCGACTCTTTCCGAGCCAACGGGCAGGTCCTGAGGCAGCGACCGGATCCAGGACACGACCGTCTTGAGTTCTGACTCGCCCAGTTGCCCGTCCGGGGGCATATGAGGTTCGCTGCCGGGCCGGATCAGATGCACGATCAGACTCTCGTCCGGCTTACCGGGTTGCAGGACAGCCCCTGATGCTCCCCCTGCCAGGACACGGTCCAGCCTCGTGAGCTGCAGTCCGCTCTCGCTCTTGTCCGTACCATGACACTTCGCGCAATGCCGCTTGATGACCGGAACAACTTCGCGTACGAAACCCTGCCGCAGTTGCCGGAGATCCGCACCATGTACGATCGACACAAAGAGAAACGTGGCAGCCAGGAATACGAGCGGTCTGGAGATCATCCGGGCATGATAATCAGCAACGTCTCCAGGAGTGATCAAAAGCGTGTGTTTGCACCGACTGAACGCGCCAACTGCAGGTCAGTCGAATGAGGATTTGCGGACAGGAGACCAGATCACAGCCGAAGTGATTCCCAGCGTGCGGGCCGGACCTCCGGCTTCATTCTTTCCCCACTGTGCTCCGTAGTGGTACAGGAAGAGTGTCAGGATGCGACCGTCTGACAACTCCAGAGAGCAGGGGCTGTGCATCGTCTGGTGCATCGCCCAGCGGAACAGAATGAAACGGTTATCCCAATCCCACGTCTTGCCATGATCGTTGCTCAGCACGGCTTCGATGCCATGGTAGATTTTGCCGTCCAGTTCACCCATGCGGGCCGCATACGTCAGCAGAACGCGCCCGTCCTTCAGCGTGATCAGATCGCTGTGGACCTTTCCATATTTGAAATGCACCTGGTGGTCCGTCCAGGTCCTGCCCTCATCGGACGAACGAGCCGTCGTGATCCGTCGCCAGTGATCGCTGTAGGACGGATAGTCCGGTGGCTGCGCCGTACGGAGCGCGACCACCAGCGCACCGTCATCTGCTCGCGTGATGGCTCCTTCCGACGTCTGCCACTCCGGAGGGAACCAGATGCCTTCTTTCCAGGTACGTCCACCGTCCCGGCTGCGGCGCAAGAGTGACTGGGCGCTCCAGCTGGCCGGACCGTGCGGCTTAACGCGGGCAGTGAAAACTGCTGTGACCACGTCCTTCTCTACCAGCACACTGCCTTTGTGGTACGTGATCATCCCGTCGGCCAGACGCGGGAACTGTGTTTTCCCCTGCCACGTTTTCCCGGCGTCGTCACTGAACGCAAGAAACCCGTCATCGTCCATGGGGAGTAGCATCAGCTTCGAGCCGCTCAGCGACACGGGCTGCGGCCGTTCCAGACCACGATGAAACTCGATGGGTTGGCTCCAGGTGTGACCTTCGTCTTTCGAGTACGTGATGAAGCACGCTCGTTCTTCTGTGTTCGCTCCATCGCTCCACCCGGTCCCGACCATGGCGATCCGGCCGTCCTGCAGGCGACACGCGGAAGCGAACTTCATCGAGTGAATCAGGAACGTATAACTGACGCCTTCCTGATAGGTCGGTTTGTCCGCGTGCTGTTGCCGAATGGCAATCGGCATGTGCGGCGTGATCACGCGGTTCAGATCGAATTCCGCGTCGGCGTTCCGTGCAGCCAGCGTCTTCAGTTTCTCCAGCGGAATGGTCTCGACAGGCGTCGGAACGCTCGCGGACTGAGACGCATCCTTCGCCGTCGGAAATTGTTCTTCTGCGATGGCAGGCAAACCGATGAGGAGCGATGACAGGAAGACGAGGTTCTTCATGGGCTGACTCCGTCACTGGGAATTGAAGAGAATCCGGGACGTGGACTACGATGAATTTTTGTGTCCGCGATCCAGTCTTGGAAGTGTCACAGGAATGCCCTTCAACTCTCACCTTCATCCTTCCGGCGCATGGTCCCGGCGTGAGTTGCTGCATCTCGGCGCCGCCGGCGCAATTGGCCTGGGCGCGGTTCACGGGCTGGAACAATTGGCGCATGCGGCTACAGCGGGCGGCGGACGCGCGAAGTCCGTGATCCTCCTGTTTACGTGGGGAGGAATCAGCCATATCGACTGCTGGGATTTAAAGCCTGATGCAGGTTCGGACATTCGCGGAGAATTCGATCCGATCTCGACAAACGTCCCCGGGCTGCAGATTTGAGAGCATCTGCCATTGCTCGCCCAGCGCATGCAGCACGTGGCCCTGGTTCGCAGCGTGCATCACAAGTCAGCCGACCATCGCAAGGGGGCGTACTGGAGTCTGACCGGACACCCGCCCTCCAATGTCATCGGCGGAGTTTTTTGACCCTACGGGCAAGTCAATACACGGTCGGCTTTCGCTTAACGGTTGCAGTGTGAGGTCATGACGCTGCGCAAAATAAATGAGGAAGGCGTGAATTTCACGCCTTCCTCAGAAAAGACTGCCATATCATAAGTACAGTTTGCAGTATGCTGTCGCGCTTGGACGCTTCGTGTTTTTTTCTTAGATCAATAGGAGTCAGCAATTTCCGAGGAAGTTGTGAGCATGAACTTCTCTAAACAGTTTCATTGACACGAATTTGGCAGTAGCTCCGTAAACAATTCAATTCAAGCAAACAAGAGGAAACAAACGACACGGCCTTCATGAGAAGGCCGTGCAGAAGTCATCCAGTTTCATCCTATTGAACATTTGCTGGGGTGACCTTGCTGAAGGTTCCGTTTGTCGCAAGCGGCAATAGTGGATCAGCATAGCGACCAGAAATGTCACACTGACGAGCGCCGCCACAACCGAATGTCCAGACGACACCGGTGCCAATGCTCCACAGGTCTTCAGCATAGCCATTTGTACCTGGAGGGTTATTGTCACCCGAGCTCGCGCTGGCTGGAATGAAATGCAAGTTGCCGTAGAGTGCTACTCGGTCGTTCAGCGGAACAGTTCCGCGAGCGCCGAATACGATGTCTCCCCGACCATCAGCCCATCCGAGCAATATTCTCGTCCGTGCACCTAGCTCCCAGGCATGGTCCCAGTAGAGCGCGATTTGATCCTGAGCGCGGACTGCATATGGACCATTATCATCGGCATTGGCATCGATTATATCATCATCGATGTTGAACGTGAACCAGACTCCAATTTCGTTGCAGTGGTTAGTCGCGTATCCTGCCTGACCACGCAGTTGATTCAGGTCGAAAGCAAAGCCGTCTTCGCCGTAGTTGTTGTCGTGCATATAGTCCCAGACAATTCCTGCACTGATGCGCTCGTCGCACGAGACGTTACTTCGTCGGAAGACACCAATCGTAGAGATGAATTGTTGCTGGGCTTTATAATCCTCGGCACCATCCTCACGACCCGACAGATCGAACAGACCGTGAGACAGACCCATCTGGATTCCGTATCGCGACCCTTGGTGTGCAGCACCGAGATTCACGCCGTAACGGAATCCGAAGTTCTGTCCTTCGTCACCATCTCCAGCATCACCCCAAGCCTCTACACCACCTTCAATACCACCGCCAATGCCCCAGCAGCTTTGCTCGCAGCTGTCACATTGGACAAAGTTGTCCGCTTCCGGCTGCGCAATGGCCTCGCTGAATGATGTCGTCGAAACCCCAACAGCGTTTTGTGCGCGGATAACAGTCTCACTGTTCTCCTGTTGTACCGATGTGAGTTTGATCCAATTTGACACAGGCGAAAACAGATTTGCCGCCTGAGCTTGCGGCATGGACACAAGAGAGCCCAAAATCAAGCCCCAAAACGTAACTCTTTTCTTCATGAGAATTCTCCCTAATTGATTGAGCAACCCATGAGCCCCTAAATTACGTGAGACTCAACCTCCCTTTCCGGTGAAGATCGACAGGTCATTCCATTAGACTTAGGTATTTCACCTGAAAACTCATTGTGTGGCCGCTCAAGTGTCGACACGGCGATTGACGCGGATGAGCCCGATTATCTTGAACTTGTCGCTGACTATGATTGCGCTTCAGCGTTAGCTGGATCGAGTTTCTCGACGACATGACTGACCAGCCCAGGTGCCGACGTTGGAAGACATCGGGACAGAGAGCAACACACCAGTAATTGGTCAGTGGCGGAACGTCGCCGGGCGGGAAGCGGCTATCATCTCATGGACGTTCATTCTGAATTGATTCGAACCCAGGCATAGCGTTTCCTTTCAATCCCCGGCCGCGTCGGCTTCCAATGCTCCAACAAAAGGGCCGTCGCGGCTGTTTCTTTGCCCTATTGGTAACGGAACGCCCGGATGTGTCGATCCTGTCGGACGACTTCCTCGAAGAGGTCCGCGCACTCCCGTACAAGAACCTGGCCGTGGAAGTGCTCCGCAAGCTATTGCATGACGAGATCAAAGTCGTCCACCGGCGGAACATCGTCCGGGGGCGTGAGTTCTCCGAGATGCTCCAGAAGACGCTCAATGCCTACCACAACCGCGCTATCACGACGGTCGAAGTGATTGAAGAGCTGATCCGCACAGCGAAGCACCTCTCAGCCCGTAGGGTCAAAAAACTCCGCCGACCGTTAAAAGCAGGCGATTCTTGCACTTCCGAAATCTGAAACATCGTAATCTCAGCCGGTTGATCCTTCGCCAATCTGTCACAACGCATCCAGCGGATCCACCGCCTCACTCGCAGCCAGCCCGCGTTTGGACTTCGGCGTCAGCCCGAACTGTGCCAGCAGGCTGCGGAAGTGCCGATCTCACCGCTCAGAACGGCGTCGCAGTCGTTGCCGATGCACGCAGCATCGTTTCGGGGTGACATGCACGGGATGTAGACTCAGGTCGTCGTGAACTTCCGTGAGACCGATCAGGAAAGGCTGTCTCCATGAGGCATCTACTGCTTGCTGTGTTGCTTGTTGCCATTACGGGTTGCGGGGCGGATACGAAACAGGAAGAGCAGCCGACAGCGCCTGCGGAAACTGCCACGCTCAAGGGACATACGGATACTGTCTACAGCGTGAGTTTCAGCCCGGATGGCACGCTCATCGCCTCGGTATGTGGGGATAAGACAATCCTGTTGTGGGACGCGTCGTCGGGCGAGGAACTCCACACGCTCACGGGACATACGGGTTATGTCAGCAGCGTAA
>CAYSJO010000937.1:0-6939 GCA_964431285.1 uncultured Planctomycetaceae bacterium
ATCCGCATCACGAAGCTTCCGGACAATCTGCTCTGGCGTGTGACGCCTCCGTCGTCTCGTACTCATCGTTTGATCTCCCTGCCCGTCATGGGCACTGGAGACCTTCATAACTCATGGGCCAGCTTTTCAAAGGCAGACCACACCGGCGAGGCACAGCCATTACCGGCGGGAATCATCCGCCGATTCGGCGAAACGACATTTCGGCATGCGGTCTCGCCGGCCGTGTTCTCCCTCGGAAATCCGTTCTTCTCTCCGAACGGCAACACGGTCTGCGTTCCGGGAAACTCTCAGCTTGTGGCTTTCGACACGAGCACCGGACGCATGCGGTTTCACTACCGGTACAGCTATCTGAATCTCACGATTCGCAACGACGGGGCCAATGGCATCCGAATCAATTTTACGTAGGGGCCGCTGGCAGGGCAGTATGTGCTACTGGAGCACGTAACAGGGAGGGAATTGGAACGCGGTTCGCGACCGAAACTCCAAGGGCGGCGTGTCTACCTCACATTCCGAGACGGACAGCGCGCGTTGGCCAGTCACGTCATTCGGTCGCGGCTTGATGATTTCTCACAGATGCACGACGTCGACCTGCGTCCTGTTTCGGCGCCCGCGGCGTTTTCACCGGATGGTCGATCGTTCTGGTTGATCAGTGGCTGCGGAGTGACGCGGTTCGACCTGGAATCCGGGGAGATCGATCCGCTTTCTGCCAGTTCCATGGCTGTTCCACAGGCCCTGACGTTTTCTCGCGACGGGAAGCAGCTCTACATGGTCAGCGGTGCAAAGCGGCTCACCTGGGACGTTGCCACAGGACGGGAATGCAAACCTCGAACAGACTTCGCCGCAGACTTCCGCAATCGGGCAGGCATGTGAGGTATTCACATCAGCGGCGACGGGAGGCGAACGATCTGGACAGGTGACTCTCGCGTCCGCGCCGTTGTGGACGGGAAGGAAGTGGGCACTTTTTTTGCTGCCAACACAAACCGACACCGGGACTTTGACATGACCCCCAGCCACCAGTTCATCGTGCATGATCCTGAGCGGGGTGAGTTGAAACTGGGTGATCTGTGGACGGGACGAACGATCCGCGAGCTGCTCCCCCGAGTTCGTCCCCGTGAGCACTATCTAATGGTCTTGGCGCCGAACAATAGCTCCCTCGCGCTGGTCCATCGCGACTACCTGGATTTGGGTGACCGCGAGGAACTGACCATTGAGCTGTGGGACATTGTTGAGGGCAGGAAGATCGGGCAGATTCATCACATGGGCAGCATGCACATGCAAATGGCATTCTCGAACGACAGTCGCAAGCTGTTGGCCGGGCCGTGCGTGTGGACCGTGCCGGACGGCGTTCTCGTGCAGGAACAAGCACGCGGCGTCAGTCGCGGTTTTGCCGCTGCGCAGAATCGGCACTGGGTGCTCCGCGATCGGGACGTTTCCGGCCACAAAAGGGTGTGCCTGGTTGACGTGCACACCGGACAGACTGCACGCAAATGGAATTGTTCCAGTACGCGCGTCCCTGCAGCGTTCTCGCCTGATGGTTCTGTTTTCGCAGTTGTTGGCTACGGATCGCCCGTAATCCTGTGCAGCCTCTACAGGCGACGGGCACAGGCTTCGAACCTGATCGATGAGTCTTCCGCACAACTCGTAACGATGCTCGTCGCTGACAACGCGGAGTCAGCGTTTGATGCCATGTGCGAGCTGATCAGTCGCAGCGACACCTGCCTGCCGGCGTTGCGTGACTACCTGCTGAGTCCCGTCCACACGCGAGAGCAGGTCGAACAGCACATTGCGGATCTTGGCAGTCGGGAGTTCGTCATCCGCGAACGTGCCACCGAAGCGTTGCGGAACGCCTCCGGGCAAATTCTTCCCATCCTCGCCCGGTCGCTGAAGGCGTCGAAATCGCTCGAGCAGCGGCAGCGACTGAATCGCATCATGCAGGCGCGCCGATCCAGCGGCGTTCCTCGCGATGAACTCATCACATACCGCGCGGTGGAAGTGTTGGCCGCAATCCGCACACCGGCGTCTGACGCGTTACTCACCCAACTCGCGTCTGACGATTCCAATCCGACAGCGATGTACGAAGCCCAAGCGACACTGGCCAGATCGGAGCGGCAGACAAAGTGATCCCGCAAGGTTGAAACGCCCTGTAGTATTCTCACTCAGCTTCAACAAAAAGAACCGCCCTGGATCCAATCCAGGGCGGCCTGAGTGAGTGACACCTGGTTCCAACGCTCGTCCTTAAACGCAGCAGAACGGAACGACTCCCGGAGCATCCTTGCACCCGCTCAGAGTCGACCGTCAGTGACACCCAGATGTCCCGGTGCCAACCGCACTCGATCCGTCGAGTGTCTGAATCCGCATAGCCTGGTCAGCCAGCGGACGTACCCGATGCCGGGAGTCCTTCCCGGTGAGTCGTAATCCCGTGTCATTCGTATGCCAGTGTCATTCGTATGCCAGTGTCGCAATTTCGTCGAATTGCGGGTGCAACGATGCTTCGTAGGCCTCCCAGTGCGCGTTGTCCCACAATTCAAGATGATCGTTGACCCCCAGAAGAACGACTTCGCGATCCAGTCCAGCGAAGCTCTTCAGCCGGTCTGGTATGCGAATCCGACCCTGAGAGTCCACGTCGAGCCGCTCGGCCCGGGCGTAGAACAGTCGCATGAAGCCGCGGATGTCGGCCTTCGCGCCTGACTTCTCGGAATACCGCTGAGCCAGTCGTTCGAACGACTCGGGTGTATACAGCGTGAGAGATTTTTCGGTGCCCTGTGCGACGAATAACTCCCCGACACTCTGACCGAGCGACGCACGGATCCGTTTGGGTACGGCGAGCCGTCCCTTGTCGTCCAGCGATCTCGGCCAGGTTCCGGTCAACGCCATTCATCACCTGCTATCCCCTGTCATTCCACTTTTCCCCATACAGCTCCATTAAAGACCACAAGATAGTCGCGGTAACGGTTTGGTCAAGCGCATCCATCGAGCAATCTCACGGAATTTTTTGCCACTGGAACTGATTTTGGCGCAACGGCTTGCGCTGCTCACGTCCGAGAATGCCCATGCAGTCAGGGGTGGTGGAAGATGTTGGGGACAGCGCGTGCGCGGACACAAGATAGAGCGTGTTGTACTGGAGGCCTGGGCTGCACCAGCAGTTGCCGGGCCCTCCCCAAAAAGTTCAGTGTTTTGTTCTTCCGGTCTCGTCTGAAGGCCGACGCTGCCAGTCGTGTCATGGCGCCGTGACAAAGTCGAAGTTTTGGTCACTGTCACCAATGGCGCAATAAAAACACGGCTGACCGCCCATGCGGAAACAGCCGTGTCTGAGTTCATTGAATCGTTGAACCCTGTGCTGTCAGCGACTAACCCCGTTTGACGCGGTAGCGTTCCAGCCATTCGATGACTTCTGATCGTCGGTAGCGGTAGTCGCCACCGATTTTGAATGCCGGAAGCTGTTCTTTATTGACCAGCTCCCAGATCTTTGTGCGCGACAGACTCAGAAACTCCATGAGTTGCCGAGTCGTCATTAGCTCGTCGTCCCAGTGAATCGTGCGTTTTGGCTTTTCTGGCTGCGCTGGCGCTGCCGCTTTCTTCTCTTCCTCTGCCGACACGATTGTCTCTGCCACTTCAGCAAGCTTGGAATCTGACATCATTCATTCCCTGACAGATTACTGTCATCCCGAGTCCGGAAATCGTGCCCCGACCGCCTGCACCGCAACGGCTGAAAGACACCGTCATTGACCGAACATCACTGTACTCGGGCGTGAATCAGACTTCCCACCCTGACACCAACGTCCGGCAGTGGAAATATGCGGAAGGCCCAAAAAGGTGCCACCTCGATGAAAAAATAAGTAGTATAAGTTCGCTAAAGTAGCTTTCTGAACTAGGAATTCACAGATCGAACGACAACCAGATGTGCTCATCTGGGATATTTCGAGCACTATTTGGTCGACAGACGCAGAGTGCCATCCCAGTCAGGAGGCGCCAGGCGGTTGTTCTGCACGATGGGGATCGACAGGAAATCCTGGGCCCGGTCACCTGCAGGCATGCTGTGCAGGCACTGCCAAGCGTCATCCCATTCGCCTGCGATAAAGTGCTTTACTCCTCGTTCATACTGGTCGATGTGCGCATCGGTCAGCAGAGGGTACTGATCCTCTGGTGGCAGCAGTTCGCTGATTGTCACAGGTGTGTCCATTCCTACCGGCAGGACACGACCCAGACAGCGTGTACGACCCTCTGAACGAGGCATCCCGTCCTGCACGAAAGCTGCGCTGAGTTCGTCCAGCAGCACGGGTACGCGCAACTGACTCGTCATGGATTCGAGCCGGCTGGCCAGATTCACGACAGGTCCGAACACAGTGATCTTGACCTGCTCACGAGTCCCGATTTTTCCAGCGACTGCACGACCGTGAGCGATGCCGATTCCCATGCGGAAATTACTGAGCGGGTGGTCCGGGAGCGACGAGAACTCCTCGAACGCCGCTCGAATTCTTAGAGCGGCACGGCAGGCGTCGACGGGAGCAGATGTTGACGCGAACGGCCAGCCCCAGAAGCCAAGGGCGGCGTCTCCCTGAAAGTCTCCTGTGACACCACCGAACTCGAGAATCTGTTCGGTCATGACGCCAAGCGCCTGACTCACGCGGCTGAGGAATCCTGTCAGGTCGTGGGCCAGACTTTCTGCCTGGCGACTGAAGCCTCGCAGGTCGCAGAACAGCACAGTGACTTCGCACTCACGCGGTTCCAGAATCTCAGAGTTCAGATCATCACCGAGTGCTTCGAGGATGGGCGGTGCAAAGAACTGCCGCAGACCCGCCTGGTGCCGTTCCAGCGCACTAAGCCGACGTAGTGACGACACAATTTCCGCAACCAGTTCGGTGAAACGCACATCCGATTCAAGCATTGTACTGCGACCAGCGGCCGCGTCACTGACGTTGGCCGGATCAAGCTGCCCTGCCACGTAAAGTCCGCATCGTTCGCCAACGAACGACACGGGGACACAGAATGCCCAGTTGAAGCCGGCAGTTGCCGTGTACTGCGGATCCTCGCGGTCCGGTTCCCACACATGCAGCACACTGTGTCCCTCAGAACGAACGGCTTCGCGCACCAGCCGAGTACTGGGACGGACAGCGCCCTGGGTCTCGTTGCGACGATCCCAGTGCAGCACGCCAATACCGTCTTCATCGGGTGTGACGATGGCCACCGCCTCGGCCTGCGGGATTCCGGCCAGCAGTAGTTGGGCGATGCGCAAATGAAAATCGTCTTCCGCGCCGGTATCGGAAATGACCTGAGGTAGATGCGTGAGGACTTCAATACGTTTGTCCGCATCGCTGAACTGAATGTGCTGCAACTGACCGGACTCGTAGCGGAATTCTTCGAGTACGCCATCGGGCTGCGGTGAGTCTCCGGCATTGCGGCTCGCGATTCTGAAGATCGTCGAACCAATGACGAAACTGTCGCCGTCGGTGAGCCGAAACTGATCCGCCGGACTACCGGAATGAAATACGGGATTGGTGGCCACTTCAAACTTCTCAACGTGTAGATCACCGTCGCTGTTTGTGAGTTGCACGTGTCGTCGCGACAGACGCGATTCCCATTCGATGCAGACATCCACACCGTCTTCGCGACCGACGATAACCGCGTCGCTGCTGTCGAGAGACTGTCGGAAGTGCTGGCCTGGTTCAGGACCAGACACGATCAGGTCAAACATGACTGGTCAGTCATCAAAGATGGCAAGATCCGGATGTGCCTCAACGAGCTGCATCGCCCCCGACTCTGTCAATCCTGTGTTGGCGGCGCTGAGAGTCTCAAGGCCCGGCAGCCGGCTCAAACGCACAACGCCCTCGTCGGTAACATTGGTGTTGTCAATGTTGAGCGTCGTGAGGTTGGGGATACGAGCAAGACTGGCGATCCCGGCATCGTCAATGAGCGTACCGTCCAGATTAACTTCCTGTAGCAGCTCCAGTACTCGCAGACGTTCGAACCCGTGACCTGTGAGCTGCGTGTTGGCCAGTTGCAGCGTTGTCAGCCCGGTCAATTCCACCAGAGATGGCAGGCACGCATCCGTCACTTCAGTCCCTGACAGATCGACATACTTCACATGCCCAAGTTGAGACAGCGACGTCACCAGCCGTACGACGTCCTGATCGGTGGCGTCTGAGCCTTCCAGCTCGAGATGAACGGCATCGCCCCAACCGGTCATCCGGTCGATAAGCGAGAAACGACGCTGATCGACTGTCAGTCTGCCACCCAGAGACACCACGTCGCGCATCGTGCGCTGGACGAGTAACAATCGAGGTACAACGCTGACTGTTATGGCGATCGTGACCAGTGCAGACATCGCGATGACCCACCACTGTGGTCGCTGATACCAGCGGCATCGAGCGTCGTCAGCTGGCGGCAGGTTCGAATTCTCGTGTTCCACAGTTCAGAACCACAAATGACGAAACTGCGTCAGGGTTTAATCTGCTGTCCTTGCGTGCGGGATGTTCGTGGACGGCGGTCGCATCAAATGAGCAATCCCTGCCAGTCCAACAAAGGCCACCACAATTCCGACTCCAATCCACGCGACCTTCGACCAGATCGCCCAGCCCGCACCGACAGTGGCCAGAGCACAGGCAATGCCCATTAGCACGTTCCAGATGACGCGTTGATTACCTTTTGGTAGGTCATCCCCCAGGACAGTTCGATTGTTCATCAGCAACAGAAACGTGAAGTAAGCGATCGGTAACAGCGTCATACCGAATACGCTGGTCGGCACAGCTAGCCAGAAGGCCACTTTACCTTTCCAGACAAATGGCCCCAGCACACCAATCGCCGGCAACAGACAGCCAATTCGGTGATACACGCCTCCTTGTGGCAGCCCAAACACTTCACAGAACGTGAAGCCCGAGATCAGCATCAGGATCGTGATCGTCGACAATGCCATGGCCAGCACGCCAAATCCGAAAACGTAGT
>CAYSJO010000938.1:0-10294 GCA_964431285.1 uncultured Planctomycetaceae bacterium
TGGGCCGTCTGCTTTTTGAGTTACCTTCAGTTCTCCAGCCGCTTTTCCCGAGGGCAGGTCGAATAGCAGGACGAACGGATCGCCCGGACAGAATGCGTTGCTCTTGGCATTGGTCATCCCGCCACACGCCAGCAGTTTCCCGTCGGCGCGAACGGCCATGGATCGAACGCCGCCGACGTGGGCCAGGAAATTGTCCAGACGCGTATGGAGTTTGCGGGCGTCGATTTCTCTCAGTTGTGTCGCAGACTTCACGTCCCACTGTCGGACGACTCCAAGCTGGTCTCGACTGAGGAGCGTTCCGTCCTGGTGAAAGATGAGGCTGAAGATGTATCCCTCGTGTCCCTCCAGTTTATTGAGCGGTTTTCCGTCGGCCGACCACAAACGGACAGTGCCGTCATCGCCGCCGGAGGCGACAACGTTGCTATCCGGACTGACGGCGACTTTGCGCGCCCAGCGTGTATGTGCATCCGGTTGGGTCCACAGCGGTGGCTTTTCGGGCTGCGTGTAATCGCGGCACTGCAGACCGCCGTGGTAATCGACGGCATAGAGACGGCGGCAATCCTTGTGAATCGCCACGTCGCCGACCCAGGACGGAAATCCTTTGAGCGAGGCATGCCCGTCGCCCTGGACGTCCCAGCGTTGAACCTGAGAGTCGAGACTGGCGGCAATGACATACTTGCCGCATGGAGTGAATGCACTGCATGTCAATTGACGTTCGTAAGCCAGGGTTCGTCCCACCCAGGCTTTGCTGACGTCTATTGCGGGAGCATTGTTGGCGTTCATGGTTCTTACCAGTGGTGTGTTGGGCTACGCGAGCAGCTCGTTGATCACGCCGCAATCGTCGTGAGCGATGGGCAGCGGTTGACCGTTGTTGAGGTATTCGGTTGCGGACGGATCAATCCCCGCAGCTTTGAAAACCGTGTGGAAGACGTGTCCGATGTCGTACTCGGTGCCGTCCACCCAGGCTCCATTTGGTGTCGTCTTACCCACGACATGGCCACGTCGAATGCCCGATCCGGCCATTGCCAGCGACCAGGCCTCCGGCCAGTGATCCCGTCCCAAACGTTGATTGATCTTGGGGGTCCGCCCGAATTCCGACATGAGGAGGACCATGACGTTGTCCATCCCGCGATCGTCAAGGTCTTCAAGCAGGGCCGCAAATGGTTGATCAATCTGAGGCACGAGATCGTGGTGCATGTTGAAGTTGTCGGCGTGCGTGTCCCAGTGGTACGAGTGACATTGCACGAACAGCACGCCAGCTTCGAGCAAGCGCCGTGACTGCAGAATATGTCGACCCAGCGGATGCGACCCGTAGCGCTCGGCGTCTTTCGGGTCGGGCTCGTCGAACAAGTCACGCCGACGGATAAGTTGCTGGGCGGTCTCGAATGAATACTCGTAGGCGTCGAGCTCACTTTCCCGCCGTCGCTCTCGGAAGCGCTGATTGATCCGCGTTCGCAGCGCGTTACGTTCCTGATCGACTTCTTCAGTGATCTCCGGCGGGCGATTGATGTGAATCGGCGGTTTGCCATCACCCAAAGCGAGGGCTCCATAGCGAGAACCCAGAAATCCGGCATGCTGCCAGATGTATCCACCCGATCCCGGCTTGACCCAGACATAATTGGGTAGCGCGCTCTTCGGATCCCCCCTGAGTTTCGACATCGCAGCGCCGAGATACGGATACGTCACGCCGCGGTTCTTCGGATCACCACGCAGGATTCGGGGTACGCCGGATGAGTGGTTCTCGTCTTTCGTACACATGTTTCGGACAACCGACAGCCGGTGCATCTGCTGGGCCGTTTTCGGCATCAGCTCGCTGACATGCACTCCGGGCAACTTTGTCGGGATAGCTCGGTACGGACCGCCGAATTCCGTGCCAGGTTTCGGATCCCAGCTCTCCAGTTGACTGATGCCTCCGTCCAGCCAGATCACCAGAAACTGCTGCTGCCGTGACTTCAGTTCGTCTGCGATCGCAGGCTCAAGCAGGCTGCTCATCCCAACTCCGGCAGTTGCTCCCGCCATCGATCCCAGCCACTGCCGTCTCGACAGCTCATGCTGCGGACTGTTGCATTCGTACGGGTGTTTCATGTCTCCGCTCCAGGTAGGCCGGAACACGCATCGCGCAGTTCCGGCGAAATGGTGCCGGAACTTTGTTCCGGCCTTTTGTTTTCAGTGATTCAGTCGGAACTCTGTCGAGCTCAACAATGCCCAGGCGCACTCACCGATGGCATCGTTGCGCCGATCCTTACGCTCATCCAGCCACGCAACCAGTTCTGACTGTTCCGCTTCGTCGGGGAGGCGGCTCAGGATGTTGAGATACAGTTGCTGGATCACAACGGCTGAGTCGCTTTGTTTCGCCAGGCGTTCCACTAGGTTCCCGTCGCGCGGCTTTAACCAGTCAAGGAGCAACGGTTCATTCATGAGAAACAACGCCTGACCCATCGACGGTTGAAAGTCCGTTTCCGCCTCACCCGGCGGGCTGCCGAAGATGGAAGTAAACAGTGTCATCGTGTCTTCGAGATTATCGGGAGCGGGGATCCGCGCGTTTATGTAGTCCTTGTAGGTGAACTTTGAATCCGCCGGTCGCTGAGTCTTCTTAATCCGCTCGAGATTGCCGGTGGCACGCATGACACTCCAGGCCATCTGCTCGGGCGACAGTCCTTTGGGGTTGGCCCCCCGGTAGCTGGTTGCCGGTGCGTCCTGGGAACTGACGCCATCCGGCAACACGCCAGACCGTTGGTATGACTGGCTGAGTGCGATCTCACGCAGCAGCCAGCGGACATCGAACTTATGCGCCGCAAACTCGTCCGCCAGCACATTCAGCAACTGGGGATGGGAAGCCGGATTGTCCTTGTGGAGCATGTCCAGCGGATAAACGAGTCCGCGACCCATCATCAGAAACCAGAAGCGATTGACACTGTTTTCCACAAACCGTCGGTTGTCAGCCGACGCGAGATGATCGGCCAGCAGCAGCCGCGGTCGGAATTTCGGGACGCCCGGCAGTCCATCCTTTGCCGGCTCGGCCAGTTCCTGGCCTTTTTCAAACACGACAACTTCGACCTCGCTACGACCGGGAAGGCGCGGGCCGATCAGGTGCTTCATGTCAGGTTCGAAGACAGATGCGAACTCGGTCTTGCCAGCCGCGATGTTCTCGACCAGCCAGGCGGTCCCGCTGGAATGCTTGCCAACCTTGCTGTGACCGAGGTAGGCGAACAGTCCGTAGTAATCCGACTGCTTGTACTCGTCGACGGTCGGATGATCGTGACATTTCGCGCAATGGATATTCATGCCCAGGAACAGCCGAGCGACGTCCTGAGTCGCCTGATGCAGATCAGTGCGTCCACTCGCCGCGAAAAACTTGACTGTGCCGGCTGTGCCCGCCTTTGAGGCATCCGCCTGAATCAGCTCAAGGACCAGTTGGTCCCATGGCTTGTTGGCGGCGAAGGACGACTCAAGGAACGTGTTCCAGTTTGCGACCGGTACGGTTTTGCCCGAGCGTCGTTCCAACAGCATGACCGTGAAGGCGTCCCGCATACGGCGAGAATAATCCGGCGATGCCAGCAGCCGATCGATCAGCTTCGTTCGTTTGGCTGCGCCGTTGTTTGCCAGAAACTGCTGAGTCTCCGCAGCCGTCGGAATCACGCCGGCGAAGTCCAGGTGGACACGACGCAGGAATTCTGCATCGTTCGAGACGCCGGCTGCCGGGCCATTGATCTGTGTGGAAATCAGCCGGTCAAGCTGCACATGCAGTGGGTCTGCGGCCGCCGCGTTGTGTAGTGGCGCAATCACGCAAAGGACGACGAGGATGCTTAGACGAATCACATACCGCATAAAACACTCCACGTTGGCGACAATGGG
Source organism: uncultured Planctomycetaceae bacterium (assembly GCA_964431285.1). Lineage (GTDB taxonomy): Bacteria > Planctomycetota > Planctomycetia > Planctomycetales > Planctomycetaceae > CAUZFZ01. Next base: position 3,856 of record CAYSJO010000938.1, read on the forward strand.
CTCAACAGTCTGTCGTTTTCGGTCGCCACCGTCACCAGACGGTGGAACAAGTCCCGCGATAGACCAGGCTCTGGTGAGCGTAGCTACACGAAAACGGAGACCTGACAGCCGCTAATCAGTTTAGCGTCAAACCGTTCCCCGTGTAGAAACTCGTCGGTTCACCGCACGCTGAATGCCAACGCGTAGCGTGCATGATGACTACTCGAACTGCAGGTCTGCTGCCCAGTGAACTGCATTGGACAGGAACTCTCGAAATACTGGCTGCTCAAAATCTCCCACGTGACCGAGCGACGTGTAAAACACACGGCTACCGGACTTTGTTTGATTGACCCAGGCGATCGGTTCTGTCCGCTTGCCTGGAATAGTCCCTGTCAGGACGGCGGTGGCCGATTTCGCGAGCGGACTGACTACGTACAACGACCCTGCTCCGTGCAGCGACTTAACATCGACACCGGCAAGGATCGCATGTGGCTTCGTGTCTGTGGCGATCTTCACGTCAACTTTCGGGCCCTCGCCGTGATGGTTCGAGTAGTTGCCCCCGATGACGTCGGCGTCCCACGATTCCCAGTCAACAAACCCGTCCGGAATCGGCTTGCCGCGCAGTGAGAAGGCGTGATTTGCCGTGCGAATCCCAACAACCGGCTTGCCCTTGTTGACATGTTGGCGAATGGCGGCCATCTGTGACTTTGGAAGGACGCGACGCCGGATGCTGACCAGCAGCAGATCGGCATCATTCAGGACGTCGATGCCGGGCAGGTCGTTGCGTTCTTCCTCATTCGCGAAAACGTAGCTGACTTTAAATGTCTTTCCGAGTTGCTCCAGCGCGAACGGAGGCAGCGTCTCGTTCGTGCGGTATTCGCGTTCGGCCATCACGATGACCGCATGCGGTCGATTGTCGTGCTTGAAACGGAACGGTTCGGGCTTTCGTCCCAAAGACGTGAGAATCTGGTCACTTGTAATCGTCGGGCAGACCCACTTTTCAATGTGTTCGACGATCAGATCCGTGCCAGTAAAGTGACTGACGAACGGCTTCATCTTCGGGTTGTACATCGTGTCGGTCATGTCGCGCACCAGGACGACGTTCTTGTCGTTCCGCGACATCTGCCGCAGACCAAATGGTCGTCCAAGCACGCACATGTTGGTGTGTACGCCCAGCAGGATCACATTCTCTCGGCCGTGCTTCTCCAGAATGCTCCAGATTTCTTCGCCGTTGTCGCTGATGAAATCATGCTCGGGATCGATGTCGAGCAGATCGGTCTGCGACTTCCAGGGAGCTTTCGGATTACGGCCCATCGAGGCCAGCTTCTTCGCCCACTTGGCGTGTTCCTTGGGATCGTCATCCTCGCCGCCGTCGCTTTGGTCGATCGGGTATTCGCCCTGCTCCTCAGACGGAATCTGATAGCACCACTTCGCGATTTCCTTTGGCAGATTCTCCGACCGTGGTACGGCCTGTGCCCGTTTACGAGCCGCGTGATCCTTGTAGAAGCCGGTACAACTGCTGGGAGCGTGAATGATGATCGCTCCCTGCTTGCGTGCGGTGTTCAGCACCTTATTCATTCGTGGAGCCATCTCTCCGCCACGCAGTGTCGCGTTGAGACAGTGATGCAGGTCCCACATGTCACAGACAATGACGGCGGTCTGTCGAGCGTCCCACGATTCCAGGCGAGTCACGGTGTGGAAGCGACCGCTGTCTTTAGCCGTCTCGACACGTGACCGCAGATTCAGCGACAGGATGCCGGGCTTGTCGGCCCGCGCGACGGTGGCGGCCAGAGTCGTCAGGACAAGGACGGTGGGCAGGCAGCGTCGACAGAATCGCATGGCAGGCTCCGGACAGAGTCGAGGGCAGACGCCATCATTGTTCTTGCTGCACGGGATGCCGGGCAAGTCAACGCGTCCGCAAGCCTCTCAACCGGCAGCTTCAGTTCTGCTGAGATTGACAGGCTCACCACTTACGGAGGGGCGTCGCAACGGGGTAGCAGTGAATTGACGGCCTGCTGTACCGTGCTGTCTCAGGGAGGATGAAATGCTGCAACACTGGCATCCGCTATGTGCTGTGCGATCGGTTCGCTCGGGCCCTGTTGCCGTGCAGATCGCTGGACAGGACGTCGTCGTCTTTCGGACGAAAACTGGTGCGATTGGAGTTCTCAACGACTCCTGTCCACATCGCCGCATGAAGCTCAGCTGCGGAACTGTTCGCAACGAATGCATCGTGTGCCCCTACCACGGCTGGAGCTTCGATCGGCATGGTACTGGCGAGAGCCCAGGCACACCAAAACTGAGGACACAGGCGTCGGTGTTCGAGGTCACTGAGTGGCAGGGCTATGTCTGGGCACGATTACCGGATGCCACCACAGAGTTCCCCTTCCAGGAACCACCAGACTTCGTTGCCGTTCGCCCACTTGAGCAAGTGATTAACGCACCCCTGGAGCTGGTGCTGGATAACTTCACCGAGGTCGAAGACGCGGCGACCGTCCATAAGTACGTGGGCTACGCATTGGGCGATATGCCGCAAGTGCGTTCTGTTGTCAGCTGCTCGCCGGAGCGAGTTGAAGTGGAGAACACAGGTCCGCAGAAGAGTTTGCCGAGGATGGTTCGGCTTCTCTTCGGAATCCCACAGGACTCAGAATTCCACTGGGAGTGGTCCACGCGATTCTCGCCTGTCCATACGACTTACACGGAATACTGGTCGCACCCGAAAACGGGTTGTCGAGTCGGAGTCAGTGCTCGCATTCACGTCTTCTTCTGCCCGATCGACGATCGGTCGACACGACTTGTTGTATTCCCCGCGTTCCGGTTGCCATACCGACCAGCAATCAGCCGCATCTGTCTGGCATTTCGTGAAATCGCTCGCCAAATGGTCCGGTACGAGATTCGGCAGGATGCGCAGATGGTCAATCAACTGGCCGATACGCGAACGGACATCCTTGGGATGAAGCTGAGCCGCTTTGATCGAACACTCAGCCTGCATCGTGAGCGTATTGCCCGGATTTATCGGGCGCAAGCTCACGGCACGGCTTGTGATGGTCAGGCAGATGTAATTTCACGCAGTGCGGATCATGAGTTACGTCGAGTTTAGCAGCGCGATGAGATGCGGAATGAAGATCACGCCACCAACGCATGCTGCTCCGATCGCCATCAGCAGCACTGCCCCCGCTGCGGCGTCCAGACTGCGGCCGACATGTTCGTTCTGCTCCTGAGTCACGGCCCTGGCCAGTGACTCGATGGCACTGTTGAGTGTTTCCGCAGACAGCACCGTCGCGATACACAGCCCGAGCACACACCATTCCAGTGTCGTGACTCGGAATGCAAATCCGGCAATCACGACCAGTGCGGTCGCCGTGATGTGAACAACGAAACTCTTCTCACCACGACGTGCGAATTCGATGCCCCGGATCGCGTCGCGGAATTTGGAATTCCAGCCTCGTACGGAACGCGACATTGCCAGAGACCATTCAAGACGCGGACTGAAACGACAAAAAAGGCCCCGGTCCAAAGACCGGGGCCACGAGATGCATGCGACTTATCCAGTCACTCAGTTTACTTCTTCACCAATCCAAACAGCCGTGTCAGGACGCTACGCGGCCTGGTCGTACTGGCTGTCTTGTCGTCGGCCGCTTTTTTGGCTGCTTCTTCCGGTGGAGCAGGCGCCGGTTTCGAATCCGCTTCTTTCGCGGCCTCCGGAGCGTCTGCAGCACTTGGACTCGGCTCGGCGTCCCCACCGCCGGCTGCGGCTTCCGGAGCCTTGCAGCCGGGAGTGGATGCCGCGCTGGCCGGCGGACAACATTTGTCCGAGCTCTTCGCGCCACACTCGGCGTTGGCATCCGCTCCGCACTTGGGCGTGCAGCTGGACTTGCACTTTGCCAACAGGCCCGACAGCAGATTCGAGCCGCATTTCGGCAGACTGATTCCGCATTTCGGACTGCAGTGATCCTCGACGTAGTATCCACACACCTGCAGAGCTTCTTCGGCCTGCCGGCTGACGTTGGAATCACAATCGCCCAGAGCGACCTTCAGAGCTTCCAGCGCCCGGTCCGTCATACAGCAGCAACCGTGCTTGCGAACCTGATCGCCAATCTCGTCGGCTGCTTCCGCTCGAACACGCTCGTCGGTGTCGTTCAGCGAGTACACGAATGCCGCCATGATCTCGGGACTGCACTTGCAACTGTAGTTGTCGCCCAGCCGGTCGATGGCTCGAGCCCGGTCTTTGGCGTGACAGGCCGTCTGAGACTCGAAGATCAGTTCCGCAATGGCACATGCGTCGTCAGCACAACAACCGCCTGCAGAACATGCTCCCGCTCCGCAGTCACCGGACGCGTCCGAGCCACATTTACCTGCAGCCGGACCACAGGCCGCGCCTGGTGCACAGGCTGCGGCATCGGGTGCAGCACAATCGGCACTTGAAGCGTCACCAGCCGGAGTGCAGTCAGCCACAGTCGGTGCCGCACACGACTTCGCAGTTGGCGAGCAGCCTGCTGGTGCCGACGGACAACAATCGTTCGGCTTGCAGGACGGGATCGCTTTTGTCTGCTTTCGCTGGTAGTTGAAAATCTGCGGCGTACACGGTCGAGTGATTGTTTCCTTGCAGCAGTCGGGCTGACTGCCTTTTGCGCCGCAACTTTTCTGCGCTCCACAGCTTTTCCGGGCACCGCACGAGGCGCCGAATGAAAACAGGCCAGCCTCAACGCTGACATGCGTTCCCAGCGTGGCCACGAGGGCGGTTAAACTGACGATCCATTTCATGACCTTGCTCCTTGCGAAAAGTTGATCCGTGCGAACAACTGTGATCGGGTGAGGCGTCTCGATCCTGAGATGCCGAAATCCCTGGTCTGTCGGTTGCGGTGTCCTTACCGCAAGGAGTCGATGTCGGACTGCGAACAGGCGCGAACGATCCTCCTGCTTCTGGTCGAGTGCTGATCTCGATGTCAGAAACTGGATCGATTGCCCACGAACTCGTCGCACGTGCCCCAACGTTTCAGGAGACCACAGTGACCGCGACTGACTTTGAGCGAACTGAGTTGATGGTGAGATGCGGAGAAACTGATGACGTTAAACCCCGACAGCCTGTGGACGACGCGATACTGCCCAGCCAGCAAGTTGAGGCAGTCCACATCGTCGGCACAACAGGGGCCATGTGGGATATCGGCGTGTCCTGAATTGCTGCTTGAACCTTGTAAGTCCTTTTATCCCTTATGATTACGACACAATACCTGCTATATTGTGACGATTCTGACGGCTGCGCAGGCGTCGCAGATGTTGTGGCCACAAACCTGCGTCTACAGGGGCTACGCGTGTGAAGGTGGGGGACATACCGCAAATCGGCCGAATGTGAAGATCGTGTGGAATCAGAAGCCGAGCCCGCAATGACAATAAAGGTCGGGAACAATGCCACACGACAGCCCGCCACGATCGAGGTCGCCGTGCTGTTGTCACCTGCAGGTAAGCAGGACTTCATCGCCGCGAACCGCGCCGATGGACGAATTGCGACGAGCACTGGGGACATGTTCAGGAAGCAAAGATATGTGTTCGGACTCCCTGCGCTTGTCGCCATCTCGCCAATTGCCTGATACTCTTAAGGCGTTGTTCCGCTGACGTGCGTTGGAACATATGTAGTCCCGACACTCCATCCGGGGAGCTTTGGCCGTTCAATACTGGCAGATTGATGCGGGCCATGTGGATGTCGGGAATTCGTGGCAGTGATTTGAACCAGGGTGAATCATGTCCTTACTTTTCGATGCTGTTTGACACGACCGAATTTTCCCAAACGCTGGAAGTGCGGGACCTGGTCCGAGGCGCACGGCTGGCTGCATATCGTGTCCGACTTCACGATCTTTACCTGCTACATGGCCATCCCGATTCTGCTCCTGTACTTCACGTTTCATAAGAAGACCGGGGCGTTTCTGCCGATCTTCTGGCTGTTCGCCGTGTTCATTCTGTGCTGCGGTTTCGGTCATCTGATTGAAGCCACGATCTTCTGGCAACCATGGTATCGGTTCTCCGGGATTTTGAAGGCGCTGACAGCAACGGTGTCCGTGGCCACCGTTGTGGCTCTGGTGCCGTTGATCCCTCAGTTCCTGAAGATGCGGACTCCAGAGGAACTGGAGCGCGAGATCCGGCAACGGAAGAAGGCGGAAGCCGCGGCTGACAAGGCAAACAGTGCCAAGGGCGAATTCCTGGCCAACATGAGCCACGAGATCCGGACACCGATGAATGGCATCATCGGAATGACCGAACTGGCGATGGAGACCGACCTCAACCTGGAACAGCGGCGTTACCTGGAAACCGTACGTACGTCGGGCGAAGCGCTGCTGAGCATCATCAACGACATCCTGGACTTCTCAAAAATTGAAGCCCAGAAAATGGAACTGGAGAACATCGACTTTCAGTTGCGGGAGGACATGGGCGACTGCATGGAACTGCTGTCGTTTCGCGCTCACGCGAA
>CAYSJO010000939.1:0-10808 GCA_964431285.1 uncultured Planctomycetaceae bacterium
AGCAGGTCGCGCTGCGCCCGCAGGGCGCCGAAGTCGGATCCGGTCGCCCCGACGCCGGCGTTGACATACCTGGCCGCGGCTTTGGGGAAGATTTTTTGAAACCAGGTGGTCACCCGTTTGCCATATCGTGCCCCCGGGCGAGCGTGTCCCCCGTCGGTGATGGACCCGCCGATGGCGCCCACGACGATGTTTTCGCCGCGCCGGGCCTTGGCCAGCACATGCTGGATTCGGGCGGTATCACCCAGGTTGGCACCGGGCGGTCGAGGATGGCGATCGCTTGGTCTATTTTCTTCCCGTCCGCCGGGCCAGCGCCGAGCGCGGCACTGCTGGCCGCGAGCACAGCAGCCATCAATACTCCTGCTCTTACATTCTTATTCATGGTTATCTCCGCGATCGTACTCGGGTCCTCAGTCTCTCGTTTGGTCGTATGAGACTCGCAGCTTGCTGGTCTTACTGCCCCGCGGCCCCAGTTCCGTCACGGTCAAGCACACAAAGCGAGGAACATGTTTCTTAAATTCTGCTCTCGCATGCTGGCTTTCTTCTTGTGGGGACAAGTTTCCTGGCCCTACGGTCGCGTCGGCATGCCCTTCCCATCCACGATCCCTGCGGCATACATCAACGCGTTGATGAACATCTTTTCTGTCCCCATAAGCTTACCGCTGAACCAGGCTCTTGTTCCCTGGTAGCTGACCTTGTCTCCCGTCGGGTGCGTGCCGAACAGAACCACGTTTCCTTTCCCGTGCTTCCCCGTGAGGATGGCTGCCGGCTCGCCGGTCGGGAAGCCCAGCATGTAGGTCCCGAGGACCTAGCACTCTCCGCCGGACACCATGACCGGGCCGTTGCCGAAGTGCATGCGAATGACTCCCTTTCTGCCGCCCAACACGAAATGGGGGTCCTTCTTCAGAACAATGTTGTAGAGCCCCCATACATCCATGCCGTAACACTTGATGTCCAGAAGCTTCAGTTTTTCGGCAAAATACGCACCCTGGCAGCAGCCGACGTAGCCGCCGCCGTTCTTCACGTAGTCGACGATGTACTTGTATTGGTCGGGCTCGATCTGAAATTTCGGACCTTTTGGGAAATGAATGACCTTGAATTGGCTGAGGTCGATCTTGCCGATGTCTTCCGGAGGGATACCCACAAAAGTGACGTCTTCGGAGAATTTGCCCTTTCCGGACTCAATGCCGCGGTTGTGATACACCACTCCAACTTTTCCATCGATCTTCGCCAGCAGGGCCCGACGATCGGCTAGAGCTTTGTCATCTTTAGCGAGTTGTTCGTTGAGTGCGGCGAATCGATCGCCTTTGGTCTTGAAAGTCTCGGCCAGAAATTTCGCCTGCGAGTGCGTGAACGCTCGATTGAAGATCGCGATCTCATCGAGGCTGATCCCGGAATCGAGTTCCCCGCCGATCTCGAGCAAGGCCGGGCCGCCGAATCGATTATCGTGACCGATCGTCTGAACCCACTCGCCACGGTGGTAGATGGAGAAGGTCTTCTCCTCTTTATCCCACCCGAAGACCACGTGATTCCACTTTCCCTCCTGCACCCGACCGTGCCAGAGGATTAACTCCTTCGACCATTTGCGTCCTTTGATCGTGAGAATCCAGCGAACACTTTTCGGACTGAAAGAGAGAATCGCGTTGGAGTCACCTTTGCCCTTGAGCCGCAACACCTCCCGAGCCGGCGAGTCAGCCGTCTGCGGAAAGTTGGGCCTGAATCGAATTTCCAGCGCGCCGGCCTGGCTGGGGAACGTTTTGCCCAAATCATAGCGCACCGACGTCCCCGCACCGACGGTTAGCGCCTGGGAATGATCGCTCCCCGCGAAGCTCAGGCCCTTCTCTTCAACCTCCAGTGTCTGTTCTTGAAGATGTCCCTCAACATGTCCGTCGAAACTCGCCCGGAAGAACACCGGATTCGCCGGAGTTTCCGCAAAACAGTGCGCAGCACTCAGTATTCCCGCCAGGGTCAGGAAACCTCTGATGACAATGCCTTCCCACTGCTTGCTCACCGAACCGATGACGACCATCATTTAATCTCCCGAGATCAATCGAACAGCGCTACGCGGTCCGAGTCACGCAGCGCCAAAGCTGATTCCCTGACGTAACACCACGAAGATCGAGCCACAAAGTCATCCTGCTTATCTGAACGAGGCTCACGCCTCTTTGAGGGACATTTCCCAGGCGATTCTCCCGCTCTGCCATGAGTCGCGTCAAACTCAACGCATTGCGAATCGTGCGGCGCTAAAGTTGACACCTCGTCGAGGAACTCTCGTCTAAGAGCCTACTTGTCAGTTGCCTGCCGTCTGGAATGACCGGTCCCCGGAACCGAAGGCGTAAACATGATTGACCGTTCGAGTTCTCCGACGCAGCACGTTACCGAATGGCTGTCGCGATTTGCCGCAGCGCTGGATCGGCAGGATTGGTCTGCCGCAGCAGAGCTATTTGGCAACGAGTGCTACTGGCGTGATTTGATTGCGTTCACCTGGAACATCAGGACTCTGGAGGGCAAAGACGAAATCCAGGCGATGTTGGCCGCGACGATTTCCGATGTGCAGCCCGGTGACTGGCGGATCGAGGGAGATGCGACGGAGGAGAACGGAACGATTGCAGGCTGGTTTACTTTTGAGACCGCTGTCGCGCGGGGAAAAGGCTATCTGCGTTTGAGAGGTGAAGGATGCTGGACGCTGCTCACCACCATGACGGAACTCAAGGGTTTCGAAGAGAAACGAGGAGCGACTCGCAGTCCCGGAACGCAGCACGGCGTCTTCAGGAATCGAAAAACCTGGCTGGAGCGGAAGACTCAGGAAGAGGCGGAACTGGGTGATACCACTCAACCGTACTGCGTCATTATCGGCGGCGGCCAGGGCGGCATCGGACTGGCGGCCAGACTGAAACGCCTGGAAGTGCCCACTATCATCATTGATAAGAATGAACGTCCCGGCGATTCATGGCGGCAGCGCTACAAGTCGCTCTGCCTGCACGACCCGGTGTGGTACGACCACCTGCCCTACCTGCCGTTTCCCGACCATTGGCCGGTGTTCTCGCCGAAGGACAAGATCGGCGACTGGCTGGAAATGTATACCAAGGTCATGGAGTTGAACTATTGGCCTTCCACCGAATGTCGCAGCGCTCAATATGACGCAGATGCCCAGGACTGGACAGTGACCGTCGATCGCGAAGGCGAGACGGTCATTCTGCGGCCCAGGCAACTGGTGCTGGCGACGGGCATGTCCGGCATGCCGAATGTTCCGCAGATCCCGGGAGCTGAGACGTTTCGAGAAACGCAACAGCATTCCAGTCAGTTCCGCGGCACTGACGACTACCGCGGCAAGAAGTGCGTCGTCCTGGGGTCGAACAATTCGGCTCACGACATCTGCGCCGCTTTGTGGGAGCAGGATGCAGACGTCACGATGATCCAACGTTCTTCGACACATGTCGCCAGGTCCGACTCGCTGATGGAACTGGCATTAGGCGGCCTGTATTCGGAGTCCGCCGTCCAGGCGGGCATCACCACCGACACCGCCGACTTGATCTTCGCATCCATCCCGTATCGGATCATGCCCGACTTCCATCGACCCGTCTATCAGGAGATCGCCAACAGAGACGCCGACCTGTATCAGCGTCTTGAACGGGCGGGGGTCCTGCTGGATTTCGGAGACGATGGCTCGGGGCTGTTCATGAAGTACCTGCGGCGAGGATCCGGTTATTACATTGATGTGGGGGCTTCCGATCTGATTGCCGACGGCAGGATCAAACTGTACAGCGGCGTCAACATCGAACGAATTCAGGAAGAGTCCGTGGTGCTGACGGACGGCACTGTCCTGCCGGCCGACTTAATCGTCTATGCCACGGGCTATGGATCAATGAACGGTTGGGCGGCTCGACTCATCTCGCGGGAAGTCGCCGACCGTGTGGGAAAGTGCTGGGGCTTAGGCTCCGATACCACGAAAGATCCTGGTCCCTGGGAAGGTGAATTACGCAATATGTGGAAGCCAACACAGCAGCCAGCGCTGTGGTTTCATGGCGGCAATTTACATCAATCGCGTCATTACTCTCTCTACCTGGCGCTTCAAATCAAGGCGCGACAGGCAGGACTACCCACTCCCGTCTATGGGATCAGCGAAGTCCACCACCGCGCGTAGCCCAGCACCTCGCGCCGACAGTTCAATAACGGTGTGTAGCCGCGCCGTCCAACGGCAGTGCGGGACCCGCCCGCGCAGCACTCAGCATTCCTGCCAGGGTCAGGAAGCTTTTGATTACAATGCCTTCCCGCGCCCCAGCGGAATCCCTGACGTAACCGGTCACGAAGATCGAGACCACTCAGCTGGGCCAGGGATAGCTACGGATAGCCAAACTGCCGCTGACCATCCGGGACTATTTGCGCGCCGAGTGGATCGGTGCGCTGCGCGTGGATTGTATGTGGCAGAGCAACTGATAGCGGTTTTGTCCGGAAACCCGCGCGATGCAAGTCTCCGAGATTCCCCTGCTCAGACCTGCAGGACCGCCAGCTTAGCAGCCTCGTACAGCGCCTTGACACCGTCCAGAAGCATCTGTTGTCGGACCGGTGGATCAAGTGCTTTTTCAGCACGTTGTCTGTCAGCACCATCATTCGCGCTGCGAACTTTGCCGTTTCCTTAGAATAGAATAGTCGCGGTCACGCAAGAATCGCGTCGACTGGTCGACCGTGTTGAGCAATCGGATGGGGGCGATCGGCCGTGTCGTGGATGACTCCAGAGGAATCAATGCCCATCGCTTCGTAAATCGTAGCGATGATGTCCTCTGGGCCGACGGGATGCGACGCGGGGTAAGCTCCGATGGCGTCTGATTCGCCGAAGACGTTTCCGTGCTTCACGCCGGCACCGGTCAGGAGTACGTCGTACGCGTAAGACCAGTGATCGCGACCCGCGCTCTTGTTTGGTTTGGGCGAGCGGCCCATTTCACCCATCACGACGATCAGTGTTTCGTCCAGCAGACCGCGGGACTGCATGTCTTCGCACAAGCCCGCGAATGCCTGGTCCAGAACCGGTGCTCGATAGTCTTTCACGATATTGAAGTGGTTCTTGTGAGTGTCCCAGGCCGGGCCATCGCCCTCACGCTTCTCGAATGATTCCCACTGCATGGTGACAAGTCGCACGCCCCGCTGGACCAGACGCCGAGCGACAAGACACGCTTCGCCATAGAGATTTCGACCATAGAGGTCGCGGGTCTGAGGTGACTCGTCGTCAACGAGGAAAGCCCGCCATGGGCTGTGAGCTGAGTTCGTTGACGTCAACAGGTCGAACGCCTGTTTCTGATAACGATCGAGTCGATCACGAACTTCCGGTGTGTCGCCGGCTCGAACTTGTTCATCGAACTGCTGTAACAGCGAACGTCGCTGGCCCAGGCGGTCCAGCGTGACCGCCGGTTGAAGACGGGTTTCAGGCAGTGTGACGCGACCCTTCTGGATGCTGGCGTCGTAGAAGTCCTTCGGCTTGCGAGGTTCAAACAATTCACAGCCGGTGATGAAGGGGTCGTACTGTCGGCCCAGAAAACCCGCGTAGGGACCAGGTCGTATGCTGCTTTGCCCCCAACCGGGATAGCAGGGCATCCACACGGACGCCGGCAGCTCACGCTGTTCGTTCCGCGACACGTACTCAAGCACGGAATTCATGCTGGGTGCCTGTGTGGCGAGAATCGGCACACGTGATTCCAGCTTGCGTGCCTTCTTCCCGGTCATCGTGTACAGCAGCCCGGCCGAGTGGTCGTTGTGTGGATGAGTGCCCGATCGAATCAGTGTCGAGCGATGCAGCCACTGCGACGTGCGCGGCATCAGCTCACAGAAACGGACACCGGGCAGGTCTGTTTCGATCGTGCCGAACGGGCCGCGAATCTCCTCGGCGGCGTTCGGCTTCGGATCGAACAGTTCATGCTTCGGAGGTCCTCCGAACAGATAAAGCAGCACAACCGAGCGTGCTTTGCCGACTTGCGCCTTCAGATCACCACCCTGAACAGTTTCGGCTCGCAGCAGCTGCGGCAATGTCAGACCAAGTGCTGTTGCACTGCCAGCGGTAAGGAGTTCCCGTCGGGAGACGCCATCGCACGTTCGGAGACCGTTGCCGAGTAGCTGCAGCATGTGGCGTTCTCTCAATGGGCCCGTCGGCCGGGTTCAGGCAAGTGTGTACGTTTCGAAAGCGTGATCGCACGGAGTCCCGCGAGTGATATGCATGCAACGTTCATCTGGTTCAATGATCAGCGCATAGACTGTGACCCAGAAGCCGTTGACGGGATCGTCGTTGGTATGACGACAGATGGACGTCGGGTGGCCCTCGTGATCACTGAGGATTGTCTTCAATTCGTCGACGGCACCACTTGTCGACACGAGAAGCTGGTCAATACGTCGCTTGCGCGCGTGCGATTGAATCAGCTCAGGAAAGTCGTCGTTGATTGGAGCAAGCTCGGGATGCACACAGTGATTCGTATGCGCGATCGACACACTGTCATGCGGGCGGAGAACGTGTACGTTTTCGAGCGTGACTTCAAGGTCGGCCGGGCCCTGAGGTGTCGCCAGCATGATGTTCACCGGAATTGCGCGATGTGCGCGTCGCACGGACTCAGCGGCCTCATCAAGTGAGTTCGCTTCAAACAGCTCCCGCAGCGTGAAATAGTGTGGCACACCAACACCGCGACTGGGCGCGGGCAACGTGTTTACGCACGCGCCAATGCCCGTCTCACTGAATCCCATGTAGGAGATCAATCCGGCCTGTGTACACGACATTGAGGCCGGGCGGCCCTCCGGCCGGCGCGTGAGGACAATTGTGAAGTCATCCAGAGCGGGGTCATTCTCCCAGGTCTGTGCCACAACTGCGTTTGCTGCAGACGCGGGTTGAATGGCGAGCGAAGTACATCCCCCTTCTTTTTCCGGCGTGAACTGATTGCGGACCTGCAGGAGCATCAGATCATCCAGCGTCACGCCTGCTGCCTCCGCCGTTCCGCGAAGTTCTTCAACCAGGTCGGGACGGTACTTCTCGGCAAACTCAGTACTCTTTCGCGCCACGTCGATCCCCCGCTCACGCGAGACGGAAACTGTCTTGTTGACCCGTTCCAGCGCGATGGAGCAGAAACCTCGCGTCTCTTCGCGGGCAGCCTCACCGATCTGTCGTCCCAGTTCTCGTGGCGGTCCACTGACTTCGACTTCACGGTAGCGGGCAGGTTTGCTCATTGTCCGTCCTTCGGCGCGATTCAGAGTTCAGGCAATGACATCTCGTATGGGATCACCACCATGCGCGATTGCCACCGGCCGACCGTCGAGTTTCGGAACGGTCATGTGCGGATCAATGCCGAGCAGGTGATAAATCGTCGCGACGACGTCGCCGGGAGAGACCGGATGACTTTCCGGATACCCCGCGTGTTTGTCGGTCGATCCGAACACCGTGCCCTCGCGCACGCCACCACCAAACATTAGACTGAAACCGCACTGCGGCCAGTGATCGCGTCCGGCTTTCGCGTTGACCCTGGGTGAACGACCCATTTCTCCCATCACCACGACCAGAGTCGATTCCAGCAGTCTGCGATCGTCGAGGTCTGCGATCAGAGCGGGCAGCAGTACATCGAGTAAAGGCAGGTTGAATTCCCGCAGCATGCCGAAGTTGTTCTCGTGCATGTCGTACGCATGACCGTTGCGTCCGAAAATCTCCTGGTGCACACTGACAAACGGCACGCCCGCTTCGACCAGTCGTCGTGCGACAATCAGACTCGACCCATACAGATTGCGACCGTAGCGATCTCTCACGGCCGCGGACTCGGACGACAGATCGAACGCGTCGCGAGTCCGACTGGTCGAGAGCATGGCGAACGCCCGCTGCTGGAACTTGTCCATGCGGTCGATCGCGCGAGAGGTCCTGAGCGTTTCGAAGCGGTCATCAATCTGGTCCAGCACTGAGCGGCGGCGATCGAGTCGACTGGATGACATACCGGGAAGACTGTCCAGCGAAGGCATCAACGGTTCGCCGAACGGCATCGCGGGGTTGTACGGACCGGGGTTGTCTTTCTTTTCAAACGTCGGCTGGCACAAGCTGAACATCGGATCATACCGGCTGCCGAGATACCCACCATAGGGACCCGGTCGCCGAATCCCGGGGTACTGGCCGCTCTCACCCCAACCGGGATAGCACGGCAGACAAACCGCCCCGGGCACTTCCTGAGAGCCCATACTCAGGTAATGGCAGATGGCTCCGACGTCAGGCGGATCAGTGCGATCTGCCGTGAGCTGGCCGTTCGCACCGCCGGCGAATCCGGTCATCATCGCCAGGGGGTTGTGGGCGTTGTAGGTGTGCGTGATCGATCGGATCAGACTGGCTCGATGCATTAATCGAGCCGTGTTGGGCAGCAACTCGCAGATCTGCAAACCGGGCAGCGACGTCGCGATCGGTTTGAATTCACCACGGATTTCGGCCGGCGCATCCGGCTTCAAATCCACCATGTCCTGGTGACTTGGTCCACCGAGCAGATTGAACAGGATCACGGACTTTGCCGAACCGTGTTGACTACCTGCCGACTCAGCTGCCTGCATGAGTCCTGGCAGTGACATCCCCCCGAACAGTGAAAGCCCGCCAACACGCAACACTTCACGTCGATTGCAAGTGCTGGCACTGACCGCTGGCTGACTTGAAATGCTGGCCACAGCTCTTCCTCGATATCCATGCGGGAGTGACACTATCAAGAATAGTCTTCGCGTGCGGCGTCACATAGTCGCCATTCTATTCGATCACGTGATGCCACTTTCACCCGGCGATTCTGAGATTCTGAAGCAGGCCAGCTAGTGTTCTCATTCTCCCGGAGTTTCTTCAGCGCCGAGAGCTTCGACGACCGATTCGATTGGTAACGGTTCCTGTTCGGGCGGATCGGTTTTCGGGGCGAGCGCTGCAGCGGGCCTTGCAGGTTGATCGGGCACGCGAGCAGGTTCTCGTTGGAGTTGACTACGGGTGTCGGACGATACGAGATGTGATCCGAGGAACGAGCCAAGGATGATCGCGACGATGATCAGTCCGGCCCCAATCATCAGCTTCAGTCGAATCGGCCATGGAATCTCGCAAATCCAGGCATAGAAGCTGCCCCATGACACTTCGTCGCCAGCAAATGGTGCGTCGTCTTCCATCGGAATTGGAACGGGCGGCTGTTTGGTGGCTTTCGCGACCTTCTCCAGCCTGCGAACCAGTGCTGCCGGTGTGTCGAATCGCTCGCTCGGCTCTTTCTCAAGCATTTGCAGAATGACAGCAGCGAACTGTGGCGGGATGGAGAGATTCAGCTTTCTCGGATCGGCCGGCTGTTGTGATTCGATGCGAGTAATGGTCTGAGCGAGCGTATCGCCCTCAATGGGCGGTTGGCCCGTGACGGCGACGTAGATGGTTGCTCCAAGACTGTAGATGTCAGACCGAAAGTCCACATCGTTTTGAGACAGCAACTGCTCGGGTGAAAGATAGGGAATGTCGCCGACCGTTTCGCCGGGACGTGTGACACGCTCCGCCTGCGTGCCCTCCAGCGCTTTCACGAGCATCAGGTCGCCGAGTTGTGCCACGCCGTCACGTTTACGAATCAGAATGTTTGTGGGAGTGACGTTGCGATGGACGAATCCCTTTTTGGCTGCGGCTTCGATGGCACGAGCAATGTGAATGGCGACACCCAGGCACTGCTGCCATGGAAGCTGTCCGTTCTGGCCGGCCTGACTCACGACATCCATCAGGCTGTCGCCCTCGACCAGCTCGCTGGCCGTCCAGCAATGCCGCGGAGCCGACTTACCCGCACCATACAGAGCAACGAGATTCGGATGCCTGACGCCCACCACAGTCTTCGCCGCGCGAACGAATCGCTGCACTTCTTCATTGTCACGAGTGATTTCGGGCCATAGGACTTTGAAAGCGACGAGCCGATCCTTCTCAGCGTCCCGGGCACGGAACAACATGCCCGTGCGTGTCGCGTGCGATGACGTCTGTGATCTCGTAGCGGCCCAGAGTCGTGCCCCATAACCGGTGCGGAGCGGGCAGGCTTCTTCGCCTAACGTGCTGATCCGGCAGCCACCGGGGGGTGGGTTGGTTTAGGGGGTGGGGCGGGCGGTGGAGGGACGGGCCGCGCTGCGGGAGCTGGTTGAGCGGCCGGGCTGGCCGGCGTTTGAGGTGTCGGCTGATTGGGTTGCCAGGTCGTCGCGGCGGCCGATGTGGCGACTTCGAATCGCATATCGGTCTCAACGCGCCGAACAACATCGCCCGGTTGCAGTTGATGCGAGCTGACTTTCTCGCCATTGACGAGCGTGCCCCAACTACTGTTCGTGTCTTCGAGTTGAGCCTTCCCGCCAGTCACCACAATCCGGCAGTGATGCCGTGAGATGCGCGGGTCGCTGAGTTGAATGCTGCAGTCTTCTTCGCGGCCAAGAATGTACGTGCCGACCATTTCAAGTTCGAAGACGGTGCCCATATCAGGCCCGCGGGTCACAACGAGTTGCAGACGCATGCAGTTACTCCGACCAGTCGGCTTTCACTTAGTAACTGGGAATCATTTGATTCCCAGGTTTGAGCCGCGGAGCGGCGGCAGCATATAGCCCCGGGTGAGCGAAACGGCGAAGCGGTAAGCGTAACCCGGGGTTGGTGTCGGACACAGGCACGTGTCACGGGTAGTCCTCAGGAGCCCCCTCTCCCACCATCGGAAGTCGGCCCAGATGTTCGGGAACGCGAAACGGCGGGAGAGGGGCTCCTGAGGACGTTTGGATGACCGGTTCGAGCGTCTTCTTAACCCCGGGTTACGCTTGCAGCTATCGCTGAGGTGCTCACCCGGGGATAT
>CAYSJO010000940.1:0-4285 GCA_964431285.1 uncultured Planctomycetaceae bacterium
AATGAACTCAACCTCAACTCGCTAACGCCAGCCTGCTCAAATTCCAGTTCCCGCTGAACCAGCACACGATTTCCGACCTTCGTTTTCCACAGTAGTTCGCGTTTCTGCGTGTTCCGCAATTCGATGAAGCCACCAGCGCCGGTCGCAAAGTGTCTGCCGTCCGGAGACAGGCTGAGCGATCGCTGATAGCCATTCGATGGTTCAGCGAACCGTTTGGCGGGCGATCCGTCATTAAGATTGGCGTGCCAGAGCAGTCCCGTCGTCCGGCAGGATTTCGGGCCGATTCGCACGCAGATACCCCCCGTGATGTAGAGCTGCCGGTTGTCGTCAGCAAACAGTGTTGCCATTCCGAACGCGGAGCTGTTGCCATTGACTTCGTCGGCTGAGAAAGGCACCGAGGCAACAGATTCCCAGTCGCGCACACGATAGACCTCGACGCTTGAGGAGTCTTGCGGCCGGTTCTGACAGAACGCCACAAGTTGTCCGTCACGGCTGAACGCGACACCATGCATACCGACATCGTCAACGTCGATTGCCTGAAGCAGCCTGGCCGTTTCGACGTTCCATAAGCGAAACTGACCAAGCGACGTCCTGCCGCCCTTGAACTGCTGCGATGCGGCGGCCAGGTACCGACCGCCTCCCCCGAACGCTATGCTCAAGACAAACCCGTCGTGTCCGTTAAGTTCCCGCAGCATGTCTTTATTTCCGACCTGCCACAGGCGCAGCGAACCATCGTCGCTGGCGACGGCAAACAGATCGCGGGCCGACGGAGAAAACACGATCGATCGTGAAAGCCTTCCCAGTTCGATCTCGCGGAGCAGTTTGCGAGTCTTGACGTCGTAAACCCGGACGCGGTCTCCGCCGGTCGCGAGGTATGAACTGTCGTGAGAAAAGTCGAGGCACAACAGCATCGCACGAGGCTGTCCGCATGCGGTTTGTGGGGACAGTGCTATCACGGCACACTGAGCGAGCAAAGTAGAATTGATTCCTGGCATGGCGAGTACTTGTCCGAGTTCATAGATCGTAAACGGCAGTATAGAACCCGCCCGTTTCCGGGGGCAGGTCCTCTCGAAAGACAACCCTTTGCGCGGCACGGTCTTCTAACGTATGAGAGCACCCGTTGTCTGCACACTGCGGCATGGCGCGCCCCGTCACTCGCCGCGAGGGCGAGGCTCCCAGAGAAGCTTTGCATGGATACATCAATGAGTCAGGTCCTCCGCCGTGCAACCCTGTTGAGCAGCGCCGGCAGGAAGTAGATATCTGCGAACAATGCCGAGGTCAGCGTGATTGCCCCCATCGTTCCGAACAGGCGTCGCGGGCATCACCGAAGGCGGCTGCACCACGCAAAGACAGCTCTGGGAGCATTCCGTGCGTGGATTGCAGGCGCGACTGGGATCTCCGTAAGCGATCACGGCGACAGGTTTTCGAGTCGGATGGGTCTACTGAAGTCCAACTCTGAAAATGCTCTAGCCGGAGGCGTACGGAAATTGCACAAACGCGTACGCCTGCGGCTAACGGTTAAACGAAATCCGTAAACAATCGATGCACGCTTTCTTAGCGGACTTGCGCACTACGCATTGTCATTCAGCATGCGAATGAACTCGCGCAGGAACTGCGTGTTGTCGTGCCACACGCGAGCGCTGACGACATTGCCGTCAGTGACGACCGGCTGGTCGACGTAGGTGGCGCCGCCCTGTTCCGCGTCCATCGCACACTTGGCAACAGTCGTGACTGTCCGGCCCCGAATGATGTCGGCTGCCGTCACGATTTCGATACCGTGGCAGACGACCGCGATCGGTTTGCCTGCAGCATTGATCTCGCGCGTGATCCGCAGCAGGTCCTGGTCGTAACGCAGATACTCGGGAGCGCGTCCGCCGGAGATGAACATGCCGGCGTAGTCATCCGGGTTCACATCCTTGAACGCTACGGTTGCGTCGATGAAATAACCGGGGCGCTCCTGAGTGATGTCCCACGGAATGCTGGAATCCGGTGGAATCTCATGCAGGACCGTGTGGTACTTGCGTGCTTCCGGTCCAGCGACGACGACTTCGAAGCCATCTTCCGGCAGCCGAAAGTAGGGATAGAACGTGTCAAGTGCTTCCGTGGCGTCGCCAAGTGGCATCAGTACTTTGGGCATGTGTCTTTCTCAATCATTGGCTGCAATCGGATCAGTCAGGCCGATCTGTAGTCCATGTGCTACGGTCAGACAACCGGCGGACTGCGGGTCTGTCGGAAAAGTCATGCGGCCTTAGCGACGCTCGGTTGTCGGCACGCCTCCCTCGGGACTTTCGTGATACTCGGAGTTGGCTTATGACACGGCCTGGTCGATTAGTAACTCCAGCCGCTGTACGAGGTTTGGTCACATGTTGCAGTGCTCTCTTCGTTCAATGACCCAGGTTTGGGTACTGACGGTTGCCACATTGGCGTGCGCTTCCCGCTTTCAGTCGACCGTCGATGCTGCGGAGGCGGATGAGCGCCCTAACATCCTGTTGATCATGGTTGACGATCTGGGTTGGATGGACCTCGCGTGTCAGGGCAACAGGCTTGTTGAGACTCCGAACATTGACCGACTGGCGCAACAGGGTATGCGGTTCACTGACGCGTATGCGGCCGCTCCCGTGTGTTCCCCGACGCGGGCCGCAGTATTGACCGGGCTGGCGCCGGCCAGGCTGCAGATCACGAATCACATTCCGGACCAGAAACGGTTCATACCGGACAACCCGAAACTGCTGCCGGCTCCAATGCTGGACCATCTGCCACTGGAGCACGTCACGATCGCTGAGCGCTTGAAGTCCGCCGGCTATGACACGGCGTTCCTTGGAAAGTGGCATCTGTCCGGCAGCGGATCGACTCGTGATGGGGGCCGGGGATCGATTAAGTTCGCGCCGGAGAATCAGGGCTTTGATGTGAACGTCGGCGGTGCGGCTTATGGGGGTCCGCCCAGCTTTTTTTCGCCCTATCGCATCTACAGCCTGCCCGATGGTGAAGATGGCGAGTATCTGCCATACCGACTGGCGGAAGAGTCCATCAGTCTGATCAAGCGGAAGCGCGAACATCCGTTCTTCATCTGTCTGTGGAATTACACAGTTCACTGGCCCATGCAGGCACCCGAGGACCTGTTGGAGAAGTACAAGTCCCGCACCGGTCGCGGCCTGAACGACACTCGCTATGGCGCGATGATCGAGGCGCTCGACCTGTCCATCGGTCGGATTCTCAAGTCACTCGACGAGACTGGCCAGGCAGACAACACGGTCGTCATCTTTGCGTCGGACAATGGTGGTTTCGGGGGTGTTTCAGACTGCCGGCCTCTGCGCGAAGCCAAAGGCTCGTTGTACGAAGGCGGAATTCGTGTCCCACTGATTATCCGTTGGCCAGGACATGCACGGCCGGGAACAGTTGATTCGACACCAGTTATCAGCATGGACTTCTTTCCGACATTGCTTGAGCTGGCGGAGCTCGAATCCGCTCCATCACGTCCGGTTGACGGGGAGAGCCTGGTGCCCGTACTCGAAGAAACCAGTACGCTCAAACGGGATGCGTTGTTTTTCCACTATCCGAACTATGCTTGGCATCGATCCAATCGGCTGCGCGGCGCAATTCGAGAAGGTAACCTCAAACTGGTCGAGAACTTCGATGACAGTTCAAGTGAACTCTACGACCTGTCAAACGACCTGAGCGAGAAGCATAACCTCGCGAGTGAACGTCCTGCTGATGCAGCAAGACTGCGGAAACGACTTGCGGATTGGCGACACGAGACGAAAGCAGCTATGCCGTTACCGGTCGCTCAAAACGACCAGTAGATCCGCGACGGAGCAGACCGGCAGAATCATTCAGAATCAGCTCCATGAACCATTGGCAGCGGGCAGAGATCGGGTTCGATGAATCCTGTCTTTGCCTCCATCGTCGTGATGCGCTCGCGTGAGTAGTAGCTCAGCAACGCCTGCTTCGTGAGCAGTTCGGGGTGCGCATCACAGAACTCTTCCGATGAGCCATGCGGCCCAGTGTCTGCGTTGGCTGCAAACACCAGCCTCATGAATGCCTGAGTGATCGTCTCGTGATAGCCGTGGTCAATCGCTTCGGGTGTTTCGGTGGCCTTGTTGTAGGCCTTGATGCTCTCACGCATTCGGTCAATGGCGTTGTTTGTCGATGCGTAAAGGTAAGCGACTCGAACATGCGCACGATGATTCCACTGCTCAGTTGGCAGCGAACAGGTTTCGAAGGCGGTCAGGAAGTCGGCGTCGTTCATGTCTTGCAGGCCACAACGCGCATCCGCCGGTAGTCGGCG
>CAYSJO010000941.1:0-29169 GCA_964431285.1 uncultured Planctomycetaceae bacterium
TGCCGGACGATCGAAATCGATCTGCGCGAACAACTCGGCGAATCTCAGGATGATATCCCTGAAAAACTGGAACCGATTGACGGTATCCTGATGTAATCCTGACTGCTTCAGCCAATCGCACGAACTTTCTCCTCAGCAGTAAACACTCCGAGGAGAATCGCCATGAGCCTGACATCACGAATTCCTTTGACTGGATTGATCTTTCTGACAACTCATAACTTTATTCGCGCCGCCGACGCACCCAAGGCCCGCGCGATCATTACACATGCCATCAAGGCAACCGACGGACTGGAACTTCTACAGAAACGGACCCGAATCGACGTCGAGGATAAGGGGACTTACTACGGTATGGGCGAAGGTGTTCCCTACGAGGGCCGTTTTGCCTTCGAGTTGCCGGGTCGTTTTCGAATGGAAATCGTTGATGCGTTCGTGATCGTCAACAACGGGAAGAAGGTCTGGGTGTCGGCGGCGGGGAATACCACTGAGGTCACAGGAGACCCCCTAGAGTACCAGCAACAGGAAATGGAAGCGGCTTACATCGGCTCATTGATTCCACTCGCGAAACCCAATCCGAAATATGAACTGTCGCTGTTTGGCGCCGAAGACGTCGATGACGAACCGTGTGATGGAGTCAACGTTAAACGCGGCGATCGTCCGCTGGTGACCATGTTCTTCAGCCGCAAGACGGGTCTGCTGAAGAAGTTTCAGACCGTTGTCCACGCAGCCGAGAAAAACTACGCCGAGGCCACGGTGTACAGCGAATATAAGAAAATCGACGGCATGATGGTCCCCATGAAGGCCGCGATCACACGTGACGGTGAGAAGTTCGTCGACTCCGAAACTACGAGCATTAAGTTTCCCGAGAGTTTCGACGAAAGCGTATTCGCAAAACCGTAAGCGATCGGGGTTGGTCTTACGGGGCGGGTTCATAGATCTCGGCGAGCTGTTCGAAGAACCCGCCAAGTCGCTGCTGGTGGGGGCTTGCGGCATCCGGAGAGTGCTCAAGCATCTTCTGCATGTCCCTGCCTGCATAGAGAAGCAGATTCTTCTTTCGATCGCCTGGCCGTGCTGTTTCCTCGAGCCACGCATTTGCTTCGTCGATTCGGGCGCGGGACCGGTCCACGAATTCACTCCAGCCGACCTGCCCGTCGGGGTTCAATCGCCGGTTCTGCAATTCCTGGTGAATGGCCACGTAGTCGGCGTAGATGTCTGTTTCCGGACCTGGCAGCAGCCACCACACGAGGCACAAAACAAAAGCAACCGTGCCCGCGCGGCGTAACAACCGCGGAACGCTGGCCCAAGCCACACGTCGCCGGGCGACGGGCTCTGAATCGTTGGATTCAACTGTCGCCGCCTCGTATTCGGCAGCTTCGGATGTGGACGGAGCCTGAGGCAACTCGGACACGATTGGCGGCGCTGCCAAGTCATCCGGTGAGGGCGTCTGGCCGCTTTTAGCTGGCTCAAACGAACTGGTACGAGAATTCGCACGAGTCGGAATCGGGGGTGGATCGGTGAACGACTCAGGTCCTGCCGTTTCTGACCGAGCGGCCGGATGTTGCAGTGGCAGGTTCAGCTTGAAGTCCAACTCATTCGTCTGGTCCGGAATGGGTTTGGGCCCGGTCGCTCGTTTCGTCGTGTCCTCGCTCGAAACGGAATCGGCAGGGTCTGTCGCCGAGGACTCTGGAAGATTCAGTTCGAAGTCCAGTTCGTCCGGTGACGGCAAATCGGTGCGCGACGCTTCACGGGTCTTG
Source organism: uncultured Planctomycetaceae bacterium (assembly GCA_964431285.1). Lineage (GTDB taxonomy): Bacteria > Planctomycetota > Planctomycetia > Planctomycetales > Planctomycetaceae > CAUZFZ01. The sequence continues at coordinate 1,752 of CAYSJO010000941.1, forward strand.
CATGTCTGAATTGACCGGCCCGCCACAGCTTCGAACTCTGCCAACGACTGTGCGACTGGAGTCGCGTCCGGCTGTGATGATGAGTGCACGGATTCCTGTTCCACAGTGGCATTTTTGGGAATGGCTGCGACCAGCGCGGAGCCACTGTCCGATGATTGCGGCTCGTCTGCAATCGCCGCCGGAGTGAATGAATTCGGGCCGTCCAACAGTCCATGCCGATCCCGGACGGCACACCATTCCCCGTCCGCTCCCTCCCGAACTTCATCGCTTTCCAGCAATTGCCCGGTTTGCGCCAGGTCCATGAGGGCATCGGCCCGAATTCGATCCCGACCCCAAGCCTGGCATACCACTGATCTAAGGACGAGGACATGGCGATGACGGACTGGAAACGACTAATGAACGCGGCAGGCCGAACTCACGCACTCGGCAGTGCCCACACGCGGACAGACAGAATACACACGGTCGCTGGATTCTCGCACCTGGCATAGTACGTTGTTGGTGTGGCCTGTGACGAAACAGATCCCGGTGACACAGTTACGTGGAGGCAGTGACTGACATGGACTCAATCAGACTGGTCTGGTTGGCAACGTTAATCCCCGGGCTGCTGGCCGGTTGTTCGGGACAATCATCCACGTACCTCGTGCATGGGATGGTCGTCTATCCCGACGGCAAACCGTTGACCAGAGGCACGGTCGAATTCGAGGCGACTCATGAAGGCAGTCAGATCACTGCGTCCGCCGAGATCGCACCCGATGGCACGTTTCAACTGGGGACGTATGCCCCACATGATGGCGCGGTGACTGGTCATCACCGTGTCACCGTGATCGCAGACTTCGATATTGCGACCGGCTGGGAACGGCCAAGCATGATTCTGCCGCCAGTCCTGCATCCCCGGTATCGCGAATTCAGTACATCCGGCCTGGAATTCGACATCAAGCCACAAACGAATAACATCCTGGTCGAAGTAGACTACGCACCTCGGGAAGAAATCAGCGACGGACAGAATGAGGATTCAGCGACCGACGATTCGAGTGTGAGTGCATTACACGACGACGATCAGTAATCGGTCACAACTTCCTGATCGTTGCGTGATGTCAGCCGGCCCAGCAAATCGGTCGAGATGAACACGCTGATACTTCGCACGCTGCCGTCGCCCAGCAGGAAATTGCAGAACTGGTTGTGATAGCTGCCAAAGTTATTGTTGAAGCGGTCTGTGGGGGTTTTGGCGAGTGGATAACCCGGACCGCCACAGCGTGAAAAACTGCCCGGATGGTCGCCGTTGTAAATCGCTCCATCTTCCTGCGAAATTCCAAACCGGGACGGTCATACGTGCTTTTCACTGAGGAGGATCGTGTTGCTGACGCCGTCGACCAGATCCCGAAACGCCGTCCGGCTTTTCCATTGTTCGAGCGTTGCGTTGCGGGGTGCAAAGCCCCCGACCGGGACGGTCGGAGGACTCGTTGTCGCTTCGCCGATGATCATGGCCCCGTTCGAACGAATCCAGTTCCAGACGCCAGCCGGACCGTATCCCGCCGAGCAGGCGTAGTCGCTGGTGACGCCTGGCACGTGGGGGCTCGTCTCAAACGGAGAAATAATGTCGTCATTCCGAATACTCGGCGTCGGATCGCGCCGCGTCGGGCAGGTGTAGCCAGGGATGGGCGTCAACCGCGCAGTATCACTCTGATAGTAGTACTTCAACTTCGGATCCCAGTCGTCGAACAGGTTGACCTGTTCCATATGGGGCAGGATCAGGAAGGCCCAGGTCATGTAGTGGTCGTAGTTTCGTGATGGAGGCAGGGACCGGTACTGATCGTGAAAGTTGTGGACCGCAATTCCGATCTGTTTCAGATTGTTGCGGCAGTGCGTGGCGCGTGCCGCTTCCCGGGAAGCCTGGACCGCCGGCATCAGCAATGCGACAAGGATGCCGATGATCGCGATCACAACCAGTAGTTCGATCAGCGTGAACCCTGGACGGAGACCATGAATCTTCTGGCTCCCCGAGTCACTGAACCTGTTCATGCCGACAGTTTCCCCGTAGATCGTGTGGTGAGTTAGCTGCGGATTTCAGAATACTCGTTTCGGCCTGGGTATTGCGACCGGTGGCCTCAACTTCAGAGGCTGCCTGGGAGACAAAACGTAAGAAGTTGTCGCCCAACGCCTTAAGATCCAATGACGCCTTGTCAGGGCCGCACGAGCATGGAACGATTTTCCTGCCGGGGGATCAACGCCTGAGGCGCCAGCGTTTTCCATACAGGAGCGGGATATGCACGAGACTGAGTCGACAGCGCGCGGTCTCCGTCTGCCCGTCCGCGCCAATATTCCTGAAGAGGTGACACGCCGACTGCGAAATGACTGGGAACGATTTTCCGTCAGCGGTCTTCCTGAGCATCTGGAAGAGTATCTGCTAGACGAATACGGCATGGATGTGGCGACGGAATACGCGGGCCTGCCGATTCGCAATCCGTGGGGCAAGGCGTCCGGGCAACTTTCGATGAACCTCAACCAGGTGCGTGAGGACGTCGAAGCCGGGCTTGGTTTTGTTGTACTGAAGACAGTCATTGCCGAAGACGAATCGGGCGGACAGTCGATGAGCGCGTGGGCCATCAAGGAAGCCCGGATGGTTGCCGAAACGATCACCGGCACGTCTGGAGAAGATGGCTGGACGATTACCTGGAAAGGACGCGGCTGGTGGCAGTCGTTTGACGAGTATCTCGCACTGATCCGTGGAGTACGCCAGCTTGCGGACGGCACCGGAACTCTGATCGTGCCGTCCTGCAAGTACCACCTGCCGTCACCCGGTGAGTCGACATGGCGGAGGTCCGAGTACGAGTACACGACAACGCGCATTCTGGAAACATGGTTTGAGGCGTCTGGTTCGGCGAACCGTCCCATGCCGCTGGAAAAGGATTTCAGTCCTACATTGGCCGGCAGCGATCTGGCCAGTGTCCAGGACTGCATTCGCAACTGGCTGCACGAAGTCCCGCGATTGATCCGGGAAGGAGCAGCGGCGTTTCCTCGCGCTGACTCGCTGAAGGTGGGCCTGAAAGTCTTCAACGCAATGTTCGATGACGACTTCCAGGTTGATTTGCTCCGTTCGATCCATCAGGCCGACGACGCGCACCGGCCCGACTTCTTTGTCTATGGCAATCGCCTGTTCAATCCGGAACGCGAGTTCGATGGCCATCGTGGAGTGGCCTACGGCGGGCCAGATCTGAGTGATCGCAATCTGCGCGTCATAACAGCATTCAATCGTGACTGCGAAAACGGGTCGCAACTCTCCTGGTCGGCCACTGGAGACATCACGACCGGAAAAATGGCCGTTGAATATGCGCGTCGCGGGGCGACCAGCTTCCAGCTTCACACGTTTTTTCAGCTGCCTGCCGACCAGTATCGAATGAAGACGGGCACGCGAACTCAACGGGCGCTCAATGAGCTGTACTTTCATCCGGAAACAGGTTTTGTTGTCTGGATGGAACATCTCCGCCAGACCGCGGATCTCTGTTCCGTGATTCGCCTGGCGGACGTTGTGATTTCATGACTCGACGCGGCAAAGCCGCCACCGCCACGGTAACTCAGTGGGACAACCGCGACAAAACAGCGGACGCCATGTGCTGCAACTCGCGTTCGGATACACCGCGATAACTCGCACGTGTGAGCTGTTCGATGGCCGCAATGGCGGCAGGTTGTCGGGTCGCGCTTCGCTGCGCAATTGTGCCGAGAACTGTCAACGCGGTCCTTGCGACTGAGAACTCACTATCGGCTGTCAGCGGGAGAATGGCCGCGACGCTCTCCTCGATGGTTGGCAGAACTTCGGCTTCTCCATCCGATCCGTCCTGTGTCTGGATATCTGCCAGAAGATTGAGGGCAGCTTTGCGACAGGCGGGTGATCGGTCCCCAAGAAATCTGTCGAGCGTCTCAAATCGCTCTGACGCGTTCGTGGCCATCAGCGATCTCAGGGCAACCTCGCGAATCAATGGTTGTGAATGCCGTGTGAGGCTCTGGAGCGTCGCGATGGCACGGGCCTTTGAAAGACCATGCAGCGCGGCTGCCACTTCATACAGCAGCCGCTCAGGTCCGTCCGCGCCCCGCGCCAGCATCACTTCAAGTGAGATCGCCGTGACTCAACGGATGTGCCCCGCGACCCTGGCTTGCCAACTGCGCCAGCGCTGCAGTCTGGCTCAACAGGCTTCGCTGCAGGTTTCTGTCGTAACCGTTCAACACATCACGGAAGCGGGCGTGTCCACGTTCGTCGTCGATCTGGACAAGGCCCAGAATTGCGGCCGCCCGAATTTCGATCGCATCATCAGTCAGCAGCCGGGCCAGAGAATCCCGCGAGTCGAATACTGAGAGCACTCCCAGCGACTGCGTGACAGCACTCACAAGCTTTGACGATTGCCACCAGCCTTGCTTCAACAGAATCGGATTTCCTGTCGGGATGTGTGTACCTGTTCTATGATCGGACTCGGGCAGGGCTCCGTCGAGAAACGACCACAGACGGTCGGCCGCGACGGCCTCCTCAGCGATGCAAAGCAACCTGGCGGCTGCCGCCTGCACGCCGGCATTGCCGTCGTGCAGTAACTTCAAGACTAACCGTTCGGCTTCCGGATGCCCCGACTCGACGATGGCCTGTGCGGCGGCCTCGCGAACATACGGAGCGTTGTGCGAAAGCAGAGATTCGATACGGGATATGTCAGGTGCTGTCGCGGCGATCCAACTGAGTGCCCTCGCAGCTGCCTTCGACTGCGAGTCGAACGAGTCGGTTGTCGATTTGTCGGACTCCAGCAGCGTCAGCAGTGCGTCGATACCCGACTGCGACTGACTCTTGTTCAAAGCTTCCGCCGCGAGTTTCCGGATCGGCGGTTCGGACGAATCGAGTTGTTGAGCCAGCAATCCGATGACAAGTGGTTCATCAGTGTTGAGGAGCTGGTGGCTCTTAGCCATCCCGGCAAGGAGTGCAACGGAAGCCCCGCGCGAGAACCGCGTGCTGTGTACCTGAGCAAACTTGCCGTCGGGGCCGATGGTGATGGTCGGTTCGCCTGCAACTTCTCTGACGAGCAGCGGTACAGTCGCAGGTCCCAGTGACCGTAGCACTCCGAAGCGAGGATCCCGATCAAACCGCTTCGTCGCGATTCGGAGGATTCGCAGGCTGTTGACCAGGACACTCGCAGCTCGCTCTTCGTCACTGCATGTGAGCCCCCAGGCAAGTGTCCTGATCAGGTCGTGATTGCCTGCGGGATTCTGAAGTTCACTCAGGAAGGTGCGGCGCATTGCTTGAAACTCGTCCGGTCCAGCGGTGTGCGCGAGTGCCTGGGCTCCGGCATTTTTCCGGGCAACATCGTTCGATTGCAGGCAGTCGAGAAAGACAGGTTGCGATTCCGTGTCGCCGAGCATTCCGAGAGTCCAGATGACGATGGGCTCGCGCAGGTGGAGACGTTTACGCAGAATCGGGATGGCCCGGTCGTCGCCGAGGACCTGCAGTGTCAGGCAGATGGTTTGTCGAATGTTGTCTTCAGCCGCCTCGATTTCCGCTTGCGGCATCTTGTTTCGGGGTCGCGAAAAGTAGGCTGCAAACAGCGGCTTCCGTAGCAACACTGTCACCAGACGCTCGGCCATCCGCGGACCACGTAACCGCCGCAGCGTCTGACACATTGTGCACATCACGCCGCCGTCGGACTCAGTCTCGACCCGGTCCAGCAACTCGCCTGTGATCTGCAAATCAAACTCTGGCGGGACCTTCTCCAGTGCCCTTGCAGCTTCATGCTGCTGATTGCTGTTCGGATGTCGAAGCCATTTCAGTGCGATTACCACAACGGCATGAGGGTCATCGAGTTCGTGAAAATGACGAGCCAGTATTCCCATTGCTTTAGTCTGAATATCTCGGATGTCCCGCGAAGTATCTGGAGTACTGGTGTCGATGCTGATGATTCGGGTCAACGCCGGCACAATGCGCGGCTCGAAAGCCATGTTCACCTGAATGGAGTGATTGTGCCGCCGCCAGAACTAAAGGGCTGCTGCCTGAAGCTTCCGGTCTTGACTTTCAAGTGCGTCCACGAGCGGACCACGAGCCGACGGCGGAGCTTCCGAGAACCAGCTATAGAGGTCGCGTCGTCGCTCGACGTCTGCCAGTAACGGCACGAACGCGGCGACGACCGACTCGTCCGAAAACAACTCAGTTCGGCGTTCCAGCGACAGGCTTCCGATTTCGCTCAACACACGCTGACGCAACTGTTCATCGTCGGAACTGATGTATGAGATCAATTGCGGGGCGGAGATTTCCGTAACCGGACCGAACTCCAGCGACTCACGCTGATCGTCTTGGCTCGCGGGGCCCGTCTGGACGGTTCCGTCGCCGATGCTCGAAGCGGTCGGCAGGACCTTGAAAGCAAGCCAGATAAGCCCGGCAACCGCGAACACGATCAAGGCAAATGGCAACCGCCTCCGACCTGATCCGTTCGACGATTTCGAATTGCCTGTGACCTCGGGCTGGCACATGGCTAGCATCTCGACAGTAATTGCTTGCCACACACTCAATCCCAGTGGTTTACGCCCTAGCGATAGCTCAAGGCAACCCTTCCCAGGCAATGCCGACTGTGCTGGACAAGTGGGGTCAGGTCGAGCAGGCGATTGATGAGCTGCCATCCGGAAACAGATTTTGTTGCCTGGATAGAGCATCTCCGCCAGACTGAATGTCTCGGTCCGGTGATTCGCCTGGCCGATATCGTGAATTGACGAGAAGGAAACTGACGGATGCCAAAGATCGACTGGAGCTATCACCGCCCGGGATGAACATCCTGCAAGAAGACGCAGGAGTTTCTTGCGGAAAACAGTGTCGAAACCGTTGAGGAAATCAATGCTCGGAAAACGAAGTACGAACGCGACGAAGCGCTCGGATTGCTCAAAGGGATGAACGAGTTGTATGTGGGCAAGGGGAAGAAACTGCTCCACTTCAACTTGAAGAAAGATCGGCCCGGCGACGATGAGCTTGCGGAGATGATGCTGGGTCGCTCCGGAACGTTGAGGGCTCCGGTCCTGCGCATTGGTAAGAAGCTGATCGTCGGTTTCAATGAAGAGGCTTTGCAGAAGGTGCTGTAACGGTTCGCGGTCCTGGAGATGAATCAATGTCGGGCGACGTCACACGATGCTTTGTTAGGCGACTCACTGTCTGCGTTCTGGCAGGCCTGTTCACTGTCGGATCAGTCTCCGCTGAAGGTCTGCTTGTCAGCCCGAAAACCGTCGTGCTGGAAAGTCCCGAGTCGTCGCAGCAACTCATCGCGTCAATGGATAACGTGAGGGGCGTACGGCGAGACGTCACGCGGGAAGTTGTTTACGAGGTCTCAGACAGCAGCATCGTGACTGTGGACAAGGGCGGCCTGCTGCGGCCGAAAGCGGAAGGACGCACGGAAGTCGCCGTCATCTGGTACGGCCAGATCACGCAGGTGCCGGTCGAAGTTCGTAAACTCAAACAGCCGGATCCGGTCTCGTTTCGCAACGAAGTCACTCCGATCCTGACCAAAGCGGGCTGCAATTCAGGCGGTTGTCACGGCAAAGCTGAAGGTCAGAACGGCTTCAAGTTGAGCATCTTCGGATTTAATGCGGAGTCCGATTTCGCATCCCTCACGAAAGAATCCCGAGGTCGACGCGTGTCGCTGACTCAGCCGGAACGCAGTCTGCTGCTGACCAAAGCGACGTCCGAGATTCCCCACGGCGGTGGCCGTAAGATCGAATCCGGCAGCTACCGACACCAGCGATTGCTGCGTTGGATTCGCGAAGGAGCCCGGCTCGATGCGGCGGATTCTGAAACCGGTCAGATCATCGGCATCGAAGTGGAACCGAAGGAGCAGGTCCTGTCCGCAGGCATGGCGCAGCAGATTCGGGTGACGGCCATCGATACGTCCGGCAACCGACAATGCGTCACGCTCGAAGCCGAATACGAATCGAATGCGGCGCCGATTGCTGACGTCGACCATCATGGACTGATCCAGGCCAGCAACATCCCCGGCGAAGCCGCCATTCTGGTGCGGTATCTCGGACACGTGGCGACTTGCCGCGTCACTCTGCCGCGTCCGGACGTCACATTTGAACGGCCGCCGGAAGCAAACTTCATCGATCGTCTCATCTGGGATCACCTGCAGAAACTGGGTATCGAACCCAGCGGACCAGTCAGTGATGCCGAGTTTCTTCGACGCGTCTACGTGGACGCAATCGGCACGCTGCCCACGGCGCAGGAAGCTCGCGAGTTTCTGGGCGATGAGTCACCGGACAAGCGGGCTCACCTGATTGACCGGCTGCTCGACCGCGACGAGTACGCGGACTACTGGACGATGAAGTGGCTCGACATTCTGCGAGCTGATCAGTTGAAGGTTACTCCGCAGGGCACGGTCGCCATGCAGCGGTGGCTGCGCAACAACTTCAAGCGCAACAGACCATTCGATGCGATAGCCCGCGACCTGCTGACCGTGCAGGGCAGCACTCAGGCCGAAGGCCCAGGCGCGTTCTACAAGATTCTTCGTAAGCCCGACGAATTGAGCCGGTCGGTCAGTCAACTGCTGCTTGGTGTGCGCATTGAGTGTGCCCAGTGCCACCACCATCCGTCGGAACGCTGGAGCCAGGCGGACTACACGGGACTGGCAGGATTCTTCACCGGAGTGAAAATCAAGAGGCTACCGAACAAGACCGAAGCAATCGTCTCGCTCGGTGGAAAGGACCTGCCGCATCCGCGCTCCAAGGAGTTCGTGCCAGCCCGCGCACTCGGAGCCGAGGCCGTCGATCTGACAAACATCACCGATCGTCGCGTCGTGCTGGCCGACTGGATGACCGCTCCAAGCAACCCGTTTTTCGCGAAGGCCATCGCGAATCGGTTGTGGGCGAATTACTTCGGTCGCGGTCTGATCGAACCGATCGACGACATTCGCGACACGAATCCCGCGACCAATGAACCGCTGATGGCGGCGCTGTCGAAACACATGGTCGATGCGAAGTTTGACCTGAAAGCGTTTACTCGGACATTGCTGAATTCGCAGGTCTATCAGCGAAGCTCGCAGACGACGGCGTCCAACGAAGACGATCAGCAGAATTTCTCGCACGCGATGTACAAGGCGTTGCCCGCCGAAGTGCTGCTTGATGCAATCTGCCAGAGCACCGGTGTCGTCGAGAAGTTCAACGGCTGGCCCGAGGGTTACCGGGCGATTCAGATTTGGGACAACCGCATGCCGTCCTACTTCTTCCGCATTTTTGGACGCCCGGCCCGCACGACGGTGTGTGAATGCGAACGCAGCAGTGAACCGAGTATCGCTCAGGCACTGCATCTGCTGAACTCGCCAGAGATTATGGCGAAGATACAGCATCGACACGGGCTGGCACGAAAACTGGCGCAGTCGGATGACTCAACCAATGAAATTGTCGAGAAGCTGTTTCTCTCGACCTTGTCGCGTCTTCCCAGCGAACCGGAACTCGCATTAATGCGGCAGGCGTTCGATGATGCAGGTGGCTCACGACGGGCCGCTGTTGAGGATGTGCTGTGGGCACTCCTTAACATGAAAGAGTACATTTTTAATCACTGACATGTTCGTAGTAACCGCACTTGTGCGGTTCAGACACGTGCATAACGCCGGACAAGTCCAGCTACTACAAACGACTTACAGAATAGAGGCCACACATGCTGAGACTCGAACTCGGCGGGAACGCGTCGAAACGGTGCGACGGACTGTCGCGACGACACGCTCTGCATCTGGGTGCCACCAGCCTGCTGGGCGGACTGTCACTGCCGCGTCTGCTGGAACTGCAGGCGAAGGCCGCATCGGGACGCCAGGCCCGTGCCAAGTCCTGTATCTTCCTCTTCCTAGAAGGAGGCCCACCTCATCAGGACATGTGGGATCCAAAACCAGAGGCCCCGAAGGAGATTCGGGGACCGTTCCTGCCCATCAGCACGAACGTGCCTGGGACATTCGTCACGGACCAGCTTCCGCACTGCGCGAAGATCGCTGACCAGTACACGATCCTTCGCAGCCACAGCCACCGCATCAACGGGCACTCGACTGGCTACCACTACGTGATGACGGGGCGGCGTCCAACATTCGCGGATGGCGACAACCCCGTTCCGAACAACGAGTACTTTCCGTCGGTCGGTTCGGTCGTCGCACGCGAACTGGGCCAGCGCGGAACACTGCCGCCTTACATCAATGTTCCCCATCCGATGATGGGTGGTGGTCCTGGATTCTATGGGGCGGAATACGCGCCGTTCGTCATCGAATCTGATCCCGTGCAGCCGGACTTTGAAGTGAAGGACCTGCAGCCGATTCGCGGCCTGTCCGACCAGCGGCTTTCAACTCGCCGCAAACTGTTGGCGGGTATCGAAAGCTTCGAGCGTAACTCACAGGGACGAGCGAAGGTCATGTCGACCTATTACGACAAGGCCCGCACGTTGATTGCATCGCCGGAAGCGAAGAAGGCGTTCGACATTCACGCCGAGCCGGAGAAGACTCGTGAGCGGTACGGTTACACACAGCTCGGCCAGTGTGCGTTACTGGCTCGGCGGCTGGTCGAATCCGGTTGTCGATTCATTGGTGTGGACGCTCCCGGCTGGGACGTGCACTTCAACTGTTTCCCGAGTCTGCAGACCGACCTGATTCCCTACGCCGACCGCGCCTTCAGCGCTTTGGTCACGGACCTCGATGAACGCGGCATGCTGGACGAAACGCTGGTCGTGATGATGGGCGAGATGGGCCGCACACCTCGCGTCAATGCACAAGCGGGACGCGATCACTGGTCGATGGCTCAGACAGTGATCTTCGCCGGTGGCGGGATCAAGCCGGGCCAGATCATTGGTGCGACGGACAAGCAGGCGGCGGCTCCGACAACGGAACCGGTCAGTGTGAACGACCTCCTGCGAACGATTCACGTGCTGATGGGCATCGATCCGGATCGTCAACACCAGGGACCGCTGGGACGACCCGTGCCTTTGGTTGATGGCGGCAAGTTTATTGAGGCTCTCGTTTGAGCCTGTGGATCGGTCGACGCGATTTGGCGGCGTCGAATTCACTTCGTTTTTCGACGCGATGGGTCAGAAGACCCATCCTACGGGGTGCCTCATGCAACGACTGATTGCTGGACTCATCGCGCTGACGATGCTGTCGACTCTTGCGGATCCCACAGTCGCTCAACTCGCTCCAAGCATTGCTTACATGTTTCCGTCTGGCGGACAGGCGGGTTCGACGGTTGACGTCACGTTGGGTGGATACGACTGGACTCCGGATATCGAACCCTTCGCCAGGGACTCGCGCATTCGCCTGGAATTAGCGGGCAAGCCGGGTCCGGTCATCGTGCCGGAACCACCGTACTGGTTCGGCAAGAAAGCTCGTCGCTCGCCATTTCTGTTGCCGCGCGAAACGCCTGCGAAAATCTCGCTGCCATCCGACCTTGAGCCGGGCATCTATCGCTGGCAGGTGGCCAGCGCCAATGGCGTCAGCAAGTCAGGGAAGTTCGTTGTCTCCGATGGGAAAGAAGTAGTTGAGATTCGTGATCGGCGCGAGCCGCAGGAACTCGAATCGTTACCCATCACGGTTTCGGGGCAGATTCTCAAGATTCAGGAGGTCGATCGTTACCGGTTCAAATCACCGATCAGTGGGTTGATTACATTGACAAGTGTGGCGACCGCGATCGACTCGCCGTTGAACGCGGCGATCGAAATCCGGGATGAGTCCGGCCGCATGATCGCGGACGGTGCTGACACAGCAGGTCGGGATCTCAGCGTGTCGTTCGTGGCTGAGTCTGGTCACGAATACGTCGTGAGCGTTTACGACGTCGATTTCCGCGGTAACAGATCGTTCGTGTATCGGCTCAGCGTTGAGACTGCTCTTCGTGCAATCACGACTGTTCCGGCCGCGATCGAACGCGGTGCCACTCAGGATGTGCGACTCATTGGCATGGGCCTCGCGACCGGCTCAGTGAAGCTCGAATCTGTCTCTCATAAAATCACGGCGTCTGCTGCGGGCTCAGTGCAGACTGGCGAGTTCGCCGGCGCGAACGGTCAGACAGTTTCGTATCGCTTACCGATCAGCGATGAGACGCAAACGGTTGAATCAGCTCAGCCCGGCGCGACGCTGGCGATTCCGGCAGCGGTTACAGGTGTCCTGTCGGATCGCTCCAGCATCGACCGTTTCAAGCTGACCGGAATCAAAGGCGACGTGTGGTCAATCGACCTGCAGGCTGCTGCAATCGGTTCTCCACTGGACGTTTCACTGGCTGTCATCAACGCCGAAGGCAAGGAACTGAAACGTATTGATGATGTGCCAGGCGCAATCGATGCCAGACTTGATTACACCGTTCCGGCAGACGGGACCTACGAACTGCAGGTCAGTGACACGTCCGGCAACAGCGGAGCACTCGATGCAGTCTATCGACTCGTTGTCCGTCAACCACAGCCGGGATTCACGCTGACAGCGCCCGAACTGTTGGCCGTGCCGATTGGCGGAACGGGGCAACTGGCCATCAAAGCGTTGCGAACGCGTGGCTTTACAGGAGCGATCGAGATTCAGCTCGAAGGACTGCCGCCTGGCGTCACGATTCCTGAGAATTCTGTCATTCCTGAGAAGAAGAATGACCTGCGACTGGTGCTGACTGCGGCAGCCGACGCCGGAACGATCGCGGGAATGATTTCGGTAACGGGCAAGGTGATGGTTGAAGAAACGCTGGTCGAACATCAGCCTGAACCGACGCTGCTCGCCGTGACCATGAAGCCGCCGTTTACGATCGACGCCGAAGGCAAAAACGATGTGACGAAATGGCCGCGAGGAACAACATTTCCCGGGCCCGTTCTGATCACGCGTGACGAATCGTTCGACGGCGAAATCGTGCTGGAGATGTCTTCCAGACAAGGTCGGCACCGACAGGGAATTCGTGGTCCGGAACTGACTGTTCCACCGGGCGTTGATCGAATTCTGTATCCCGTTTTCCTGCCCGAGTGGCTGGAAACGACACGCACGTCGCGCATGGTGGTCAATGGTGTCACGAAGATTAAAGACCCGAAGGGACGAGAGAGGTATCTCTCCAACCGGCTCGTCACACGCATTGGATTCCTGCCGACTGGCGGGATGCTCAAAGTCAACACCCCATTACAGGAACTCGAAGTGCCCAGCGGTCAGGCATTCGATTTTCCGGTGGAGGTCTTTCGGGCCCGCGAACTGGAGGGACCAGTCAAACTGGAGTTGGTTCTGGACGACGAACTTCAAGGACGTTTGACTGCGGAACCCGTCACGATCGACAACGACGATGCCACCGAATTTGCACTTCGCATCGAACCAGCCGAAGGAGTCGTCCTTCCGTCCGAAGCAAGATTGATGGTTCGAGCGACAGGCACCCGACACGGACATCCCGTCGTGTCGGAGACACGATTGCTGGTCGTATTCGAAGGTTCCGAGCAGGTCGGTGTGAAATAGCCACCTTGCTTCGCGAGATGCCGGGTTTTCGAAGCCGCCTGCGAATCGCACCGGTTTTGCGCACTGCCTGGCACGTCGGGTTTCCGAACAGAAGGCCGCAGAGATCGCAGAGGACCGAGTCAGTCTCCTTCCTTCGCGTTCTTTGCGGCCTTCTGTCAAATACAGTTTCGACAGCTGGAATGTCACTCTCTGGAATCGCGAACCATGACGAAACGACTGCTGATCTGCCTGACTCTGATTCCGCTTGCTCAGACGCATGCGCAGGAAATCGACTTTGGTGATGTGACCGAACAGCACGTCATGATCCCGATGCGTGACGGCAAGCGTCTTTCCGCTTACCTGTATCAGCCAGCCGGCAAAGGGACGTGGCCGGCAGTCTTTGAGCAGCGATACGCCAGTCTGACTGGACGCTCGACGCGGCTTGCAGCGGCCCGACTGGCTGCTGAAGGGTTCGTTGTGGCGATGGTCAACTTCCGCGGGACGCATCTCTCGGAAGGGACATGGGTTGGTTACCGGGCACTGCAATGGGGCGAACTGCAGGACGGGTACGACTCCTGTGAGTGGCTCGCAAAGCAGCCCTGGTGCACGGGCAAGGTCGGGACGTTCGGCAGTTCGCAGGGCGGGTACGCTCAGAACTATCTGGCAGTCACGGCACCACCGCATCTGGTATGTCAGTACATGACAGACACGGGTCTAAGCCTGTTTCAGGAAGGATATCGCATCGGAGGAACAACTCGGCCTGAGCGTTTTAAAGGCATGGATCGAATTTGCCGGAACCCCGACGACAATCGGCGACTGCTGGCGGAGTGGTTCTCGCATCCGAACTACGACGAGTACTGGCAGGCCGAAGACTGCACTCGGCATTTCGACAAAATGAATGTGCCGTGTTTCACTATCGGAAGCTGGTACGACTTCATGAATCAAGGTTCGGTCGCGAGCTTTATCGGGCGTCAGCACAAGGGTGGAAAGAAGTCCCGCGGTCAGCAGCAACTGCTGATCGGACCGTGGCTGCATGGTCGGCTGAACAAAGGCAATAAGGTCGGTGAACTGGTCTATCCCGAAAATGCCGCGTGGGCCGTGCACGAGCACATGGTTCGCTGGTTTGATCATCACCTGAAAGGTGATGACAACGGAGCCGACGGCGATTCGACAGTGCGTTACTACGTGATGGGAGCGGTGGGCGAAGACGAAGCTCCCGGAAATGTCTGGCGCACCGCGGATGATTTTCCGCCGAAGACTCAGGCTGTGCCGATGTATCTGCACGACGGTGGTGGTTTGTCTGACACGAAACCTGCGAATCGAAACGCCAGCACCGGGTACCTGAGCGATCCGCTTCACCCCATGGAGATTCCCGGCCGGTCGTTTCCTGGCGCACGTGATGCGCGGGCGTTTGAATCACAGAAGCAGGTGAAGACATTCACGACGGAACCACTTACAGCTCCCGTGGAGTGGACCGGTCGAGTGCAGGCTGAACTTTACGTCTCGTCGGATGCCCCGGACACGGACTTCATCGTGCGAGTCAGCGATGTGTATCCCGATGGTCGCTCGATTCTGATCGTCGACTACCCGTTGCGAGCGCGGTATCGCGAAGGTTTTGACAAGGAAGTTCTGATGACTCCCGGCAAGGTTTATCGCGTTGCGTACCCAATCGGGTGGATGAGCCAGATCTTCAACACCGGACACCGCATCCGCGTCACTGTTGCCAGCACCGGAGCCCCGCTCTACGAGCCGAACCCGCAGACTGGGAAAGCGCTTACTATCGAATTCCCCGATGACGTCCGCGCAGCCGTCAACACGATCTACCACAACAGCGTGCATGCGTCCCGGATTATTGCCCCGGTCGCGAATTGATCGTCAGAAAGCCTCAGGCGTCGATGTCGTCAACGTCTTCAAGTGGCTCGGTTGTTGAGTCCGAGACGGACGTGCGACGAAAAACGGCGACCACATCGTCGATGTCCACAACGAACAGCACGTTGTCGGATTCCAGATCGACGGGGATTGCATTCTTGGGGTGGAACAGCACCTTGTCATACTTGTGCACCGGGAAATCGTCGTCGTTTTCGATCTGAGCACTGATTTCGACGACGCGTCCGGTGATCGTCGGAATTTCGGCCTGATCCGGCAGAACGATGCCGCCTTTGGTGGTCTGACGACTGTCATCCTTGCGGATCAGAATCCGGCGTCCCAGTGGTTCGACTGACTCATTGAAATTCATCGCTTCGCCGTTCCTCAGGTGTTGGCACGCTCAGCGTGCATTCGACTGACGCTTCTGCACTCTAATTGACGTCGACGACCCATTCTATCGGAGAATTCACCAATAACAGCGTTTGTGGCGTCGAATTTGTTCAGGACAGGCATCTCGTGCGTCGAGTATTCAAGGTAGGGCTTGCCAGATCAGATCTCGACGCAACAGGGACGTTGCCGCAATAGGACCCACAAACAGCCAGACTGATGGCCATGGGCGTCCGCGTCCCAGCGTATTCCGAGCACTGGGGAATTCCTCGCTGCCACAACGCGTTGAAGTCGCCGGCCACTCATTTGAGCTGGTCACAGTGTTCAAACACGACTCCTGGGCGGGTACTGGTCTGTATGCCGGCGAGTCCGGAAACGTCATCTGCAAATTCCATCGGCAGCAGTCGATCGGTGGCTTCCCGATGCGGTGGCTGGGGCGCTGGCTGGCTCGACACGAGCGACACCTGCTTTGCCGACTAAGTGGGCTGGATGGTGTTCCAGCTTCTCTCGGATCCGTGTGTGTAGACGGCGCCGTCCAGCGACATGGCGTCGCGCGGGAGTTTGTGGCAGGCCATGCGCTTCGATCGGACGATTCAGGAGTGCCGCAGTTTCCTCTGGCTGAAAATGAGGCGACATCCGAATCGACGAGTTTCTGGGAGGACAAGACTCGGCAGGACACCTTCATGAAGTCCCTGCGATCGCTGATCGCCGACGTTCACGACTGCGATGTCGCTTACACGAACCTGCACAAGCCCGAGAACATCATTGCCGGAGATGACGGGCAGCCATATCTGATCGACTTCCAGATCAGCTTCGGTCTTCCAACCGGCGTTCTCTTCAGGCACGGGCCTGCGCGTTGGCTGCTTTCCATTCTTCAAAGCTGCGATCGGTATCACTTACAGAAGTTGATCGTGCGACATTCGCATCCGGACATGCCAGAGCCTCAGCGGCGTCTGCAATACGGTCGACCGGTCTGGATCCGCTGCCACCGATTGATCGCGGTTCCTTTTCGTTCTGCCCGGCGACGGTTGCTGGTTGCATTGGGCATTCGCAAGGGTCGCGGACAGGTGTCGACAGAATTCGATGCCGAAGTTGCGCTCCGCGCGTAGAATGCGTATGCCGCAATTCGCGTGCGTCGCGTACCAGAAAGCGCTTGCCAGGAACGCTCGACCCAATGCCAATTCACACATTCCAGTGTGAGACGTGTTCCGACCAGTGGGATGTTTTTACAGACATCCCGCGTGTTTACCGGGTGGACGAGGAAACGTGGATCCCGCTGTTCCACGCCCCCGCCTGGTGCGCGGGATGCCGAGCCGTGGTATCAGCCGAAATTCTTCTCGATCTGAACGATATCGACCGAGAGCTTTCCCGATTCGCAACAGGGATGCCCGATTACGCAGGGCCCTGGAAATCCGACCGCTGGTTTTATATTGCCCGAGTCTTTGGTCAGAGCGGCTCTGACGCTGCTGTTCAGCAGTGGGAAGAGCTTCGCGACATGCTTGATGCAATGCGGCGGTGGCGGCAGGAACGGACCGCCTATCCACGCTGCCTGTCCTGTGGATCCACCGCAATCGTGGAGGCCCTTGCCTTCGAGCCTAACTCGACTTCAGAAACATGTGGCGTTTGTGGCAGTTTGCTGAGTGTCACAACTCAAGACATTCCGCTGGGGAGGTAACACTGAGTATTTTCCAGATGGGCGTCTCGGACGCTTGACAGATGTGGACGAAGAAGGGGATGCGGCGACGCGGATCCGCAATGCTGGCGGCAAGATAGTAGCCCGCAACATCCACGGACACATTGTCTGGGTCGACTTCGATCAACTTGATGACTCCACGATTTCGCGGCTTATTCCGTTACGGCATTTGAGAATTGTGCTGCCCACCACAAGCAGTAAATCAAACGTTTCGGACGCGGGGCTGGAACTGCTCAGTCGAATGCCTGAACTCCCCATTCCCCGCATGATGAGCGACCGGATTACTGACCGTGGCATTGCCCACCTCAAACGGCTCAACAATCTGATGAGCTTGAGTGCCCACTCGGACCGGGTGACGGGTTCGGCGCTAAGCCACCTCGCCGGATGCAATTCTCTTCGCAGGCTTCGTCTGTATCGGTGGCGAATTGAGGATGGCCACCTTGTTCACCTTGCGAATCTGAATCGGCTGACTGATCTGAGTTTGACTGCATTATCGGTCACAGATCAGGGCCTGGTACACATCCAGCCGTTGCACAGTCTGCAAAGTCTTGACCTGAGTAGAACCGCGGTCACTGATGCCGGCATGCGGACCGTGGCCACGATGTCAGGACTTCAGTACCTTGGAATTAGCGGTACCAAAGTAACTGACAGTGGACTGCTTGAATTGGCGCACAATGCGACGCTGCATGCGTCCGCTACGAAGGACCACTCATCACTGAGGCTGGGATTGATCGATTCTGTGAATTGCGGGCACGCAACTTTGGGGACCAGTGGTATGTCGCACCGGGCGGCGTTCTACGCCAGTTGACGTCCGAAGCCGCAGCCGAAATCACTGAGTATCCGTTGTTCCGCGATCCGCAATGAGGTTCACGAACTCGAAACCAACGGCGGGATCTCACACACCTCGTTTGTCACTAGCACTGACGGGAGCACCGTTGCCCTCAACGGAAGCGCGATTCAAGGCTTTCAGATAGGCTTGGGCACTGGCGGCAACGATGTCCGTATTGACCCCCTTTCCGTGAAAGCTGCGGCCCTTGACATCAATTTCGACCATAACTTCTCCCTGTGCATCCTTGCCGCTTGACACACTGCGGACTGTGTAGCCGGTGAGCTGTGCTTCGAGTCCGATCAGCCGCTCGAGAGCCCGGAAGATGGCGTCGACCGGGCCGTCCCCTGTGGCTGCGTCGCGGAAGATTTCGTCGCAACCGTCCCGCCGCATTTCGAGTGTGGCGGTCGGCAGTACGTCTGTTCCGGCGAGTGTGTGGAAGCGATCCAGCGTCCATTGATCCTGTGTTTCGCCGATGTGGTGCTCGATCAGTGCAATGATGTCCGCGTCGTAGACTTCCTTCTTCTTGTCGGCCAGGGCAATGAATTCGTCGAACACCTGTTGCACGAGTGACTCGTCGAGTGTGTAGCCGAGATGTTTGACACGGTCACGAAAGGCGTGTCGGCCACTGTGCTTGCCGAGTACCAGGTTCGTGCCGATGTAGCCGACGTCCTCGGCTCGCATGATCTCGTAGGTGCTGCGTTCCTGAAGAACTCCGTGCTGGTGAATGCCGGCTTCATGAGCGAATGCGTTCTGTCCCACGATGGCTTTGTTACGCTGCACGAGCATGCCGGTGATTCGCGAAACCAGACGGCTGGTTGGGAACAGCCGCTGTGTGTTGACATTGGTTGTGATTCCGTAGTGATCCTTGCGCGTCTCGATGGCCATCACAATTTCTTCGAGCGCCGCGTTCCCAGCACGTTCACCGAGACCGTTGATCGTGCATTCGATCTGGCGGGCACCCGCTTCGACAGCAGCCAGGCTGTTCGCCACGGCCAGACCAAGATCGTTGTGGCAGTGTGTACTGATTACGGCCTTCTCGATATTCGGCACGTGTTCCTTCAGGTGCCGGATGATGTTGAAGAAATGTGACGGCACCGAATACCCGACCGTATCCGGGATGTTGACGGTCGTTGCTCCTGCGTCGATGGTCTTTTCGATGACCTCGCAGAGGAAATCGGGCTCCGTCCGGGCGGCATCTTCCGGCGAGAATTCGACGTTGTCCGTGAAATCGGCGGCGCGTTTCACCATATCGACCGCCCGCTGGACGATCTGTTCTTTGTCCATTCTCAGCTTGTGCTCGCGATGGATCGCGCTGGTCGCAAGGAACACATGCAGACGGCGCTGCTGTGCTTCTTTAAGCGCCTCGATGGCACGGTCGACGTCTTCAACCCGGCAGCGGGCGAGGCCGCAGATCGTTGTCTGCGATCCAAACTCGCGAGCGATCTTCTGGACGGATTCAAAATCGCCGGGCGAAGCGATGGGGAATCCGGCCTCGATCACATCCACACCCAGTTCGACCAGTGCCCTAGCAACCTGCATCTTCTCGTCGGTGGTCATGCTGCAGCCCGGCGATTGTTCGCCGTCGCGCAAAGTCGTGTCGAAGATCGTGATTACGTCGCCGAACATCGGTCGTTCTCCCTGAGAACACTGGGGTAGCGCTAAGTGAAGTAGCACGCAACAAAAAAACCCTGAGGCTGGAGACCTCAGGGCTGACTGATTTGATTGGCATGAACAGTCTGCAACCTAAGCTCCCCCGGGGGCGGGGTTGGTCAGTAGAAGCATGCTCAGGTTCAAGAGAGTCGAATTCACAGAACTGTCCCGTAAGCAAATTGAAGAAAAATGACTCTATCCCGGTGCGTTAATCGCGTCAAGGTGGCGGGCCAGTGCCCTGCCCCTGTGACAGCATTCACGCCGATTCAAGTGATCGATGTTGTCGAACGATTGAACGTGCGGTTGCGAGCTTGTCCAACTTTGGACTATTCATCCGCCCCGCAAAGCCAGTCGTCCGCACGAAAGCTCTCACTAATGCCCCTTGATCCACAGGCACTCCGATTTCTCAACAAGCTTGCGCGTGTCGAGATTCCGACCGTTGATCAGATTCCGTTGAGCGATCTGCGGGCCATGGTCACTCCTATTCCGGGCAAACCCGATTCCATTGCTGGCCACGACCACCGATTCATTCCCGGCCCAGACCCGGATACGGAACTGCAGGTTCGCATCTACTGGCCGGCTCGACTTGTGGACGTTCCCGATGCAACGCCGTGGCCCGTGATGGTCTATTTCCACGGCGGTGGCTGGGTGATGGGGAATCTGGAGGCGTACGACATTCTATGCCGCAAACTGGCCAATGCCGGCCAGTGCGTTGTTGTTTCGGTGGACTATCGACTTGCTCCCGAGCACCAGTTTCCCGCACCGGCCGAAGATGCTCACGCAGCAGTTGTGTGGGTGGCCGAAAACGCAGCTGAACTGGACGTCGATCCGAAACGGCTGATCGTGGCCGGGGACAGTGCCGGCGGGAATCTGGCAGCCGCATGTTGTCTGATGGCCAGAGATCGGGAGTCTGTCGAGATCGCTCAGCAGGTTCTGATCTACCCGGTTACCGACCACAACTTTGCCCGACCGTCGTACGTCGAGAACGCCGAAGGTTTCATGCTGACCCGGCACTCGATGCAGTGGTTCTGGGATCAGTACGTCCCCAGAGTGGATGACCGTTCGCACGCGTACGCCTCACCGATGAGGGCCGAATCGCTGGCCGAGTTACCGGCGGCATTCGTCGTCTCCGCCGAGTTCGATCCACTGCGCGATGAAGGCGAGGCCTATGCGCGGCGACTGGAAGCGTCAGGTGTGCCCGTCGAACTGACTCGCTGTCACGGTCAGATTCACGGATTTCTGCGCTGGACCGACAAGTTTGATGCGGCTCTCGACATAGTCGAACAGATTGGCACGTGCGTTCAGAATATTGGCGATGATGGCAACTCGTTGAGCATCGCTTCATAACATGGATGTCGAGTTCATTGGTCCGGCTCACCAGATCGAGCAGATTTCATGGCCGCACTCAATTGCTTGAATCGCCGTGCCGCACTTGGCCTGATCGCTGGGGCTGTTGGGTTGCCTGCCTCAGTGTCCTCTGCAGCACCGGCACGTGGAAAACGCACAGGGCTGGGACTCGTCGTGTACTGCTCACGGTTTCGGCGCGACGCGCTGCGGCGGCGTGACAAAGACTTCGACCTGTATGCACCGCTGTCGTTTCTGCACCATTGCGTGGAATTGGGCGCAGGTGGCATGCAGTGTTCTCTGGGTGTCCTGAACGCTGCTGGTTCGCAGGTGCTGAAGTCGTTTGCTGAAAACAACGGACTGTTCATTGAGGCGATCGTCCGGCCGCCCAAAGACGAATCGGATGTCGACCGGTTTGATGCGGAGTTGCAGACAGCGGCGGCAGTGAGCGCACTGGCCGCTCGCACCACGATTATTCCCGGGCGTCGCTACGAGTACTTTGATTCTCTGGACACGTTCAAAGAGTTTGCCGCGCGCGGGCAGCGCATGTTGGAACTTGCTGCACCCGTCGCCGAAAAGCACCGCATTCCTATCGCCGTTGAAAATCACAAAGACCAGCGTGACGACGAACGCATTGCTCTGTTCGAGCATATCGACAGCGAATACGTCGGCGCCTGTGTCGATACGGGCAACAGCTTTGCCTTACTGGAGGACCCGATTCAGACTGTCCGCGATTTTGCTCCCTGGGCGCACGCGGTCCATCTGAAAGACCAGGCACTGCAATTGTACGACGAAGGATTCCTGCTGGCCGACATTCCACTGGGCCAGGGCGGATTGGATCTGAAGTGCATGGTCGCCATCCTGAAGAAAGCAAAGCCCGGAATTCACTTCAATCTGGAATTGATCACGCGCGACCCATTGAAAGTTCCCTGCCTGACCGACAAGTACTGGTCGACGTTCCCCACGCTTCCAGGTCGAGAACTGGCCCGCACAATGCGCTACGTGCGAGGCCATTCATCCGACAACCTGCAGTACATCACGCGAATGTCGTCCGACAAACAGCTTGCACGGGAAGACGCAAACGTCCGGCAGAGCCTCGACTACGCACGGGACGAACTCGGTCTGTGAGAGCGGTCAATCAAACTGGCTCAATTTCGCCGAAAGTGGCATCGTGAGCTTAGCTCAGATGCAGCGCTGAATTCAGCGTAACGAGCTGTGGCTGGTCATTCCTGAATCGAATGACATTGATGCAGCAGTTGTCCTGGGGCAGCTCTTTCGCCCGGTTGAGTTCAATCCCCAGCAGGCTGGCCAGCCAGGTTCGATTGACGACAGTGTGAGCCACAACCGCGATCTTTCGCCCGAGATTCTGACGCAGCAGATCATCGAAAGCTGGTCCGATCCGTTCCAGCACATCGCGGTAGCACTCACCACCCAGGTACCCATGCGTTTCCGAGTCGTCCATATACCGCTGGTAGTCATCCGGAAAATCTCTCTGGATCGTTGCCCAGTCGAACCCTTGCCAGCGACCAACATCAACCTCGTGAATCAACGGGATCGTCTGCACTGGGAGGTCATGATGGGCGGCGATCGTCTCAGCAGTTTCGACGGCTCGGCGCAGCGGACTGCTGAAGATTGCGTCGAGGGGCCATGAACTCAGGTAATCGGCCACTTGAGTTGCCTGCTGTCGGCCAAGTCCGCTGAGGGCATTGTCGACTCCGCGACCCTGCAGAATTCGCGGCCGCTTTTCGTTTTCCGGAGTCGCCCCGTGACGGATGAGATACAGCGTTGTCTGGTCAGCCATTGTGTCGAGTCAGCTCAAGCTTCGGGTTCAGACCAGACCGGTTCCGTGTCGTCGTCGACCCAGGATTGCATCAGTTCGTGTGGACGGAATCGGGCTTTGTATTCCATCGACTGGTTCTCGTGAATCCAGTAACCCAGGTACAGATGCGAGAGTCCCTGACGTCGCGCCATGTCGATCTCAGTCAGGATGGAAAACGTGCCTGGCCCGAGCGGACGCCAAAGCGGATCGTGATAGAAGTACATGCTGGACATCCCGCGGTCCGAGACATCCACCAGACTGACGCCGACCAGTCTCCCGGCATCCCGATACTGAAACTCGCGGGCGAACTCGAACCTGCTGCCCAGAAAACCATCGGCGTACTCCGGCGATGACGTCTGATGCTCGGACCAGCCTCGACGGTCGGTCATGTCGCGGTGATACCGGTTGAACAACTCGATGCGTTCATCGGAAACGCCGGGCGGGCCGAACGAGATGTCCACATGCTGGTTGCGTTTCAAGGCCCGCCGCTGACTCTTGCTCGGACGGAACTGGTTGACGTCAACACGCAACGGCCGGCACTTCGAACACGCCCGACACTGCGGCCGAAAAACATAGTTTCCGAATCGTCGCCAACCACGTCGCAGGAGTTCGCCGTAGGACTCGCTGTTCAGCTCCCACGGGACGCGGTATTCCAGACACGCTGTTTCCTGCGCCAGATAAGAGCACGTCGACGGTTCAGTCATGAACCGCATGACGTCAACAATGCGGGCAGAACTCATACGTGGCTGCTTCAGTTATTGGGGCCGATGTGCAAAATGGCGCATCGCACGATTACCGCGAGGAGGCCAACGACACATATACAAGCCCGAAGCGCCAGCGAGTGAACTCGTGCATATCCGAAATTCACTCGCTGGCCCTTCGGGCTTGTATTCGCCGGCCTTCAGCCTGACTCAGGAGACCACATTATGCGCACGCTGTCAGCCGTCGCACTGCTTCTATTTGTCTCGGGCACATCAATCGCCGGCGAGCCGGAACCACCGAAGGGGTTTGTCGCACTGTTCAACGGCAAGGACTTCACCAACTGGAAAGTTCCGGAAGGCGACAATGGTCACTGGAAGATTGTTGACGGTGTCATTGACTACGACGCCTCCAGTGCAGCTCCCGGAGACAAGAACCTGTGGAGCGAGAAGTCGTATGCTGATTTCGTGCTGCTGGTCGACTGGCGAATCAAAGAAACGCCATACATCAACCCGCGAGTGCCCATCATTCGTCCGGACGGTACGCATAAGAAGGGACCGGACGGCAAAGAAATTCGCATGTCTGTGCCGGATTCAGATTCTGGAATCTTCCTGCGAGGTGAGGGCAAGTCGCAGGTCAATATCTGGTGCTGGCCAATCGGCTCCGGGGAGGTTTACGGCTACCGCATGGACAAGTCGATGCCGACCGATGTGCGAGCGGGCGTGACTCCCAAAGTCCTGGCCGACAACGATGTCGGAGAATGGAACACATTTGAAATCACGATGAAGAGCGATCGCCTGTCTGTTGAGCTCAACGGGAAGCCGGTCCTCGAAAACGCCCGGCTGCCGGGTATCCCGAAGTCGGGACCCGTCGCGCTGCAGCATCACGGAGGCAAACGAGACGGCGAATGGTCGAGTCCGCCCGCTCTTGTCCAGTTCCGCAACATTTACATTCGCGAGTTGAGCCAGTGACCTTAGTCACGATCGCCCGGAATTCACGGTTCCCTGGACCGCGAAATTCGCGGCTTCGTGCAAACGCTGTTTTCTTGCCGAATGATGGTTGAGACGCTCGGTCGATCCAGCTACTGTCCTAGATTGCTAGTACAGTCGACACACATGAAATCGAAGCGAAACGTGCTGATTCCGAATGTTTCTTTAGACAATTCTCCGATGGATCGCTCTCACTTCGATGGACTGTTCGAAAACTGAGGGAGATCGCAGACTGTGTCGAGATTGTCTCGCAAACAGATAAGGGCTTCGGCGATAACCATTGCCGTATTCTGCGCAGCGTTTGCGGTAACATCCGTAACGACGGCCGACGAGCCGGAGTCGGTTGAATCTACCTCATTCGAAACAGCTCCCTCTGCCTTCTGGCGTGGTTCCGTGGACGTGTTGAGGGGGCAGTCGCTCCGCAGGGCGAGCACGTCTGTGCGGGATTTCACGACGGCTCGGTGACCGTCTTCGATCGGGCGACGCGCCAGCTAATCGCAGTTGAGAATTGCCACGATGGTCCAGTCAGTGACCTGGACATATCGAATTCCGGTGACTGGCAGCTACGACGGAACGGTCAAAACCTGGAAGATTCCTTCAGTCACACCAGTTGCAACGATGCTCGGCCATTCCGGTCGAGTGGTCGACGTAGCACTGTCACCAGACACGCGGACAATTGCCTCGTGTGGATACGACAAGACCATTCGTATCTGGGACACAGATTCAGCAACGGAGCGAGCAGCGTTTTCGGGGCACGACGCGACGGTCCGCGCCGTTGCCTTTGCACCGGATGGCGAAACTCTGGCGTCGGCAGGTGACGATGGAATCGTACGTCTGTGGAATGTCGAAGTCCTGAACGAAGTCGGCACTCGAAGCGGGCACGATGGGCGAGTTCGAGACGTCGTGTTTTCTCCGGATGGGAAGTCGCTCGCCGGGGTCGGTGAAGACGGCGTGATTCTGCTGTGGAGCGTTGAGGACGCAGATGCGACTCCGAAGAGACTGAATCACGGAGCCATGATCTGGAGCGTCGAATTCTCGCCGCGGGGATCACTGATCGCGTCGGGTGACGCTGACGGCTCGGTCAACATCTGGGACATCGAAACAGGACAGATCACGTCAAGCCTTGCCGGTCACACCGACACAATCACGTCGCTGTCATTTGCCGCTGATTCAAAATCGTTGATCAGCAGTAGCCATGACGGAACGATCAACGTCTGGAGCGCGAAGCAGCCTCCGCATCCGGCACTCGCGCAGATCGAAATCGAAGCGGGCAAAGTCTGGGCAACAGAGGTATCGCCGGAATCTTCCAGGATCGCCGTCGGCGGCCGCCGCGGCTTTGTCCAGATTCTTGATCTGGCTACGGGCAAGCAGGTTGCCAAACTGGACGGCCATCCGGCAACAGTCGACTGCCTGGAGTATTCAGCGGATGGACGACTGATCGCGACAGGCGGATGGCGGAGCAAAGAGGTCGTTGTGTGGCAGGCCGACGACGGCAGCCAGACGCAGCAGTTCAGCGAGGACGGGAACATTCGGTCACTCGCGTTTTGTTTTCAGTGTCGACTGGAGATGCGACCGCTCGTCGGTCTCGGCACAAAACATCAGCAGTCGTGCGGACTCCTGCAGACCCGCCGCGAGTTCAAACAGCGCGGCCACACGCTGGCCGGACTGATACAGACCCTGGGCTGCGGACCATGCGTCTGCTTTGGGCCGACCTGCGGCTGTGACATACGCCTCGTCCGCAACGCACGTCGGCTGCAGTTCGAACTCAGTTGAATCCGGAAGAGATGCCGGCAGCGGCTGATCGGCGAGTGGATCCGCAATTTCGTTTTGCAGCACACTGGCGACGTAGCGTTCGGCGGAGTGCCGCGTTTCGTCTGGCGATTCACGCAGGTCGCTGTCTGCCTTGGACATCGCTTTAACGCGTTCACTGACCAGTTCGTCAAACAGCTCCTGAATGCGCTGCGGGAGGTCACGCTCAAGCAACCGATCGGATAGCTGATCGGGCGCAAGGCCACCACATACAGCTGCCAGCCACAACTGGTACCGGGCGCTGGCCAGAAACATGACGTCCGGCAGCATGGACTTCACCGGGCTGCCGTGCTGATCCCGAGTCGCGTGTTCGGCGATGATACGATCGGTATCGATCCCGTCGTCGCGATCACCGCTTTGCCAGGCAACAACTGCGTCAACCCAGTCATCGACGAGAGTAGACCCGTTCTCATCGGCATGATCGCGTTGCGAGACTCCCAGTGGCTGACACCGACCGTCTTCAATCAGGTCGGGTGGAGCTTCGCACTCGATGGTGGAGAACGCCGCATCCGCTGCGTCCGTAAGACGACTGAAGACTTCAGGCAGCGACATCAACAAAGCTGCGTCTGTGTAATTCGAACTCAATGACACTTCCGAAAATCGCGTGTCCGGGCGAATGTCGAACGTGACGTCGATCCGGTACCAGTTCGCACCGCTCAGACGCACGGTATCGTACGTGTCTTCAGGCACTGAGGTCACTTCGCCTGCCAGTTGCCAGACCGTCACATCGCGGCTGTTCGGGTAGAATTGGGTCAGGACAGAGTTTTCTCCCGGGATCGAAACGCATGCCCCGGACGGCAACTCTATCTCCGTAAACGGTTGCTCCGTTGCGCCTGGCTGATTGAGCAGGCCAGTGAAAGCACCAAGTAAGTCTTCAAGGTTGCTGGTCGGAACGTAAGTTCGAAACTTAGCGTCAATGCC
>CAYSJO010000942.1:0-6333 GCA_964431285.1 uncultured Planctomycetaceae bacterium
CAGGTTGACTTTGATTCTGAACGCTATCGTCAACGAAACATCGTCGAACGCGTCATTGGCTGGCTCAAGGAGTTCCGGCGTGTGTTTTCACGGTATGAAAAGACCGCATTGAACTTCGGTGGTATCGTTCGCCTGGCGTTAATTCAGCGGTACATGCGAGCCATTTTCTAATACGCGTCGTTTTCAAACAGAGCCTAGCCTTATCGTCGTCGGATATCATCACTCCTGCCGCACGATGATCCGCTGGTCCACATCCACGCCCTGTTGAACGATCCGGCCCTTGCCAAACGGGAGAACTACTTCCACATCACAGCTCGTGGCAGTGCCGAGACCAAAGTGACACACGGCTTCGGTTCCAGTGCAGTATCCCTGTGTGATGTCGATCTCGTCATGACCTAGTAAAGCCGATGCGTTACCCGCCTTTCCCGATTGATAGACACGGATTCTAGCGCCAATACCCATGCGGTTGATCGTCTTGCCTTCAACGGCGACCTGCAACCAGTGGTTCTTTGGCGACGTCCGGTTGAGCAACAGCGCTGACGGGGCCTGCGGAAACCAACTGGCCAGGAAGATATCCATCCGCCCGTCCCGGTCGTAGTCAGCAACCGCTCCCGCAGGAAAGTGCGCATCCGATTTCTGATAAGGCGGACGACTGAACCGCAACGACGCATCACGACCGCCAAGGTTGCGGCACACAAACGGCATACGTCCGCCGCTCACGGGATATGTGTTGGCAATAAAGATGTCGGACCGGCCATCGTTGTCGAAGTCGTTTATCGTGACGTGATCATGCCGGAGATACAGGCCTGCAGCAGTATCCGAACTCAATTTGTAACCCAGCCCGGCCGATTCAGTCACCTCAACAAAACTCGGCACTCCGTTCGTGGAGCCCTGGTTCATGTAGACGTACATCCCCGACCCGGCCGTGTGATCCACCGTGACGATGTCCAGATCACCGTCGTTGTCCAGATCACGACACGCGACACCCGCCACATACTGTCCTTTACGGGGCTCCAGTGGACTTGCGAACGGAGTTGAATCGACCAATCGAAATCGATCGCGGCCATCATTCAGCAGCATCAGGTTCGGCTCGGAGATAAACAGGTCCGGCCAGCCGTCGGTATTCAGATCGGTTGTCACAACACCAAGTCCGCGCAGTCCAACACCGCGCGCCTTGTCAGTCACCATCTCCAGGCGGGCGGCCTTAGTTGAATCCTGAAACTTCAATTTGTCCAAGTTCTTAAACAATCGTGTGTGACCGCCTCGCCAGTAGTCTTCGAGCACAAGCAGGTCCAGCAGACCGTCTCCGTTGTAATCGAGGACGCCCACACCTCGGCCACCCATCTCGATGCATGTGGCATTCCCTTTCGATACGTCGCGGAAACTGCCATCCAGATTCTCATAGAGCCGGTTTGTTGCGCTGAACTTCACCGAGCCGTTCGAGTTGTTGGAAACGTACAGATCGAGATCACCGTCGTTGTCCAGGTCCACAAACACCGCACCGCTGGTACGTTTGCCAATCGGCTCGAGTGACTTGCCTGACAGCTCAAAATGACTGTCGTTGTTAACAAGCAGCATGTTAGGCACAGGACTTGTGCGACCGAGATACTCTTCGAGTGGGCGATCGCAGAACGTCCCGATGTAGAAATCGAGATCTCCGTCATTGTCAATGTCACCACATGTCATCGCATGCGCCATGCTTCCCTGCAGTGGCTGTGTAAGACCCCACTTCGCGGTGACATCTTCAAACACGATCGGCTGCTGCGCACTTGCCACGGTACACAGACACAACAGCATCCCGACATACACTGCGGACGAGGCGAACAGCGAATTCATCATGTCACTCCTTCCGAAACACTCGACGACTCACACCGGCACTTCATCCATGCATCCAGATTGATCACCGTTCGCTTTCGGGAATGTGCACGACGGTGACTGCGGTGCGTCGCTCGACTTCCTTTCTACCTTCGCGTTCATCCATCCAGTTGACGCACACTTGACCGCCGTCCCTGCTGATGGCGAGGCCGTAAGTCCCACCCAGAGAGTAACCCGTCCGGCTCTTCACCTGGTCGAAGAGGAACGCAACAACCTTGCGCGTGCCGGTCTTAACGTCGTATTGGATCAGGGCAGCCCCATGACGCGAAGCGCCACCGTGAGCACTGGGAATGTAGTAGAGCTTCGTCTTTGTCGGGTCGAGCTTTGCCAGGGCGGTGTACAGGGAGATCGCCAGTTTGCCCGATCCATGAGAAAAACAGTGTCCCAGGTTCTTTCCGAATCGACCAGTATTCGTATCGAACGAGTAGATGGCGCCATACAACGGGTTCGGCGCACCGCGGCCTTTCGAAATGCACCACACAATGCCGTTGTCATCCGGTTCGCTCGCGGCGCGGATGTCGGACCGCCCGTCGGCTGCGCCTGCAGGCGGGGTGAGGCTTGTCAGCGCGGCTTTGTTAGTCTCGGGATCGTACAGGGCGTAGCGGCCGCTATACATTTCTGGATATCGGACCGTCGTATCGGGATTGATCTTTCCACTCATGTACCAGACGCGGCCATCTGGCGCCACCATCATACATCGCAGCGACGCATATGGTTCATTCTCTATACCGGACTGAAACACCACCTTCTGCGTCGAGATATCATAGACGGCAAAACGGCTCATCAGTGGTTTCTTCTGCGCCGGACACCACGCACCAACCAGATACAGTTTGTTTGATGCGGCGTGGTAGTTCATTTGCGCGACACTGCAATTTGGCACGGGGATTCCCAGGTCTTCCGTGAGTCCGGTCTCGTAGTGGTAGCGCATCAGATGCTCACCACGAAAACCGTATTGCGTGTTGCAGTAGACTTTCGCACCTCGATAAGGAATGAAGTACAGATACTCTCCGATATTGATCATCGGAGCATGTATCTTGCCGGGTGAATACTGGCCCGCTGCGGGCTTCAGCATTTTCGTGACATCTACGACCGTCTTAATGGCCTTCGACGCGGGATTTACCTGGTAAACCCAGGCGTGACCCGGTCTTGCCTGGTGGTCGCCCATAGCCACATAGAAATTGCCGTCCGATCCGAATTCGATATCACCCCAGGAGCTGAACAGCCAGTTATCAGCCCCCGGAACGGAGTCTTGCATTGGTAACAGAGAAAAATCCACGGATGGTGGCGTTCTGGCAACAACGAATTCACGGTCCCGGTGGGCCTGAGTCAGTTGCTTGGGCACTTTCAGCAGGTCACGACTGGCCCCCAGTTTCTGCATGGTGGCCGTCCCGGATGGGACGCTGACATTGACTGGGGACGCTGCGTGAGCCGGCGAGGTCTGGGCAACGAACAATGTTAGGAGGCAAGTCATGCCGCGGTTGATCATCTGATGACTCCTGCAGTGGTCGTGGTAGCCGAACTCGCCAGAGTTTGGTTTTCGCGAGCAAAGTCTGGCGACTTCGGCTACTCCAGACGTCGAATTACGGGTTCAGCTACTCGTTACCTTTGAACGTGACAGTCAGTTCGTGGGAAGATTGCTCAACATTTCCGGCCGCGTCTTCTGCGAACGCTTTCAATGTCAGTGGTCCAGATTTGACGTTCGTGAGCTTTGCTTCCCATTGGTGGAAGTTGTAGTCGACGTCAGCGGGTTCTACTCCGTTCACAACAACCCTCGCGGTTCTGACATTGTCAGTCGTCGTGCCCCGGACAGTCAGCGTATTACCCTGAAATGTCACCACTGCGCCGGCCGGCGGATCGGTCACGACGGTGGCTGGCGGCAGGTCGTCAATCGGATCCAGTAGCGTGGGGAATTCCACGTCTGTCATCACACGCGCCCGCACGTTCGATCCAGTGAACCCTTCGATCTCCTGATACTGACCATCTCGCATCAGTTCCGGGAAGTCAGTGCTCACGACCTTCGTCGTTTGACCTTTTTCCGGGTAGTCATGGAAGAAAAAAGCGACACCCTTCTGCAAGCGCTCACGTGCCATTCCAGGCGACATGTTCACAACGTTGTTTTGCGATCTGGCATCGCTGAAGACCAGATTGCGGAAGTGAGCCTCGACACCCGGCCGGGGAGTGGTCTGATTGACACAGATCAATTGTGTTCGCGTGTGGATATTCTCTAGCGTCAGATTGTCGTGCTTTCGGCCAATGTGCACAACTACCTGGACTCCGACAAGGAAGCGAAAGTCGAACTTGTGCTGGAAGGCGGCACGCTGGTTCCCGCTCAGCCACGATCCATTCCGAAAGGCGCATCTGAAGCCGACGTGCTGAAGTCGAAGAGTTTCACTCTGGGGCGGACGCTTATTGTTCCTGCCGGCGGGGAAGTGCGAGTCGACTGGCGTGTCAAGGTGGTCGCGGAAGGCGAAGCCTCGGTGACAATGAAGGCTTTGACTGATGAAGAGTCTGACGCCATGCAGATGAAGTTTCCGTGTTACGTCCACGGCATGCTGAAGACGGATTCGTTCTTGGGAGTCGTGCGACTGGCCGACGCGTCCGGGCAATTCAAAGTGCAGGTTCCGGCCGAGCGGCGACCGGAAGAGACGCGGCTGGAAGTGCGTTACTCACCAACGCTCGCTGGTGCGATGGTCGACGCGCTGCCGTACCTCGTCGAGTACCCGCACAAGTGCACGGAGCAAACGCTGAACCGTTTCATTCCCACGGTGATCACTCAGCGCATTCTGCAACGCATGGGTCTTGATCTGGCAGCGATCAAAGAGAAGCGGCCCAACCTCAACGCTCAGGAGATTGGCGACGACGTCGAGCGTGCGAAACGCTGGAAGATGTTCGAGCGAAATCCGGTCTTCGACGAGGCCGAAGTCGAACGCATGGTTAAGCAGAACATTCAGCGATTGATTTCGATGCAGCTTTCCGATGGGGGCTGGGGCTGGTTCTCGGGGTATGGGAAACGGTCATGGCCACATACAACCGCGACGGTCGTGCACGGACTGCAGATCGCTACCGAGAACGACGTGGCGATCGTGCCTGGTGTGCTGGAAAGTGGAGTCAAATGGCTCGAACGCTGGCAGGCAGACCGCGTCCGTCATGTCCAGAAGTGCAGGCAGGCAAAGGCCAATAACCTTGATGCGCTGATTTACATGGTGCTTGGCGACTCCGGCAAAGTGAACACAGCGATGGGGGAGTTCCTGTATCGTGACCGCACGGAACTCTCGGCCTATGGCAAGTCGGTTTACGGCATCGCTCTGCACAAGCAGGAGCAGAATGAAAAGCTGGCCATGATTCTGCGAAACATTGAGCAGTTTCTGGTCGAAGACGATGAGAATCAGTCCGCCTACCTGAAGCTCCCCGAGGGCACTTACTGGTGGTACTGGTGGGGCAGCGATATCGAGGCGAATGCCTGGTACCTGAAGCTGCTCTCACGCACGGAATCGGGCAGCGAACGTTCGGCCGGACATGACGATCGAAGTGCTGGTCGACGGCGAGCCGCACAAGTCGATCAAGGTGGCGGGCTCGCGCGGTCAGGTGCTCTCACAGAAGGTCGAAAAGTACGAGCGGACAGAGTTAGCTGACCTGGCCACGGTTAAGAGCGGCGACCTGATCGAAGTCGAACTCGAGATCGAAAGTAAGAACGACTACGAGTACCTGATCTTCGAAGACATGAAGGCTGCCGGCTTTGAGCCGGTCGAAGTTCGCAGCGGCTACAACGGCAACGAGATGGGGGCGTACGTTGAGTACCGCGACGAACGCGTGTGTCTGTTCGTCCGACACCACGCTCGCGGACGACACTCAGTCAGTTATCGGCTGCGTGCTGAGATTCCCGGGCGATTCAGTGCCCTGCCAACTCGTGCATCCGCCATGTATGCACCCGAGCTGAAGGCGAACCCCGACGAGATCCGGCTGTCGATTTCGGATTGACCGGCTCCCTGGACGTCGACCGTGATTAGGATTGGGTTAGTTGTAGGGATCGTACGGATTGAGCGGCGGTCGTTTTGCGGCTATCCGTAAGGGACCGATGTTTTGCAGTTTCCGTCGAATGAACCTGCCTGTATCAATGGTTATATGTATATTCGGCGTGCTTTGACCGGCGGCGGATCGGTGCGTTGACTTTTTGAGATATTGGCAGTGTTTTCTTATGACGGGCCAGACGGAGTCCTTTCATACTCCGCGCTCGCAAAGGACGGGGCGGGCTTCGATGAGTGAAAAAGAAGTACTGCTGGTCGTAGACCTCCGTGACGCCAGCCCCTATCAGGAAGAGCAGTTTCGCCAGGAGATGCGCAGTCGCGACTGGCAGCCCATGCAGGATGATCACACGCTGTATGCAGCCTTTCCTGGGACGATCACCGATTCTGGAATCGTCCGCGCCAGCGAAAACGAGGTCTCCGAAGCCGCGGAGGA
>CAYSJO010000943.1:0-3323 GCA_964431285.1 uncultured Planctomycetaceae bacterium
CGTATTCCTGTCGCGTCACGATATGTCCGGCGCGCTTCTTCTCACGATTCAGATGAATGGCCCCATCGACGACTTCCCATCCACTGGTCACGGGCTTGCCGTCAACGGTCATCCAGTTGTCGAGTGATTTTCCGTCGAAAAGTGGGGGCAGCACTGATTGGTCTACCCCCACACGATGCCTCTCAAACGACTCCTTGAACCAGGCATTGACCGGACCCGTCGTCGTCGATGCATGATGCGGCGCGTCGGATGCAGGCAAAGCAGCGCGGAATTCATGAATGACAGACCGGTGATCCTTGCTGTCAGCAAGGTTCGTCCATTCGTTTGGATCGACATCGTGATCGTAGAGTTCTTCGGCGCCGTCCTCGTAACGGATATAGCGATACTGCTCAGACCGCAGCGAATGATTGGCCCGTCCATACGTTGTCATTGTGGCCAGTCGCCACGCGGAATCCGGATCGTCCAGCAATGGCACGAGACTCATTCCTTCATTGCTCTCTCGTGGAGGCAGACTGCAGAGTTCGAGCAATGTTGGATACAGGTCAATCAGTTCCACGGGTTTTGCACTTTCAGCACCACGGGATTCATCAGGTCGGCAAATGACTAACGGCACTCGCGTTGATTCATCCCACAGTCCATGCTTCGAGACTCGGTGCTTTTCGCCCAGGTGATAACCATGGTCACTGAAGAGCACGATTACCATGTTCGCCGCGGCCGGACTGGCTGAAAGAGCCTGCAACACACGTCCGACCTGGTCATCGACAAAGGCCGTGCAGGCCAGGTATGCCTGCACGCAACGACGAAGCTGGTCGTTGTCGTTACTGCGCAACCAGTCGAGCTGGGGATACCGAGGCAGTTCGTGAATCTGTCGCGCGATCTCTGGAACATCGTCCAGGTCGTCGTCAGGAATCTCTGGAATCTGGACTTCGTCCAGCGGAAAAAGATCGAACCACTCTTGAGGAACATAAAACGGCACGTGTGGACGTACGAAACCGACAGCCAGAAAGAAAGGATTGTCGTGCTTCTGGTTGAGCTGTCTGATCGCCCATTCGGCCGACTTGTAGTCGGGCATCTTCCGATCAACGTCGGGAAACGGTCCCCAGTCGGTTTGAGTACCGGTAAACGGGATGCTCAGGT
Organism: uncultured Planctomycetaceae bacterium; assembly: GCA_964431285.1. GTDB lineage: Bacteria > Planctomycetota > Planctomycetia > Planctomycetales > Planctomycetaceae > CAUZFZ01. The sequence continues at coordinate 1,138 of CAYSJO010000943.1, forward strand.
CGGGCGAGTACTGAAACCGAACGGTCTTGTCACCGGGCTTTGGCCCTGACCCGCCGAAACTTCCACCATACTGCTGGAATGCCACGTTGTGGGGATACCCGTGCGTGATCTTGCCGACGGCCAGCGTTTCGTATCCGTGTTTCGCGAAGAACTCGGGCATCAGGTGGCCGCGAAATCGAGTGGTGTCGCCCGACAACCCCTTCTTGTCCGGCTGCTGATAGACTCCGGTCGAAGACGGGTACTGACCAGACAGCAGCGAAGCGCGTGACGGCCCGCAGATGGGCGCCTGACAGTGCGCGTTAGTGAACAACATCCCTCGCGCGGCCAGCGCATCAATGTTCGGAGTCTTCGCCTGCGGGTGCCCGCCCAGACAGCCGACCCAATCGTTCAGATCGTCGATGGCAATCATCAGAACATTGGGCTGATCAGCCGCCGCAGTCGCCGAACCAAAGTTCGCAGAAAGGGCAATCGTCACGACGACGAGGAAATGTGTACGGGGCAAGGTATGCTCCTGTTGATTGATCCCGGTTGCAGTCAGACGGGAGTTTACCGACACAGGTTCGAACCGCAGAGTGTGCCACTGGAGGTCCGGGTGATTCTGCACGTCGACATGGATGCATACTACGCCGCCGTTGAGGAACGTGATCAGCCTGCGCTGGTCGGTCAGCCGGTCATCGTGGGCGGCTCGCCTGATTCACGAGGCGTCGTATCTACGGCGAACTACGTGGCAAGACAGTTCGGCGTGCATAGTGCCATGCCCATGCGAACGGCCATCAGGCTCTGCCCGCAAGGCGTTGTGCTTCCCGTTCGCATGGATCACTACGCCCACCTTTCGCGACAGATACGAGAGATCTTCCAGCGATACACGCCACTCGTTGAGCCCTTGTCGCTCGACGAAGCATTTCTCGACGTGCGCGGCAGCCAGCAACTGTTCGGGTCGGCCGTCGAGATCGGTCGCCGCATCAAAACGGAAATCCTGAGCGAAACGCAGCTCGTCGCGTCCATCGGTGTGGCTCCCAACAAGTTCCTCGCCAAAATCGCCAGCGACCTGAAGAAACCGGACGCATTCGTCATCGTTGAATCAGGCCGTGTCGACGGGTTTCTCTCGCCACTTCCGGTGTCGCGTCTGTGGGGAGTTGGTAAGCGTGCCGAAGAAAAACTGCATGGCATCGGCATCCAGACGATCGGTCAGCTCAGTCGCACGCCGCTGGCGACCTTGAAGATATGCTTCGGCGACGCCGTGGCCTCGCACCTGCACGATCTGTCGCACGGACGCGACGACCGCAACGTCGTTCCCGACCGCGACGCCCGATCGATCTCCCACGAAACAACATTCCCCGTCGATATCTCAGACGCCGAGGTCCTGCGAGCGTGCCTCCTGGAACTGACCGAACAGGTCGGTCGTCGCCTGCGCCGCCATGACATCTTCGGCCGCACCGTGCATCTGAAAGTTCGCTTCAGTGATTTCCAGACCATCACCCGCTCGCACTCGCTACCGGATGCATCCAACACTACCAGTGATCTGTGGCAGGCTGTGTCCGAGCAGTTGTTTCCTCGCGTGACTCTGCAACCAACTCGACTGCTCGGCGTGGGCGTCAGCACGCTGAGTCACACACGAGAACGTCAACGGACTTTGTTCGATGACGATTCCGACCGTGACTCGGCCCTCGACGCAGCATCCGACGCGATCCGCGACCGATTCGGCGGTGCCGCCATTCAGCGAGGATCCTCATTGACTCGTCGACGCAGTCAGGACGGCGCACCGTGAAGTACGCCTCGGCGAAAGGAGACAACCACTCTGCACTGTCGTTAGACTGCCACACTGAACGTGAGTTTCCTCAGGGCTTCAACAACTGGACTGACCACCATGACCGCTTTTCTGCCTAAGCACGATAAGTGCAATGTTCGCCGATCCATTCAACTGGGAGTCGCCCGTCGCCGTTATCAGTACAACTACTCGTATTTGAATCCACTGGCACTGATCAGCCGAGTGCCCATCAACGACAAGCCGACGTTTGAATGGATCAAGATGGTCGGCAAAAAAGTTCGCCTCCTCACCAGAATGTGTGGGTGAAGTTCGGCTCGGGGAGTTTTGCAAGGTTGTGGTATAAAGCGAGTTCCAGCGTTTCTGGTGTGCGGAATCCGTAGGATTTTCTCATGGTCACTTTCGCCTTGTTGTTCAGACG
>CAYSJO010000944.1:0-35416 GCA_964431285.1 uncultured Planctomycetaceae bacterium
AGGTCTGGATCAACTCCCGGCCCATGTCCGCCGTCTCCCCCGAGTCCGCCAGTTCGTCACCGCCAAGCTGATCCTCAACGGATTCCGTATCCTCAAAAACAAAAACCAGTTACAGCTCCAAGCCCCATGAATAAAGTTCCCCAGGGGGAGAGGGAACGCCACTGGACCGCAATGCTCACCAACAATGGTAGGAGTCGGGGGAAGCGGCGACCATCGACGCAAACCCAATGGCGCTCACAATGGCGTGAGTCCACGAAAAAAAGGACTTACGCCGGAACGACGTAAGTCCTTGCGATATATAATGCGCAAGAGAGGACTCGAACCTCCACGGGCCGTATGGCCCACCAGGCCCTCAACCTGGCGCGTCTGCCAATTCCGCCACTTGCGCTTTCAGAAACCACCTCCGACTTTGAGGGGCGGGATTATATCCCGCCACCTGAACAGGGCAAGCCGCCGGAATCGGTGGTGAGAAGCAGGAGCGAGCAATCCCGAGCTCCAGCTACGCAACTCCTTGCCGACCGCGGAATGCCGTGTCAGCATGCGGCCATGCAGCATCCCTTCAGTGATATTCCCGAGTTTGCGAGCCTGTCCGCCGGACGCGGGATCGTCCGGATTCCAAACGAACAGGACGTCCCGTTCACGCCCCGTGTTCGCGCAATCGTGGACACGGTCGAATTTCAGCGGTTGCGGCACATTTCACAGCTTGGCCTGGCCGCTCAGATTTATCCTGGTGCGACGCACTCACGATTCGAGCACGCACTGGGCGTCTTCAACAACGCGATCCGGTACTGCTGGCAGCTTGGTGGCGGAGAGCGGTTCGCCAGCATCGTCGATCCGCATCGGGCCGAAGTGCTGCTTGTCTCCGCACTGCTGCATGACCTGGGACACTGGCCATACTGTCATCCTATTGAGGATCTGGGGCTGGCTGATCTGCCTGCACATGAAGCCTGGGCGGCCGAATATCTGCGACCCGATCGCGAACTGGCTCAAGTGCTGCAATCCGCATGGGGTATCGATCCCAGCGAAGTGCTGGACGTGCTGGTCGCGAAGACGGATTCGCCTGAATTGCGACTCGTGAGGTCGATTCTGTCGGGCCCGATCGACATCGATAAGATGGACTATCTGGAACGCGACAGTCTGCATTGTGGCGTTCCCTACGGACGTCACTTCGACAAAAACCGTCTGATTCAGTCACTGGTCCTGAATGAAGCGGGCGACGGGCTGGCTATCACTCAGAAAGGTAAGACCGCCGCCGAACTGATGGTCTTTGCCCGGTATGTGATGTTCAGCGAGGTCTACTGGCATCATGCGGTGCGGTCGTCGACCAGCATGTTTGCCCGCTCTTTCTACGAGTTGCATGGGCAGCTTGATTTACCGACCTTGTTTCAGATGACGGAGTCGGAAACGGTTAACGTGCTCCGCGAGCAGGCTTGCGGTACTTCATGCGAGTCCTTGATTGAGGGCATTTTCGGGCCGCGTCGGGCGCTGTTCAAGCGGGTTGCCGAGTACTCGCATTACCAGCAGCTCGAACTTTACACGCTCCTCGCGCGGCGACCGTACGAAGCTCTGGTGCGTTGCAGTCGGGCGCTGGTCGATGAGCTGAATCGCCGCGATATCGGCGTGCGTCTCTCGCCCGTCGATATCCTGATTGATGCCCCGCCGCCACATCGTGAGGTCGAATTCAACGTATCGATCTTCTTCCCGAAGGAAATCACATACCGGCCGCTGGGTGAGGTCTCACCAGTCATCGATTCGCTGGCCCGCGTCCAGTTCGATGATTACGTGAAGCGCGTGCGCATCTTTGCCCGGCGAGAAGTGCAGCAGAAGCTCGTTGAGTTTGCCGACTTTGATGACGCGCTGCGTCTGGCTATTGAGGCTGCTTCAGTCCACTGAAACAGACGTGCTGGCGATTCCCGGCGTTGATCAATCGGATTCATCGAGTGTGTATTGACGCTCATACCACTCCCGCAGATTGCGCTTTGCACGTTTGCAGTCGGGGTCGACTTTGACAGCTCTGCGATAACACGATCCCGCCAACGAGAAGTTGCCCATGGCGTCGTGCACATCCCCCAGGCACCAGTGTGGGCAGGCCTCTTCTGGCAGCAACTTGCTGCCACGCGTGAACGATGCAATCGCGTGCCGGTATCGTTGTCGGGCGTAGTGGAGATTCCCGATATACAGGTGAGTCCATCCGTCGTCGGGATCGATCTGTATCGCCCGCTGATAGTACCCTTCGGCGGCCGACAGCCGAGCCAGTCTCATTTACCGTCTCCCGAGATGTACAAGAAGATCGACGTCGGCCGGAGACGCCGTCTCCAGCTCACACAGGTCTTCAAGTTCGAGGCGATCCAATTCCTCGAAACGGTCGTCTTTCGCTCGCGCATTCATAGCGGTAGTGACACGACTGGAAGTTCCTGGTTCGCTTTGCTCAACCGACGTGGACGACGACGCTGGTCACGTTGTCTTTTGATCCGCCGTCAAGGGCTTCCTTCACGACTGCTTCAGCGGCCGCCTGGGGATCGTCGGTGTCTGCCAAGACTTTCTGGATGACGTCGTCGTCGATGCCGTCAGTCACGCCATCCGAACACAGCAGGTAGCGGTCGCCTGACTTCGGTTCGACTTCTTTCGCGTCCGTGCCGGTGCCGCCTTCTTTCGAGCCGAGGTAGCGGTACAGCACATTCCTGTATCGGTGCGTCGCAGCTTCTTCCTCGGAGATCGTTCCTGCTTCGACCAGCGCACGGGTCAACGAATGGTCGGTCGTGAGCTGAGTCAACGAGCAATCACGCAACTGATAGACGCGACTGTCGCCGATTCCGCCGACAAAGAACTTTCCAGCCACAGTCACCATGAAGACGATTGTCGTCCCCATGTTGTGGTAGTTGGGATCGATCTCGCTGAGGGCCAGAATCTCGGCATTCGCTTCGCCGACTGCTTCATCAATGCCTTTGGTGACGTCGCTGTCAGACCCATTCTCAAAGTCGATGAGTTGATCAAGCTTCCGAGGCACGATGTCGGTAGCGAGTTCGCTGGCCTTCTCACCAGCGGCCTGTCCTCCCATGCCATCCGCGACAATAAAGAACCGACCGGCATCGTCGGCGATGCAGGCGTCCTCATTGTTACCGCGGAAGTTTCCGGTGACGCTCAGGTGACCGAATTTCAGGTTCAGCATCGTTTCAGCCAGCAGGTGATCTTCTGATCCCTCTCCGTCCCGGTCCGAGAGAGGGGGAATCATGCGGAAAAAGCGTCGGTCGGAAATGGGACCTGACGTTTTCGAACCGTAACCACACCGCTTCAACAGTGACAGTCTCGGCGAATGATTCAGGTCGCATTTCCAACGAACAAACAGCAACTCCCGCAGACGCGCCATTGTGACAGACCGTTCTGCGTACGTCATCCTCAGGTCAACACTGTCTGGACAAGATCAGTGACTCCCAGAGTTGTCGAGCAAATCAGCATCTCACCGAAGTCGAAACCCGCACTGGATCCGAACAAACGGTTCTGACCTTCGACCAGATGGAACACACGCTGCTTGGAAGGAGGGAATTGAGTCTGATACGCGCGAATTGATTCCATCTTTCTTTCGAAAGTGTCCGAAATATCCGTCACGAAATAACCGGCGCCCGATGGCGGTTCGAGGGCGCGCAACGCCAACGGATACCACAGTTGCTTCGTGACCGTGTGGACGGGCAGGCCGTCGAAGTCGTCGTCCCACTTGGTCAGTCGTGAATAAAAGACACCCGCATCGGTGATCTGTGCAGCTTGCCAGTGATCCGGCGAGGCCATCGGTGTCTTGCCGGCGATTCCCAGTACGATCTGCGGGCGCCAGCGACGGAAGACTTTGCCCAGCTCGACGCGGGCCTCAAACGAATCGAACAGTCGCCGGTTTGGCAGCTCCAGCGTTTCGCGCATCTGGACCCCCAGAATTCGGGCGGCCGACTGAGCTTCCTCCAGACGGACTTCGGGTCCGGGGCTGCCTGGCGTGGGTTCGCCATCGGTCAGATCGACGATTCCGACGCGGTAACCCTGAGTGACCAGTTTCGCCAGAGTGCCGCCGACGGCAATCTCGACGTCATCGGGATGGGCTCCGACCGCAAGTACATCGAGTGGTTTGGGCAGTTCACTGGTCATCACAGGTTCCGTGGTGGAAATTCGGCGGCGAAATGGTCGATAGCAGAATACGAGATGCCGGACCGGGCGGCGAACGTGGTTGTTGCGGACGTCAAAAGCCGTCTCGCTGAGATTCGCGACCAGGACTAATATCTCCGCCCCTTCCCGAGCCCACCCGACCGTTTCCGGTCATCACTTCTCCCATCTGCGATACAGCATCCTCACCACATCGCGAAAGGAATCGCTATGAATCGTCGGACCTTCGTCCGCCTGCTCGGCTGCGCCGCACCCTCGGCTCTGCTGCTGAGTGGCTGCCGCGGCAAGCAATACGCCCATATCCTGGAAGACGACGACGACAACATGGTCGGCAGCCACACGGCCGGCGCGTCGGTCTACGAACCCATCGTTGGAGAAGCCGTCGAGAAGCTGCTGTCAAAGGAAGCGGCCGGCATCCAGCAGATTGATTTCGTGGAAGAGGCCCGACAACCGAAGTGCATCTGCTTCGTCGGCATAGAGAACGCCAGTGCCGAAGAGATCGGCGATTTCCGCGAGCAGCTCTTCGAGATCATCGACGAACGAATCGGCAGCTCCGGATTGTTCGTCACGTTGAGTCGGCGTTATGTGGACTCAGGCCTGCGCGAAGCCGGGCTGCACATGACACAGCTGTTTCAGCCGCAGGCTCAGGGGCATTTCATTGACGTCATGGAACGACAGAGCCAGCCGTTCGATTACCTGCTGTTTGGCAAGATCACATCAGGCACCACGCGGAGCAACGACAAAGACTACCAGCGCGATTACCTGTTAACGCTCGAGATGGTCAACATCCACACGGGCGCGAACAGCAAGTCGAACGCGAAGCTCCGCAAGGGATACCATCGCTCCGCCCTGGGCAGGATCAAGCACTATTGAGTTCGGCCGCCGCTTCACGACTCATGGCCTGATCGATGACACCTCGAATCCCAACAATCATCGTGCTTGCGTCCATCACATTGTGCATGGGCGGCCTGTCCGGTTGCGCGACGCATGCTGGTCGAGTCATCTCGATTCGCGACTCTTACTATGCGGGTCAGGTCGACAAGGCCCTGGCCAAAGTCGAACGTGAGATTGCCCGCGGTAAAACCGATGTCGATGTCCTGAAACTCGACCGAGCCATCATCGAACTCGCATCCGGTCGCCCGGCCGAGGCCGAACGGACGCTGCGCGAGGTCCGTGACCAGTTCGATTACCTGGAACAGAAGGATGACAGCGAAGCAGTCATCTCAGCACTGACGGACGACAACAAACTGGCCTATGCCGGTGAGGACTACGAAAAGGTTCTCGTTCGGTGTTTCCTGGCCCTGTCGAGCCTGATGCACAACGGTCAGGACGCGGGCGCGTACGCCTTGCAGGTCGGCGAGAAGCAACAGCAGATCATCGATTCCGGCAAGGACGAGTCCGACGAGAATCCCAAACTCGCGTACAAGCGAGTCGCGTTTGGAGCCTACCTGCACGCGTCTCTGCGCGAACCCTTCCCGACTCGCTACGACGAGGCCGCCAGTTCGATCCGCAAAGTTGCCAACTGGGAACCGGAGTTCCCGTTCATTGAGGAAGACATCGAGCGGATCACCGGTGGCGTCCATTCAAAACCGGGCAGCGGAGTCTTGTACGTCATCGCTCTGGTCGGTCGCGGCCCCTACAAGGAAGAGCGTTTCGAAGAACCAACCTCCAACGCGCTGCTGATCGCGGACCGGATTCTGAGTGCCACGTCAAAACACTCACTGCCACCGACAATCGCTCCGATCCGAGTCCCGATCGTCGTCCGCAATCGCAATGCGGTGGCGGGCATCGACGTCTCCGTGGACGGCGAATATCGGGACCGCACGGAGACGATAACCGACATCGGACGCATGGCCGTTGACCAGTATGCAGCAGTGCTGCCGCAAGTGATGGCGCGTGCCGTTGTTCGTCGAGTGGTCAAGAAAGGTGCCATCTACGCAACCAAGGAATTCGGCAACGTCGACGACCCATTGGCCTCGCTGGCACTCGACGCGGTCGGCGTCGCATGGGAAGCGACGGAAACGGCCGACACACGGTGCTGGGGCCTGCTCCCCGACCATATCGACGTGCTCCGTCTGGAACTCCCGGCCGGCAAGCACTCGATCAAACTCGAACCAGTCACGTCCGCTCGCAGCAGCGGCACACGCGTACGTGGCAAGTCCATCGGCCGCGGCGTGACGATCAAGGACGGCCAGAATACGTTCCTGCTGGCAACCGTCCCCGACCTCGAGCCCGTCGGCCAAATACTGGTCAGCGGCCAGTAACGCAGCATGGCCATGTTCTGGCGTCGCTACCTCGCACGCAGCGCTGGTTCTGCCAGCCAGTGTGTCGAGTTCTGCGGTCCGCCGCGCCCGAGGGTCGCGAAGTACAACGTCGAACTCTGACCGGCACAACGAAGTACGATCATGCCCACGAGCATGACGAAACCACCAATGAGCACCATTGCAGCTGCGATGAGTTGAATACGTCAAGCCCGTGTCTGGGTCTCCATCACACTGTGCCGGAACTCCTCAACTCGCCTGACTTCATCCTTATAGGCCGCAAGATGCTCCTCTTGCGTTTCTAGAATTTGCCTCAGAAACACGTTTGTTTCGTCCTGCACCTGAAGTCTCCGGTACTCGGCAGATTCATAGGGCAACCTGAGTGGGGCGCGACACAGCAATATGACGGACCGACACGACACTCGAGGTCCCGACCCGTGCTCTGGCATGGACGCCGCACTCAGCGGCCACGGTGTTGGAGCTATTCAGATTGTTTGACCCACGCGAAGATGCGTTGCAGAACCGTTTCGTCCAGAAGTGGCGCGAAGGTTTCTTTCAAGTGTGGACGCCCCTGCCCCAACTGAAAATGAACTTCGAGGTCTTTGCTGTCTGGAGCAAGGTCGATGTAGACCATTGGCTGTTCAAGGCGCATTGCGTAGTGTTCGGCGGCAGAAATGCCCAGCGCCGCATGAGACATGCTGGGATAAAGTGACTCCCCATCACAATGTGTGCTCATTGTGTGGGCGAGCTGGACCAACGGGTCAAGACGAGGGTACCCCTTCCGATAAATCTCGTACGCTTTGAATACGCCGGACCAGTACTCAGCCGGAGTCATCTTAGATCGCTCAACAGGTTGTGTGGCCGCCGCTGCCCCTGATGAAAGAGACGTTGGGGTGCTTCAGTTTGCGCGGACAGTACGAGTCCTTAAATCGGCACGGTCGACTGTGACTCGAAGTCGGCTGGTGTGAGGTAGCCGAGCGACGAATGGCGGCGGTTCTGGTTGTAATAGCGCAGGTAAATCGACAGCTCGCGAACCTCTTCCAGGCTGTCGGCGTACTCAGTCAGTTCAAGCTCCGTCTTCAAGGTTCCAAAGCAGGATTCCATGAACGCATTGTCGTAGCAGTTGTCCGCATCGTTCATGTTTTGCTGCATCGACGCGCGACGGAGCACTGCTCGATACGCATGCGAGGCGTACTGGCCGCCACAGTCGCTGTGATTGATCAGACCAGCAGGTGGCTGACGAAAGCGAATCACTTTCCTCAGAGAACTCATCACGAGCGCGTCAGTCATGGACTCCTGATACTCCCATCCCACAACGCGCCGCGAATACAGATCCATCAGCAACTACAGATAACCGAACCGGCCGCCATGAAGCGGGATGTAAGTGATGTCTCCGACCCACACCTCATTGATGCGCTGAGACGCTTCACGTTCTCTGAGCAGGTTCGGACTGTAACCCAGACGATGCCGGCTGTTCGTTGTGCGAGGCCGGAATGATTTCGGCTGGATCGCTCGCAGACCCTGTTTTTCAAGGAGTTTCGCGACTCTCGCCACACCACGCGGTTCGTCGCGTGAAGCCAGCTCCACGGCAATGCGACGCGCGCCGTAACGACGGTGATGAGTCCAGAAGATGTCTCGAATCAAAGGCATCAGTTCCTCATCACGCTTGTCACGAGCTGACAGACCACGTGACTGCCAAGCATGAAAACCGGAAGGCTCACCGACAGAACATCGCAGATCACTGACACCGCAATCGACTCGCTGATGGCAATCTGCTCGATGGCCGCGAACACATCGGCTACCCGTTGCGCCGAAAATGCTCAACGCCTTTTTTAAAATCTCACGCTCACGTTCGACCCGACGCAGCTCGGATTCGAGTTCACGGACACGCTTCTCCAGAGACCCCGCCACCGGGCTTTCCCTTCCCAGGAATTCTTTCTTCCAGTGATACAGAGTGTTCGCGCCCTGAACGCCCAGCCGCTCACAAACCGAGCTGGCCGAGTGACCGTCAAGCAGCATCTGCACCGCCTCATCCTTGAACTCCTGTGTGTAACGACGCCGTGTCTTCTCCGGCTCTGATTTGTTCCTCTTGGACATCGGATGACTCTCCTTCCGCCGTCCAATTTAAGGATCTAAACTGTCCACGAAATGCGAAGCACCTCACGTTGGTCAACGAGAAGATTATACAACGAAGAAGAAATGCGTTTGGATTCGCAATTGGATAAGCCAACTGCACGGCATCCCAGAACAAATCACGACACGCGAGAAACAAGAAGATGCGAGAGGGGGGACTCGAACCCCCACGGGTTTCCCCACAGGAACCTAAATCCTGCGCGTCTGCCAATTCCGCCACTCTCGCATGTGTGGACCAGAGGCGAATCTCCGGCCCGGTCTGCCACGATGCGTACGTTAGGCAATCGCTCTGCGGATCGACATCGACGCCGGTCGAATTGCCCGTCCGGTACAACGTGCGACGAAACGAATGTCGCGCGGACGGGCATGACCTGGCTCGGGGCGTTTCAGTTGCCCGTTGTGCTCTTCGAAAAGAAGCTTTCGTCGAGTTCACCATCATTACTTCGTGTGAACCAGAAACGAGCCTTCCTCATGTCCCAGTTCTCTGCCCTGCTACAGGCCATTTGTCGCCGGTCGTTCCTGCCGCACTTTCGCAGGTCCAGATTGCGACTCGGTCTGACAGTACTTGTGCAGGGAGTGTTTCTGTCGCTCGGTTGGGCCCATTCGGCTACGCCTGACGACGATCGTTGCAGTCGTCCGAATATTGTCGTGATCATGGCGGACGATCTGGGGTACGGTGATCTGAGTTCTTATGGGGGCTGGATACCCAGTCCTCATCTGGACAGTCTGGCAAAAGAGGGCATGTGGTTTCTGGATTTTCATTCGAGCGGAAACGTGTGCAGTCCAACTCGGGCCGGTCTGATGACCGGCCGTTATCAGCAGCGGGCCGGGATTCCAGGCGTTGTCTTTGCCGACCCCAAACGGGCCGTTCACTTTCATGGCCTGCAGACGTCGGAGGTCACATTCGCTGAACGGTTTTCGAAGGCGGGATACACGACGGCGTTCTTCGGCAAATGGCATCTGGGTTAATTCCGAAAGTACAACCCGATCCATCATGGGTTCGGTGAATTCCGCGGGTATGTCAGTGGCAACGTGGACTTCTTTTCGCACGTGGATCAGGCGGACAGCTATGACTGGTGGCATCAGGATCAGCATGCGGAAGAAGACGGTTACACAACTCATCTGATCACAAAACACGCCGTTCGTTTTATCAAAGAGAATCGCGATCGACCCTTCTGTCTGTATCTGCCGCATGAAGCACCGCACTATCCCTATCAGGGTCCGCACGACAGTGCCGAACGGACAGTCGGTGGCGCATTCAAGACGAGCGGCGCACGTTCCGACATCAAAGCCGCCTATCGCGAAATGGTGGAAGAGATGGATACGGGAGTCGGCGAGGTCATCGCGACTCTGCGACGTCTCAATCTCGACAAACGGACTCTGGTGTTTTTCATCTCCGACAATGGTGCGAATAAGAACGGGTCCAACACGCCGCTCCGAGGCTCAAAAGGCAGCAACTGGGAGGGCGGTCATCGAGTGCCATGCATCGCATGGTGGCCCGGTCAGATTGCGGCGGGGACGACAACGGATCAGCTCGCCATTTCGCTCGACATCATGCCCACCGCGCTGACGGCCGCGAATATCGGACCGTCGGATGGCCCGGCACTTGATGGGCAGAATCTGCTGCCCGTGCTGCGTGGCAAGTCGAAGCCAAGAGCGCGGCAACTGTTCTGGAATGGAAAGGCCATGCGAGATGGCAACTGGAAACTGATCGCAGGCGGCAAAGGCGGACCGAAGATCGGGCTCTTTGACCTGTCGGCCGACATCGGCGAAAAGAAGAACCTGGCCGAACAGTTTCCGGAGCGTGTCACGAAGATGCGTGAAGCGATCACGGCCTGGCAGCGGGACATGGATGCAACGGCCACACCGCAGCCCAAAGCGGGCGATTCAACGTAGTGCCCGGTGGGGAAAGCGGAATTTCGTGAGTATGCTGTAGCAACAGTGCCCGCTCCCGTTCCGAGGCGTCAGCAGGAACACGCGATGCAATCCTCCCTCATCAAACACATTTCACACGTCGGCATGGCCGACCAGGCAGCACGTCGACTGCTCCTGAGCTCCGTCATCGTCTGCAGCCTTTCCGGTTTCCTGCGCGCTCAGGATGCCGTTGAACTGACAACCGGCGCTACGGCGCGGGGAAAGGTTCGATCCTATGCAGGTTCCAGCGTCGTTATTGAAGTGAAAATTGGCACTCGAACGATCAAGCGCAGGTATCCGAAGAGCCGTGTCAAAACTCTGACGATCAACGGGCGGCGAATCGACATGAACTCGAAGACGCCCCCGCGCACCACGACAACAACTCAGGGGCAGACAGAGAGGCCTCGTGAGGAAGTTCTCGCCGAGATCAATCGCCTTGGGAAGACGCCGCCTGACTGGTACGAGTCGACTCGGCTGAATTACCCGAAGACGCTCGATCTTGCCTGGCCGATGCCGGCTCCCAAGGGCTGGAACAGCTCGAAGAACGTCGGCCAGTTCCTGTGGGATCGCATCAATCCGAATTCCGGGAAATGGCGTGAGGGTGTGCGGTTCATGCATCACGTCCTGAGCGAAAACAAAGACCGTGAAACGCAGAAGCGGGCCATGCGGTCGCTGGGATCGATGTATCACAACCTGCTGCAGGATCATGCGCGCTCGGCCTTCTGGTTCCGTCAGTCCGGACTCGAAACCCAGCTGTCACAGTATCCGCAGGCCGGGATCTTCCTTGCCGATGCCTACGCGAAACTGGGTAGCAAGATGATGGCGCTGGAGACCCTGGCCAAAATGAAACGTCGGCCCTACTTGGCGATCAAGTTGCTGGGTGATCTGGGCGAGACGAAGGCTGCGGTCCACATGGCCGAGCAATTCAGCAAGACGGGACAGGCATCAACATCGTTCCTGTACGCTGGAGACGCCTGCCGTGTCGCGGGAGAATTGGAAGAAGCCGAGAACTACTACCGCAAAGCAATTGCGGCCATTCCGGCGAAGGAAGCCAGTAAACCTCATCGAAAACGCGACAAGGCCCGAGCAGAGGCCAGTATCGCAGCCGTTCGCTTCTACTCGCTTGATCCGAAGAAGGTTCGCGATGGCACGTACAAGTCGAGCAGCATCGGCTACGAAGGGCCGGTGCATGTGGAAGTGGTCGTGGCATCCGGGCGGATCGAATCGGTCAAAGTCACACAGCATCGTGAGAAGCAGTACTACTCTTCGCTGACAGACACTCCGCGAAAAATCGTCTCCCGACAGAGCGTGGCCGGCAGCGATGCGACCAGTAGTGCAACGATCACTTCGGAAGCAATCATCAACGCCACGGCAAAGGCCCTCGCCGATGGATTGCAGTAATGCGAGTTGACTGGTTTCTACCTGTCCTGCGAGCACGGAAACCAAATCGTCCGGAACGTCCGATTGGCGTTTTCGCGCGGATGGCACGACGAGTGCTGCCCGGAAACCTGTTCTCGGATCGCAGCACCAAACGTCGCGGACTTGTCAGACGATTCCTGCGCAGGCTGGGTCCGGTGTGGCTGGCTGCTCCGTTTCGACGAGCCGTGCAGACAATCTGCTTCGCTGCGTTTCTGTGGCTGTTCTTCGCGGTCTGCTGGCCTTACAGCGCTATTCCGACGCAAAGCTGGGGGGGCTGGGTTCCCGCCGAGTTTGAGTTAGAAACTCAAACAGTCGTGCTGGTCACGGAATCGACGCTGGACCTGCCGTTTTCCAGCGGACAGCGTGTATTCGTTCGCGATGACTCCCTCGGGCTTGCTAGCAACGTACTCATTGTCCCGTTTCAGCTGGATGAAATCACATCGAGTGAAATCAAGCTGACCGGTGACGCGGAACTTGCGCCCGATGTCTTCGAGGAGCTTTCACTCAGTCCAGGGCCCTGGTCGATTCATGATGCGGACCCTTCAGCCTGGCCATCTCACTATGCGGACAACCTGGCTGCTAAAGAGCGAGTGGCTGCCGAGTTGTTTCTGGTGATCGATCCGCTGGTCAGCCTTTCGACAGGGATCGCGTCACGGTCGTGGGTCTGGTCGCTGAGCTGTGCGGGCATCATCCTGGCAGTGTGTGTCTTCATTCCACGTGGATTCTGCGGCTACCTGTGTCCGCTGGGCACGCTGATCGACCTGTTCGACTGGTCGATCGGAAAGCGCGTGACACGATTCCGCTCGCCGGCTGATGGCTGGTGGGTGCACATCAAATACTACCTGCTACTGGGCATTCTGGTCGCAGCGTTCTGTGGTGTCTTACTCAGCGGGATTTTCTCGGCGATTCCCGTCATTACGCGCGGGCTGCTGTTCACTCTGGCTCCTTTACAAACGGGAGTGGCAACCGGCTGGCACCAGGTGCCGCCCATGGGTGTTGGACACGTCGTGTCGCTGACACTGTTTCTGGGTGTGCTCGCCCTGGGATTCCTGCGGGCACGGTTCTGGTGCAAATACGTCTGCCCCAGCGGTGCCGTATTTTCACTTGGTAATCTGTTTCGGACCAGCGAGAGGAAAGTGGAATCGACGTGCATCAGTTGTAATAAGTGTGTTGAGATTTGCCCGTTCGATGCCATTAAGCCCGACTTCACCACTCGCACGACCGATTGCACACTGTGTCAGTCTTGTGGTGGTGTCTGCCCGACGCACGCCATCAAATTCGTTGGTCGCTGGGAACTGCAGAACCTGAAAGTAGAAAACGATCCGCCAACACACGAGACGGCGCTCGGTCGGCGGGGCTTTCTGGCAGCGTCTGTCGGAACGGCGTCTGGAGTGCTTGGTGGTCCCCTGGCTGCAGGAGGCACACGCGCGTTCGGTGCCAATCTAAGCGGTGGTGGTCCGCGTCCGGTTCGTCCACCGGGAAGTGTACCGGAAACGGAATTCCTGCAGATGTGCATTCGCTGCGGCGAATGCTTCCAGGCATGCCCCAGTGACGTGCTGCAGCCACTGGGATTCGAGCAGGGACTGGAGGGTCTGTGGACGCCACAGGTCGTTGCCGACTGGGCCGGCTGCGCTTCCAGCTGCAACGCCTGCGGTCAGGTTTGTCCCACCGGAGCGATTCGCGCGCTACCACTTGATGAAAAGCGTCACGCACGCATGGGTCTGGCGATTGTCAACGAATCAACCTGTCTTCCATTCCATGGCGAAGCGTGCCAGTTGTGCGTCGATGAGTGTACGGCCGCCGGTTACGACGCTCTGGAGTTCATTCAGGTCGGCACGGAGGTCGACGAACTCGGTTTACCTGTCGAAGGCACGGGCACACTCGCGCCAGTATTGATCCCGGACAAGTGCGTTGGTTGCGGTCTGTGTCAGACACGCTGCTATGGCATCAACGTGGCGGCGAAGGGATTGCTCGACGAGTCAGCCATCATCATTGAGGCCGGCAACGATCATGAAGACCGACTCATGTCGGGTTCGTATCGCGAGCTGCGAGCTCAGGAAGCATCTGTTTCCAGGGAAACGACTGACCAGTCAGGGGATAGCTACCTGCCGGACTTCCTGAACCCGCCGGCTCCCGAGAATGAATGAACCAATCAGGTCTACTTCTCTTTTGTCTTGCACGGATGCTGAAAAGGCTTCTGGCCGCCTTTCCAATCGCCCCGGGCGGGATGGTCGGTGTCAACGTACTTCTTCAGCAGGTCGATGACGGCATCGTCACTGTCATCGACGTAGAGTTCGAACCAGTGCCCGTCGACGCCCGTCTTTGCGATACGAATGCCCGCGGCAAGGCGACCGCGATGATCTCCACCAACGCAGTCCGCGGCGACAAGCGCCGCCATCAGCCGATCGGTCAGGCTGCCCTTCGTGTCCTCGTATGCCGCGGCCATGGCGACGACGACCTGGCGACCCGCCAGCGTGTTTCCTTGACATGCGTAGAAGCGACCGCTCATTGCTCCCCAGTAAATGCCCGACGGGTCGGCGTTGGCCGGATTTCGGTTCGCGGCACGGCCGTCCATGTCGATGATCGCCAGTTGTCGCTTGTCGCGCCGCTCGTCGTCTTTAATTAGCACGCTTAGTACATCTTCGGAATGATGGCCGCTGGCGAGTAGATCCAGTGCGGTCTTGCCCCACGGCGGGTTGTGCCAGTGCTGAGTGCAGAACGCGCCGACTCCCGCCCGGACATAAGGCACGACTCGACCCACTGCTGGATACTTGCTGGCCACGGCCGCCCCACACACACCCGTCTTCGGATCAACCGCGACGATCGAGAAAGTGCCGGTCACTCCGTACTCGGGCATGAGCGTTTTCGCTTTCGATTGTGGTTCGGCCGCTGCAACGATCGAACACGCAGCGAATCCGAGTAGCAGGAATGTCAGGACTGTTTGTCGCGTTCCCATGGGCTGTCTCCTGCAATCTGGTGGATCTCTTCCGACTGACCACTTAGCAGGGCGTCGACATCCTGCCGTGCGGCGGCCAGCATACGATCGAACATCAAGGTTGCGTCCAGCGTTTCGTAGTTGCGTATCTTTCCGATGATGCCGTTGACCGGGTTCGACTCTGCGTATTCCACAAATCGCGGCAGGTCAGATGTCAGCTCAACGGCCTGTTCCAGCGACATTTCTCCGGCTTCGATTTCGTCTATTCGGTCCGGGAACCAGCGGCGGTCAATCAGATCGGGACTGGCAAACTCTACGAGTGCCGTTTCGACACCACCGGCATGCTGATCGCCTCGCTGGGACGCGAATTCAATCAGTGGTTCATGCAGCCACCGGAAGGCCCAGCGGTCGGCGCGACTTTGTTCCAGGCCCGCCACAATTGACTGCCGATGTACGATCGAGCCATGCACGTCGACAACGTAGATCGCGTCCGGCTGCAACCACTCCAGGACAGCATTCGTGAATCCGGTCACGTATCGAGTCAGAAGTTCCGGAGTGGCGTCGATGCTTAGACCGAACGGCAGGCCCCAGGTGAGATGCCCGTACTCAACGGGTGGCCCAGCGACAAAACCATCCAGTTCTTCTTCAAGTCGCGTGAGGACCGAGTAACTCTGGATGGTGTCGGTAGAGAGCGGTAAATGCGGTCCGTGTTCCTCGACGGCGGTGTCGACGCTGAACGCGAGCACTCGCGGTCGGACTGTCTGTACTGGCGCGGGCTCGGTTACCTCGACAATGTCGAGTCGTGCGGAAGTCTGTCCGGCCGCGCGACTGGAATGAAAGTACGGGAAGCATTCCTGGATTCGCTTCAGCAGAGACGACTTCAAATCGTCGTCCATCGCTTCATGAAACAACGGCGGCAGTATCAGATCACCGAGTTCAGTCAGCGACGTGTACTCCGTCCCGAGCGGGCAGATCGGCAACACAATTCGCGGCGCTGACTCAATCCGCTGACGCAACTCGAAGAGTGTGTATGCGGTCAACCACGGACCAGAGTTCACGCGCTGAGGAAGGTAGTCCGTCAGGTTCTGCAGACAGGTCATTGCTGATCCCCTCAGTCAATCACGGTGTGGCACACCGGATCGTGAGGAGACAGTCAAAGCGTGACAAGCTTGCGGCGTCGTTCAGATGCCGAACATCCAGCCAATCGGGTCGACTTGCTGGGTGCCCATCGAACCGTACTTCAACCAGCCGAAGGGATCGATCGGCTGCACTGGATGGCCAGGCGGGCAGCATGTTCCGCAGGGATTGCACCCATTGGGGCCGGTCACTTCGGGAGTTGCCCAGATGGGACCCACACCTCCCGGACCAGACAGAACGGGATCAGGCGGCGAGATCTTGATCTCCAGACGTTCGTACCCGAACTTCGGCAAATACAAGGTGGGAAAGCAGCCACTCAGAAAAGTGACGCAGCTCAGCAGCAGCAGGCAGCGGATGAAACGGGCGTTTCGGGTCATCGATCGCAGTTCAATCCAGGAAGTGGCCGGGCTGCGTTCATGCAGTCTGAATCGGTTGCAGTGGCGTTCGGCTTGATAACGGACCGGCCGGTCGCAACGGATCCGGCTCCGGACGAGCGAGACATATCGCATGCAGGGAATGCACCCGCTGAAACGGTTTGTTCGGATATTACGGGTGAAACGATTGTGACGGCTCATCGTCTCCGCCGGTCCACGACGTGACGTTCCCTGGAAATGTCAGTCTGGCTCGATGTCGCACGGCCGGACGTCGACCGTGTCCGGTGGCTCAATCCCAACGACGAGAACTGCCGATCCCACGAACAGGGCATAGTGCGACGTCCTTGCCGCGTACTCCACCGTGCGGCGGTTCGTGGCTAGCCTGACTTTGCCCAAGCCGGAATTCCGTGCCGGGACGGTTAGAGAGACCGTGCCTTCTGTGCCCAGAGTGTCCTGCAAACGCACGGTTTCGTTCTGTTCCAGGCCCTGCATCGCGCGGATGAAGATTCCCATCACATACATCGTGCAGAGACCGCAACTGGCCGCTGCAACGACACAGCCGCGCTCACTCAATTGGCCCGCCATTACCAGCCCCGAGAGTCCGAACACTGAGACACCAGCGAGGACCGCCCGCAGCGTGAACATTCCAATGAACCACTTCCCGGCCGTCGCCGCTTCATGAGGAGAACCTGTGTCGGTTTCCGGCGAATCGATGTCGCTGGCGACCGCATCCGGGTCGGTCTCCGCCTCACCGATCATGCGCAGGGCGAACAGGCCGAGGAGCAGACTCCCGGCCAGAGCAGCAGAACATGTGAAGATGGTTTCCATGAGATTCTCTAACGGATGAAGCTAGCATCAGTTCACCGTAGAGGCCAAATCCGCTCCACCGAACCAAATTCGAATGTTCTTTCAACCGCCTGAATTTCCTGCATGGTCTGACGTTGTGCGCGTGTGGCGACCGACTTATAAGGACCGACGGATGGGTTGGACGATTTCCGGCAAGTCCGGCCGCCCGAGGTGTCGATTCTTCAAGTCAACAACCGGCTGTGGAGATTCGATTCGCGACTGATGGGAGCGCTGATGCACCAGTCGGCATTACTCGAAAACAGTACGACCAGTATTTTTGAAGCGGCCTGCTGCGAAGCACTGCGTCACCGTTGGATCGAAAGCCAGAAGCAAGGCTGCGATCTGGGTGAGTACGCCGTTCGCGACTGGTATCAGCGCTACTGGTGGATCTTCCTGCGTTACCGCCATGTGGAACACATCCTTGGCGAAGTCTGCTGGACGGAATTCCCGGAGCGGTCATTCGCCACTGTGCGGCCGCTGCTGAACGGAGAGGACCAGCTTGCGACTGAGGTCGTTGACCTGTACCGCGAGGGATTCGAAAACCTGGACATCCTCAACTGGGCCGAACGCACCGGTCATTCTTTCGACGCTGTGTTTGAATGTCTGTTGCTGATCAACATGAACGACGCCCGGCTCGACCCGCAGTTCATCTGAATCCTGCAGGCGGGGCTGCTACTCTTCATGAACCGTCATTGAGGATGGCACGGATTTAGTCGCCTCCAGCCAGCAAGAAACCGAATGCCGGCCCTGCCGCTCAAACTTCCGACGATCCAGAACTGGAGCTGTCACAACTGCTCGGGCTGCTGCCGTGAGCACTTGATCGAGATCACCGAGGATGAACGGCAACGTGTCCTCGGCCAGAAGTGGACAGCAAAAGACGGTGTCGCGGACGACCAGCCGGTCGTTGTCGCACATGCCGGACCGCCGTGGAAACGACGCTATCGTCTGGCCCATCGCAACGACGGGGCCTGTGTGTTCTTGAATGAAGACGGTCTGTGTCGCATTCACGCGAAATTCGGGGAGGCGGCCAAACCACTGGCGTGCCGTATTTACCCATACGCATTTCACCCGTCCGGGAAACGGGTCACCGTCAGTCTGAGGTTCAGTTGCCCGTCTGTCGTGGCCAACAAAGGCAAAGCTGTTGCTGCGAATCGCGACGAATTGAAGCAGATGGCCCGGCTCCTTGTTCCGGCACGTGCGGAGGAAATCTTGCCGCCACGCATCACGTCGCGCGAGTCGCTTGAATGGTCGGACACACTGCGGATTGTTGAGAGTCTGGATCACCTGATCGCAACAGGCGACGGACCGTTCATCGAGCGGCTGATGCAGTGCCTCACTCTTGTCGGGCTAATTGAGCAGTCACAGTTTCGGTTGATCCGCGGCCAGCGACTGAGTGAATTCCTTGAGATCGTCTCTCAGGCGGCAGCCGATGAGTCCGTCCCGAAACCAGAGAAGCCCGCCAGCGTGGCACTGATGCAGTTCCGTCT
The DNA here is from genome assembly GCA_964431285.1 of uncultured Planctomycetaceae bacterium. Lineage (GTDB taxonomy): Bacteria > Planctomycetota > Planctomycetia > Planctomycetales > Planctomycetaceae > CAUZFZ01. The sequence continues at coordinate 18,650 of CAYSJO010000944.1, forward strand.
GCTCGTCGCCCATTACGCGCGTAAGGACACTGCGGCAGACCTGAGCACCGGCCTGGCGGGACGCTGGCGCCTGCTGCGTGCTGCGACGCGGTTTGCTTCCGGCAGCGGAATCGCGATTCCGTTACAGGATTGCTTCCGGGAAGTATCGTTCGAGTCGATCGAGCATCCTTTCGGTGGTTTACCAGCGGATGCAGACGAATTGTTGACCCGCTACCTGCGAGTCAAGTTGCAGGGGCTGCACTTTTGCGGCCCGGCGTGCTACGACTTGGCGGTGGTTGAAGGGTTCTACACGCTGGCACTGATTGTGCCGGCCATCTGTTGGATCGCCCGCTGGCTGGCCGCCAGTGACGGCCGGCATGAATTGTCGGTCGACGACATCGCTCGCGCAATAAGTATCGCGGATCACCACCACGGGTACTCGGCGGTGTTCGGCAGTCGCGGATTCCGCCGCCGCGTTCGCATGCTCAGGACGACCGCCGACCTGCATCGGCTGGTGCTGTGGTACGCACAGTGACTGTGGCTCTGATAGAGCGGCAAGTCATCTTTCCACAGTTTTGAGTGTCTGATATCAAACACGGTCGATCAGGGAAGGTACGTTCACACGACAGCGTCTGAGGCGTTCGGACTTGTGTCCGACTCGTACGCTGGAACGATTTGGCGTGATCGGAAAGGACTCCGATGCAGAACTCGATCTGGAAACTCACCACTCTTGCCGGCGTTATCGGTGTCGGCTTTCTGATCGTCCTGCAGGCACAGGATGGGTTGAATCAAGACGATAAGGAACAGCAGGCGCTCGTCCCCGCCGACCCGCCGGGCCCGAATTCGCCAGTTGCCGACGTCCCGTATGGCGACAGCGAAACCCTGTCCTGGCAACCGGACGACTCTCAGTGGCACAATCCAGACGATCCGGTGGGAAATGCAGAACCGCCAATTCCCGAACAGTCGGAACCGGTTTTCGGACCTCAGTCCCTGGCGACCACAGAAGCTCCAAAGCCCGGTCCGTCAGAACTGCCCGGTCTTCCAGCGTTCTCTGCGGAGCAGATTCCCACAGATACGTCCCTCGAAGCGCCACGTATTCCCGAGTCACCTGGTGGCGTAGTCAATGTCTCGGCACCCGACTTCCGCTCGGACCCGTTTGCGACAAACGAACCGGATCTGTTTGCTCCACGTAACGAGGGCAACGTTCCCGCGACAAATTCGGAACCTGGCCAGCTGGAGGGACCGAGCCCCGCAGGACCGACAGTCGTTACCGATGGAATCGATCAATTCGTTGACAACAGTTTGTTGATCGAACCGGTCGGAAGTCCACAGCCTCTCCCGAATTTCACGACGGATGCGAATTCAGCAATTCCGGTACCGGCTTCGACCAATTCGATCGAGACGCAGCGAGAGACGGTCTCCCGACTGATGGCGGAGTCCCGCAAGGAGATCGCCAACGGTCAGCTCGTAGCGGCACGTAAGAAAGCCGAAGAGGCTGAGTCCATTCCGATTGTTTACGGTTCGCTGGACCCGCAACCTGCCGGACTCATTCGGGAAATTGATGCCCTGCTTGCGGCACAGGCTGCCTCTGAAACAGCGACCGCCGCACTGCCTGGGTTGCCGGAACCACTCGGTCCGTTTCCACAGCCAGACACAAAACCAGTAACGCCGCTTGCCGCCGATTTTGCGTCGTCACGTCCGGCTGACAGCGAGAGCCCGTCCGAGGGTGAATCCGCTGGTGAGCTGGCTCAATTGCCCGGACTGTCACCGGAAGATGATCCGTTGGGTCCGACGCCCGACGAGTCCGCGTCGCCGATTTCTGCCGTCGGACTTGAGTTGCCGGGAACGCTCCCCGAATTCGATTCGGACATTCGGTCCGCGACGACCGGGACCGATGTCCAGAGCGTCTCAACGACTACTGCTGTCTCGGGGCTGACGGGCACGGCCGAATTCCCCACCGAAGTTCCCGAAGCCACGCAGCGTCCGGAGCTGACGATCGAAAAGAATGCTCCTCCGGAAGCAACACTGGGCGAGGGGATGATCTACTCGATTCGTGTTGCGAACCGTGGTGATGCGAACGCGGCTCGGGTCGTCGTCGAAGACCAGATTCCCAAGGGATGTCGGCTGGTCGGCACGATTCCGCAAGCGGAATTGATTGGTACGAAACTGCTGTGGCGATTAGGACGCCTCGCATCCGGCGAACAGAAGAAGTTGCTGATCAAAGTCGTGCCCATCGAAGAAGGCGATATTGGCAGCATTGCCACCGTCAATTTTACATCCGAGGTTGCCACACGAACGGAGGTCCGTCAGCCGGCCGTACCGGAACTGCGTGTCCGCGTGGATGCGCCGCCGCAGGCCAGTGTCGGACAGGCCGTCGTATTCAGTTTCGAGATTCAAAACACAGGCCAGCGTGATGCCAAAGAGGTCAGCCTGCAGAACATCATCCCGGTCGGTTTCGAACATTCGGCAGGCAAGGACTTGACGTACGACGTCGGGACGATTCCGGCTGGCAAATCGTTCGAAATCGATCTGGAACTGACAGCCGTTAAGCCGGGTCGCCACACAAACCGGTCGATCGTCAAAACAACCGGTGGAACGGAGACGGAATCGAATGCGACCGTTGATGTGCTGGAGCAACGAGGGCTCAAGATCGTCGCCCTGGCTGATCAGGCGAGCGTCGTCGGGCAGCGATTTGTTCAACGAATCACCGTCACCAACGAATCAACGCAAAGCGTTTCCGACGGGAGCGTCACGTTGACACTGGCCAGACCGTTGCGATTCGTGTCCGCCTCAAACGACGCCGTTAACGACAAATCACAAAGTACGATCCACTGGCGTCTGCCAACAATTGAAGCAGGCCAATCCGTCAATCTTGAGACAACTGCAATCGCTGCCCAGGCAGGTAACCACGCGTGCCAGATTGAGGTGACGGCTCCCGGACGCGACGCGCAGAGTGTCCAGGTTGTGCGTACTGTCCGCGGTATTGCCGCCCTGCAGCTCGATTTGAAGGACGTCCCGGCAACGGTCTTCCCGGGCGATGAATTTGCCGTGAGTGTCCGGTTGCTGAACCGCGGATCCGGGGCGGATTCCAGCGTTCAGTTCGGCTTGCGTGTCCCGTCCGAACTGGAGTTCGTTAAAGGTCTCGGCCCGGTCAGGAACCTGCCCCCAAATTCCACGCAGGGTGGCCGGCAGATTGTCTTCAAGGCCATCCCGGAAATCGGAGAAGGCGCTTCCGTCGATTTTCAGATCACGCTCCGCGCCCGCACGCCAGGCCGTCCCAAACTGCGTGCCGAAGTTCGCTCGGACCAGCTGGCGGAACCAGTCGCGTCTGAAGCTGCCGTCGTGGTCATTGACACGGCCCCGTAATCGCCGCGCCGCTCGTAGTAATCGCACTTGTGCGTTCGATGCTGGCAATGCGACCGCCGATCCGATTGACGTCGGGGATCTGACTGATTTCAATCAGCGAGCCAATTGCCAGTCGCAGGTCGCGGAGAACTTCCGTGGAGCAACAGCAGCCACCACCACCATGGGTCATGAGTCTGGGAGCGATACCGTGCTTGCTTTACGGGTGGATGGTGCACTATCCGCACATGCTTGAGTTTCAGATCGGTGTTCAGGGGCGAGTGCAGGTCTGGGCACCGATCGCGTGGATTTATCGTACGCTCGGGTTCTGGCTTGCAGTTGCCGTTCCCTTTCTGATTGGAGGCGGCCTTTTGATTGGCGGAGTGGTGCTGACGATCCGCGAACATCGCCGCAAGTCGCAAGGACTGGCTCCCTCACGAAGCTACGCCACAGTGCGATGGCGAGGGCAGCTCGGAGCAGGATTGTGGTTCCTAGTGCCGATCATCTTCATTGTTGGACTGCTCGTCCTGAGCGGCGGCCCCCACCACAATCGCTGAACGACAAAGACTCGCTGGATCACTTTGCCTTCGGTTCCGGCTTCACAACTTTGCCGAACAGGTAGATGTCGTCAAAACGCCCGGTGTCGTCGAATGATCCAATTCCCACGCGACCCCACGCGAAGGTCTTATCGGTCGCGGTCATGATCGGCTTCTTCATGTCGTCGAAGAAGACCTCAATCTTTCCGCTCGAAACATCCCGCACTATGCGGGCATGATGCCATTCGTCGTCCCAGTTCGTGCCCTCTGTTGTTTTCGTTGAGATCTTTGTTCGCGGCTGCTCATTGACGATGAAGATTTGATTGGCGTGGTTGTCGGTCCGCTTGCCGAAGTGGACGTAGTACAGGTGCGATGGATCCTGGAATCCGAAGAACAGACACAGGTCCCGGTGCGGGTAGTCCTTCTTCGTGGACTGAAACTTGAGGTCCAGCACAAAGCTGCCGACAACGGCGTCTTTCCGGATGTTCCGGTTGAACGGTGATCGAACCGGGTTCTCGATCCTGCTCTGCCCGAACTGTTCGTACCGTTGGTTCCCATCGTCGCTGACGATCCGCCAAGCCTTCGGATCGGCGGGTTCCCACTTGTCAGCGCCCGTTGAAAAATCGTCGCAGAAAACCAATGGCAGGTCGGTGTCGATTTTCGGTGCTGTCTTCTTACATGGGGCGTCTCCGGCCGATGCGACGGAGAGTGTCATGAGAAGAACGAAGACAGATGCATTGAAACGGGACATCGGTGAAGGTCCTTACGCTGGATTGAACATTGGCCAGGATCAGGCAACCACGAATTGAGTAGAGCCGATTTGACTTGGCTGCGGCAAGCCATCACGACACCTGCGCGGAATGCCGCGCGGTCGATGCTCGCCACTGGCGACCTGGGCTGCTAACAATCCGCTCGAAACCTGCTCAACATCAGAAAGGTCGACACCATGCTCGTGGGCTATGTCAGTGATGAACGTTACGTGGCGATCGCCGATTGCCTGTTGCTGTTCGAAAACGACCATGGTGCTGTCGAAGCACGATCCAGAGCAGACGGGTCCGTCGACATCGATGTGGAGCCCGGTGAATACGACGTGTCACTCAACCGGGATGGCTTCGGACCGAAGCGTGTCCGCATGACCGTGCAGAATGGTCAGCCGCATCAGTTCCGGCTGTTGTCCGCGGGTCTACTCGGATACGCCTGGCCCAAGGCTGTGCGGGCGGGAGAGAAATCGGAATTCCGTGTCCACGCGCACGAGGCTTACAAGATCTCTCTGTGGCGATACGGATATGAGAAAGAACATGTTCGCAAAATCGGCTGGTTCGACGAGCACGGTCCCGGGGCAACGGTCCAGATCACTCCGGACGGCGACTACACGCAGACCGGCGCTCAATGGAATCGTTTCGGGTACTCAAGCCCGCATCACAAACAGTTTGTCACTGCGCCGGATCGAAGCGGGCTGTATTACTTTCACGCGAAGGGAGAATCCGGGCAGTTCTTTTCGTTCCCGTGGGTCGTTGCACCCGCCCGGCCTACGTCACCGATTGCAGTGCTCGCTGCGGACATGACGTGGAACGCGTACAACAACTTCGGCGGACGCAGCAACTACATCCATCCCGATCGACTGCCGGTCGTGCCAACGCTGAACGCGCGGCTTGAGCTGAGTCGCTACACCGATCCCGAGCACATCAACTACGGCTGCACAGAGTACGACCCGCTGTCATTCGATCGCCCCGAATTGATCAACTGCATTCCCGAAGATGAGCACATTCTGAGTCCGATCGAAGGGCGTGCCGCCTGTCACATTGCTCCCGCTGAGTGGCGGTTGTTCGGCTGGCTGGAACGCGAGGGATTCGATTACGACCTGTACTCGGAAACGCAGTTCCATTTCGAGACCCTGAATCTGGATGACTACCGACTGCTGATGATCAGCACTCATCCCGAGTACTGGTCGGCCGACATGTATTTTCGTTTGAAGAAATGGGTCTTCGAACGCGGAGGCCGGCTGATGTACCTGGGTGGAAACGGTCTGAACTGCGACGTGGAATTCGTCGACGAGCAGACCTGCATCTATCGCAACGGAGACGACCGCCAACTGCGAGACAAATCCAACGGCTTCGAAAGCCGGTTTCATCAGCGACAGGAATCGGAAGCGAATCTGCTGGGTGTTGTGTATGACGCGCGCGGCATCATGACCGCTGCCCCGTATCGCGTGATCGACGATTCGCACTGGGTGTTTGACGGTACGGGACTGAAGAATGGCGCCCTGTTCGGGACCGAGTGCCAGCACGAGCGAGTGCCCGGCGGCGCATCAGGTCACGAAACAGATAAGCGATCGCCCAGCTCTCCCGCGAACACTCAGTTGCTGGCGCAGGGACTGAACCCGGCCGGTGGCGGAGCCGAGATGGTGATTCACGAGCCAGGCAACGGAGCCGCGGTCTTTTCCGCCGGATCAATCTGCTGGCCAAGTTCGTTACTGGTGGATGACGGCGTCTCGAAGATCACCGCCAATGTCGTACGCCGGTTCGCGGAGGGGGATTAACCCGGACTGGCCATGTCCATCGCGTGAGAATGTCCGACAACTTGGCGCCCCCGAACAGGTGTCGGGTTACAATTGGCTCAGCATCAAAGTGGGCGTGCACTCGCATTTCCTGTGATGATCTGAGCCGATGAAGAAACTGACAACCCGGTGTCCCGCAGGGCACTCATCGGCGGGCATCCACAACGGAGACAGGCTGCATGTCTACGGCTTTTCACACACACCAGCGTCGACGTGGCGCTGAACTGTCGCGACGTGGTTTCCTCAAGCTTGGTGGAGTCGCCTGTGGCGCATTCACCATTCCACAACACGTGCAGGCGCAGCCGCCATTGAACGATCCAGGCGAAAAGAAGCGGGTCGTTCGTCCGTTCACTCGTTATCGGGATCTGCTCGAGACTGTCGAACAACGTGGGCACAAAACTCGAGTGCTGGGTTACTCGCCCGACAAGTCACCAATCATTGCGGTCAAAGCAGGCGGCAACAGAACGCCGGCGATATTTATCAGTGCGGGGAGTCATTCCACCGAACAGGCCGGGGTGGCCGCTGCTGTTGAATTGATGGATCGGCTGGAAACGGAACATCAGGTCTACGTGATTCCATGCCGTGATCCCATTGGTCTGAATGGCTATCGGTATGCATTAAGCCTGAGTCTGGGGGATGAGCCGGAAATCGAGTCACTGGACCAGGCCGAGCTGCTGCTGCGTGACAGGGGTGATGTCCTGCTTGATGAGGACGGCCGGCTGCTTGTGTTGCTGGGAGAGTCCGGTTATGCGAACCGAGGCCTGTATCGAAAGATCGAAAAGGGCGCGGAGTGCCTGGAGCCGCTCAGGGGCCGCCGGATCTGGTTTCCGCCACGCTACGAAGATGCGCCCGGTGCAGCTCTGTTCGAGCGTGCTTATACGCTGGTCGTCACGCCGGACGCTGAAGTCCTGCATCTCAACCGATTCCATGATACGCAGTGGGCACCCGTCGAAGTTCGTTGTACGCGCCAGCTGATGGCCGAAATCAAGCCAGGACTGACATTCGATCTCCACGAATACGGCGGCAACGCCTTCTGGTTTTCCGCACGGCGGCAGCGAACCGATGAAGACGAAATCTGGGAGCGGCGGATGGCTGCCGAAGCCGCCCGCGCGGTCAGAGCGTCGGGGGCCAGGATCGCTCCCGAGGACTACTCGCCAGGCTCGTTCTTTTCAAAGCTGGAACGGGGCGTTTTCTGGCTTGATCCCAGTCAGCGAGGTGAAGGTCTGAACCTCGCCGACTTCGCAGCCAGCAGATATGGGACGGCTTTTACAGTCGAGACCGGTATGCGACAGCCATTCGAGCACCGCGTTCGTACGTCTATGCTGACCGTACAAACGGCCGTTCGCGTTTTTGAGGAACGTTATGCCTGAACAACAAACGAAGAGCCCCTGTCGAGGGGCAGCCGTTTCTGCTGTGGCCGCCGCCTGTCTGACAATCGCCATTCCGGTTAACGCCGCCGACGGACTGATTGCTCACTGGAAACTCAATGGTGACTGCAAAGACTCTTCCGGACACGGTCACCACGCCGTTAATCATGGCGTCCGATTCGACGCACTCGATGGTGCTACGTTTAATGGCACGACTTCCTGGCTGGAAATTCCTGCGTTCGAGTCGCTGCGATCGAGTCATGGGAAACTTTCTTTCGCCGCATGGGTGCGGACAGACAGTGAGCTGGATGACACGCTGGGTGACATCATGAGCTGGTACGACTCCACGTCGCGCACCGGCATGACACTCGGCCTGATGAATTACGCGGGCGTCACATCGGCTCAGTCGAACTGGCGGAATCTCTCCTTTGGAATCGACTCGGGCCGACTTGACCCCGAGTGGAAAGACTGTGGCCGGCCAGGTGCCAATCACTATGTGAAATCGCTCGTCGTTTTTGACGGCGGGTTATACGCAGCGACGTGGGAGCCAGGCGAAGGACGGCGCGGGCACGTCTATCGCTATGCAGGCAACACACAGTGGGTCGATTGCGGTGCTCCTGATGAGGCCAATGCCATTACGGGCATGGCCGTATACAACGGAAAGCTGTACGCAGGTTCGGAGACTTACAGTGGCGGTGGATCATCGTTGCCCCTTTCACCCAACACAAAACACGGTGGCCGCGTCTATCGCTATGAAGGCGGCACGCGATGGATCGATTGTGGAAAGGTTGACGACGTCCGCAGTATCAGCGGCCTGGCTGTTTACCGAGGCAAGCTGTATGCCGGAACCGGCACGTCGGGTGGCTGGCGTGGAGATTTTCGCGAGACGCCACGCACGCGTGGCATGTATCGCTATGACGGTGACCAGACCTGGACGCCATGCGGCTGTCCGGGATTGCGCGTGGTCCATCTGGGACTGCACAACGGAGCCCTGTATGGACTGAGTTACGACGACGGTGGTTTCTTCCGTTACGAAGGTAAGACAGACTGGACGCGGATGGGACCTGTTCCAGAGACCACGCAGGTCTACTCGATAGTCAATTACGAAGGTCGACCACACGTGGGCACGTGGCCGACCGGTTCGGTGTATCGCATGGATGGTCCGCAGCAGTGGACGCATTGCGGCCGTCTGGGTGACGACAAAGAGGTCATGGGCATGGTCGTCTACAACGGCAAACTCTATGCGGGCACGCTGCCACAAGCCGAAGTGTACCGCTACGACGGGGGCACAAAATGGGTCTTAACGGGCCAGTTGGATAAGACGCCCAACGTGCGTTACCGACGGGCATGGTCCATGGCCGTCTTTGATGGAAAGCTCTTCTGTGGTGTGCTGCCTTCCGGCCATGTCCTTTCGCTCGAAGCTGGCAAGTGCGCGACGTACGACCGCGCCCTTCCGGCCGGTTGGGTGCATCTGGCTGCCGTCAGAGACGTCGACCAGTTGCGGCTCTATGTGAACGGCAAGCTGGTGGCACAGTCAGACACGTTTGAAGTTAAGGATTACGACATACGGAATGTCCAGCCACTGAAGATCGGTTTCGGGCCACACGACTTCTTCAATGGCAGGCTCAAGGATCTTCGACTGTATGGAAAACCTCTCACGCACGCCGAGATTGCCGAACTGCAAGCCTCACGGTGACGTCGTGTGATCCGGCGATTGATTGTAAAGAGACCGATAACCGGGAACTGCGCAATGCACGAACTGGTGATCGACAAGACCATGCCGTGATCCAGTCATGAATCAGGACTCATCAATGTCAGCTTCGTCGATCATTCAGAAAAAGACCGCCTGCAATCGAGACTGCGGCGACGCCTGCGGAATCGTTGCCACGATCGAAGACGGTCGCGTCACACGGCTGCAGGGTGATCCGGATCATCCGGTGACTCAGGGGTTTCTCTGCCACCGCACCAGCCGGTTTCTCGAACGGCAATACGATCCGGATCGAATTACCACGCCGCTCGTCAGGAAAGGTGACGGCTTCGAGCCGATCAGCTGGGACGAAGCACTCGAACGGATTTCACAGTCGATGCTGCGAATCCGCGAGGAGTCTGGTGGAGCGGCGATTCTGCACTACCGATGCGGTGGCTCGATGGGCTTGATGAAGTCCGTCACCGACGGCTTCTTCGAAGCGTTCGGCCCTATCACGATCAAGTCGGGCGACATCTGCACCGGTGCCGGCGATCACGCTCAGAACGTCGATTTCGGATGCAGAGACAGCCACGATCTGTTCGATCTGCTTAAGAGTCGCACGATCGTTTTGTGGGGACGCAATCCGTTTGTTAGCCAGGTGCATCTGCTGCCGATTCTCAAGCAGGCGCGGCGTGATGGGACAAAGGTGGTCATGATCGACCCGGTACATCATCGCGGTGCTTCGATCAGCGATCTGTATCTTCAGCCACGTCCCGGAGGTGATGCTGCGCTGGCGCTGGGTGTGGCTCGTGTTCTGTTCGATCGTGGTTTGCATGATCCGAAGGCGGCCGCGTACTGCGATCACTTCGACAGTTTTCGAGAGCTGGCCGGATCGAAAGATGCGTCTCAATGGGCGCGCGATGCAGACATTCCCGAGCAGTCGCTGATGGAATTCGCTGAGGCATACTCCGATCGGCCGGCGGCGATTATCGTCGGCTGGGGACTGCAGCGCCGGGCGCGCGGGGCTGAGACGAATCGTGTCATCAATGCTCTGAGCGCCGTTTCCGGGAACCTCGGAATCCCGGGTGGCGGACTGTCATACATCTTCAATCGGCGCGGAGCGTTCGACACATCGTTCAACCAAGGTATCGAATCGGCTCCGCGGGCAATTCCGGAACCAATGCTTGGTCCGGGAATCCTGGAAGCGAACAATCCACCGATTCGCATGGTATGGGTCACGGCTGCCAATCCGGTGGTCATGCTGCCGGAATCGCGAACGGTCAAACAAGCGCTGGAGTCTCGCGAGCTGACGGTTGTGGTGGATTCGTTCATGACGGACACCGCCCGTTGTGCCGACATCGTTCTTCCAACAACGACAATGCTCGAAGATGACGACCTGCTGGGAGCGTATGGCCATCACTGGCTCACTGAAGTGCGGCCTGTCATCGACGCTCCCCCCGAAGTGCGGACGGATTACGAAATCGTCCAGGCACTCGCACCTCGTGTTGGATTGAACGGAGTATTCACACAAAGCGTTGAACAATGGAAGCTGCTGCTGCTGCAGAATGTCGCCGACAAAGGTGCGTCGCCGGATGACCTGAGACAAGGCGCCGTGCGGAATCCTCTGGCGAAACAAGTTCTCTACGCTGATCGGCGATTCGCGACGGCCTCAGGACGTGTCAACCTGATTACGGAGGTGACCCCGAAACCGGCGACGGCGACCGTCGAGCGACCGCTTCTTCTGCAGGCTTTGGCGTCTGAGGCTGTTCAGGGTTCGCAATGGTTGCCCGGAGATCAGGACGATGCGTTACCGGCGACCGTACATCCGGACTCCGCCACCGGATGCACTGACGGTCAGATCGTACGGATGGAATCAGAGATCGACGAGATACGCGTGCGTCTGAGATTCGACGCCAACCAGCGACGGGACGTGGTAATCGTTCCCAAAGGCGGCTGGCTGAGCAAAGGCCGCTGCGCCAATGCACTCGTTCCCGCCAGAGTCACCGATGCCGGCGGTTGTGGAGTGTACTACGACACGCCCGTTCGCCTGTTGTCGGCCGAAGAGTGAATGCTATCCGGATCTGCTTCCGCTCGACCTGGCAGTTCAGTGGCAACCGCGTATTGTCGTAACTCAATTCGCGCTCTTCGAACGGCATATGGCCAAAGCAACCCGGTACGGCCCACCGGTTTTTCCAGACCCGGCGGAATAGTACATCCACAGCCCGTCGCTTCTATCAACAATATGGCAGGCGTACTGGTCAATGCTTCCAGTTGCTCCGTTGGTGAGTGTTGGAACCGGGTCTTTTCGCCACTCACTACCGTTCGAGCTGACTGCGTGCGTGATACCGTTGTGATTCGGCCCGGACCCTCGGTCGTTCGGAGCCCACGCGCTGTACCACATGTGAAAGTGTCCGTTCTCAAGCCGGACGAAGACGTTGTAGACGTAACCTTCATGGAACTGGCCCACGCTGCCAGGTTCAAGCACTGGCTGACCGTTGTTCTGTCGTGTCCAATGAATACCGTCGCGGCTGGTGGCATGCCCAACCCGAAACGACTTCTGTGGACCCACCCCGTTGTACCAGATGTGCAACACGTCGGAGTCGTCACGAATTACGGCAGGGTGCAGCACAACCTTGTCGTCGAACCTGACTGACTGCCCCGGCCCCAGAACTGCACGAGCGTTGTTCTCGCGAGTCCAGTGAATCCCGTCCGGGCTCGTCGCATATCCGATTGTGTAACGGCTCTGCCTGTCGCCGGCCGTGTACCACATGTGATACTTGCCGTTAAAATGCAGCACGGCGGGATGATCAACCTTGGTTGAATCGAAAGTTCCAGAGGCCCCATGCTTGAAAACGGGATCGCCATTGTTGGCCTTCTTCCACCGCAGTCCGTCCTCGCTTATTGCCAGACCAATTGACCCGGTAAAACGATCATCCGTGCGGCCGTTGTACCACATCCCCCATTCATCGCCGACTTTGAGTATGCAGGGATACTTCGCCTGCGTTGAATCGAATTTTCCAGACCTTCCCACATCGAGCACAATCTGGTTTGTTTTCTCAAACGTCCGATACGGTTGGAGCCCATCCTGAGCCGGCAGGACGCCGCTCGTTGCATGGACGATGAAGCTCGCAAGCAAGGCGATTAGACCGCGACATGTTGGACCAGAGAACCGGTCAGGATGGCCGCTCATAGTTCGGCCTTCTCCTGGATCGAATCGTAGTCGCGCAGTCCGGACCATCACCGTGAAAGTTCCAAACGGAAAGATGAGATCACTTCACCGTGGAACTGTATTGTGTGGCGCGGTCGTGGCGGTAACGTGCGAGACATCCCACCCGCTTCCCACGAACACCAATTTGCTATTGGTTGAGTGTGCGTTCAGCGGGGGGTCACGCGGGCAAGACCACGGGCCGTCGAGATGAACATGTCGGTGCCGATCGCCACACCAGAGAACGTGGCGTAGGTGGTACTCATCCTGAATCCATCCCGCAGGTTGTACATGCGGTATTCGCCAGTTTCAGGATTGATGCGGTAGAACCCGACGCTGCGAAATCTTGCCCACGGGTATCCACCGAACCAGATTTGATTCTTGTGTTCGATCACAAAATTGACCTTGTAACCCGATGGTCCGTTTTCGTTGAACCAGGCAGATTTGAAAATCGCCGCGGCCTTGTCGTCGGCGCCGTAGGGAGCGATCTACCGACCGTACTTCGAAATCCAGGCATGTGACGTACCCGCGAAAATGCGGCTGCCGTATTTGTTTCGAATCCGAGTCCATGTCTTCTCTGCCAGGTCAAATTCGTAAACGGACGTGTGCGTGCCGACCAGCAGTTTCTCGCCCTGCACGACCAGGTGTTCTGGTCCCGCTTTCGGCGCGTCTTTGCCATCCAGCACGGTGACCTGACCACCTGCATTGATGAACGCGACTCCGCCAGCGGCGGCTGTTCCCAGACCGACAAACACGCCTGAATCATGTGTCGCCAATGACATGACACGATCGTCTGGCAGACCCTGCTCGACAGTCCATTTCTGCCAGTCGTTGCTTGCAAGCGAACACCGCCAGACGCCGCCTTTTGCCGTGCCGGCCCACAGCGTGCCTTGAGAGACCACAAGGCTGGTGGCTCCCACAAAGTCTTCGGTGAGGGTCTCCCAGGTATTTCGCTCGGGGTCGTATGCCGCCACGCCGTGTCGTGCTCCGTCGCGATAGGCACCAAGGCAGAACATCCTGGCACCATCTGTCGCCAGCGCGCCAGTGCCCTCGCCGTTTGGCCCTTTGATATACGTGACGTCAACATCGCGATCTTCCCGCAACGGTACGCCGCCGAGTTTCGTGATGTAGTCTTTGATCCTGCTGTTGTCGTTCAGACTCCGCACGCGTTCGCCCGCTGAGACGAAGACCTCCAGTGCTTTGTCATTCTGCTTTTCGTCCATGTAACACAGACCGAGTTCGACGGCGTAGCGTCCATCGTTCAGTGAGTTCGGCCGGCTTGGCTTGAACGATTCCAGCAGCTCCAGCGCGTCACGCGATTTCCCACCCAGTCTCAGATACCGGGCCGCATTGACGCGCAGGTTGTCGCGAGCGTACCGGTCTGAGTCGCTGTCGGCCAGACCGTCCGCTCCGACCAGATACCATTTCGCGGCGCCCACGTAGTCCCGAGTCTGCATCGAGATGCCAGCCAAAGACCGTGAGGCAACCTGACACAACATACGATCGTCGCCGTCGACCCAGCGTTGCAGCAAACGGGTCGCCGAGAGTCCTTGCGCCGGATCCTGGGCGGAGCCCAATCCAGCGGCCAGAGCGCTGACTCCCATGGCCAGTTCGTACCGATACTTCGCGTCCTCGCGCTCCACTTCCTGCGAAGCAGCTTCAATCACCTGCATGATCAGCCCCGGGTCACGCATCCGTGGCAGGTTGCGTGCCATATGTGCTGGAAGTCGAGCCCACACGACGTCGCGATGTTCCTTGGGGATGTTAAGGAAGGCATGGAATTCCCGTTCGACGGCTCGCTTCCGCTCACTATCTGGAACGCGCCCCTTCTGATTATGAAAACTGACTTCGGCAAGCAGGCGCAGTGCGGCTGCTCCAAGTTTTCCATCAGGATCCGACGCGGCCGCTCGCCGCAACAGTTCGTCGGCACGGTCCGGATTCCAGATACCTTCGTAGTGGAACGAGTAGCAGAACCCCAGCGCGTATGCGGCAACGCAACGGTCCGGCCGAATGAACAGCGTGGATTCCAGTCGATCGATCGACTTCTTCAGCAGGGCCAGGCCGAGCGGTGTGTCCGCCCTGACAATCAGCGGGCCCGAGGCACGGATTCGTCCGAGAAGTTCGAATCGACGGTAGCTGAAGTCCACCGGACGGACCGCTGGAATCGCTTCAGGTCCGAGGCGACCCGACCAAAGAGTGAGTCGACTTCATTAAGTTCACGCAGTGGTCCTGGTGTTTCACTGACCTCATCCGTCGAGCTGACAAGCCGGCCGGCGAACAGGTCGACCTAGTGGGCCAGTTGGACCTCCAGCTTTTCGGGCGTTGATTCGAATTCGAATTCGCGCACAGCTCGATTCGACGCCGCATGTACCAGTTCTCCCGAAACAACGATGCGGAATTTGCCTCCGTCGTTGCGTTCGTCGATTTCTCCACGTACCAGGAATGCAGCTGCTCTGGTAGGCAACGTTTCCGGAAGACGACTGGCATCGGCCAGGCCGGACTGAATCAAATCCAGTTCGCTCAACAGTTCCTGCATGCTGGATCGTTGCAGCACCTGAAATCCGCGAGCGGCCTTCTTATTGCCAACGTCCTTCGATTCTTCGCTGGCGATCGTGTCGCCCCAGCGCCGTAGTCGTGTGGCGAACATGTCACGTAAGCCCAGTTCCAGCGGTCGCAATCGATCAAATCGACCTTTGCTCTCGAACGGTGCGACGGCCACGGTAATCGGAGGTTTCTCGGGCGCGTCGTTCACAATCGCGAGGTAACGCGCGATTTGCACTGCCGCCTCGTCAAGACGCGCTTCTTCAATCGGCGCGACGGACACGCCGCGAACTATGCCCGTCAACGACTCGACAATCCGGATTAATACGTGAAGGGACTCGTCGTCTTTTTCAGGCTTCTGCAGTTCCAGTGTGAGGATCAGGTCAGCCGACGCGATCTTGCCCAGTCGAAGCCTTGCAGCGGAGTTGCGACTGAGGTCTTTCGTCAGAGCCAGTTCGTGCAAAGCGAGATCGATCTGCCGACACTCGAGGACAGAGAGTTCGTCCTGTTTCGATAATTCGAGTTCAAGCAGCGTGAGCAGCGCTCCTGCAAGATCGCGCTCCGACTTGCCGGCTCCGGCATAGACGGCGGCGGTCAGTGCGACTGTGGTGTCGGCGTTGTCGTCCTGTGCGGGTGCCGGACGCGGGCACAAAGCCACGGTCAACAATGCGGTCGTGGTGATTCGTCTGAACACGGCAGCACTCCGATTTGAGTTGGAGCATCGCCAGCACGGCGACCACGGACTGAGGACACGGGGAACACATGAGCGACCGCGAAGCGGAGCGTCCAGTAAAGGCGTTCCCAGGCGGGAGCCTGGGAACGAGTGCGACCCGTCTACTTTTTCTTCTTGCTGACGAGCTTCGGAAGCAATCGGCCGGCGATGGTCGCTGCGGCTTCCTGAAGAGCTGCCTTGCCGGCGATCTGCTCGGCCAGGTCCACCGACACCGAAACCTGGCGATCGACCGCCAGCACCTTGCCAGTTGCTCGGTCCAGGGCTTTCACTTCCAGGCGAGCCTTCACGGAAATCAGGTTTCCATGCCGTGAGGCAAACTGGCTGAAGCCTTCACCGATCAGCAGCACGTCGGCTGCATTCCGATTGCCTTCCTTGCGATCGATCACTTCAAAGCCCAGTTCCGTGCAGATCAGAGCCAGCTCAGTCTGAGCGGCCGGATCGATGGTGGTCTGTCCAACATGTCGCTCGGGGATGTCAATCCACACAGTTGGCCGATCACCTTTGCCCAGGTCTTCGGCAATGGCCTCCACACGGTCTTCATGCGTGACTGGCTCTGCCACCAGCTTTTTCGACTGCTCGGAAATCGTGGTTGCCACATTCTCGGCGAGCGATTCCACCAGGCCGTCCAAGTCATCGTCGACTTTGGCTTTGGCCGACGCGCCCAGTACGCGGCTGGTTTCCGTGCCAATGATCTTCGCGACCAGATACAGCTTGTCACCGACGACGAGCACTGACCCAGTCACGATGATCTTCGCTCCGGTCAGGTATCCAACCTGAGTTGCCTGGGCGGGATTCACCAGCCCGGACAGGTTCAGTTCCT
>CAYSJO010000945.1:0-8648 GCA_964431285.1 uncultured Planctomycetaceae bacterium
CTGATGGCGCAGAAGGCGGAGGAATACGGTTCGCACGATAAGACGTTCGAGATCCCGCATGCGGGTACGATGCGCGTTGTCGATTGTTCAGGGCAGACCATTCTTGAGCACGCTGTCGCACAGGGTGACATCTGGCGAATGTGCCAGACGAAAGATGCACCGATCCGGGACTGGGTGCGTCTGGCAGTAAGCCGCGCCCGCGCGACGGGGGCCACCGCGATCTTCTGGCTGAATCAGGACCGTGCTCATGACGCGCAGCTGATCGAGAAGGTCAATCGCTATCTGCCCGATCACGACACCGACGTCCTCGACATTCGCATCATGACGCCCGTCGAGGCAACTCGACTGACATGCCAGCATGCGAGTGACGGCCAGGACACTATCTCGGTAACCGGAAACGTTCTGCGTGATTATCTCACCGACCTGTTTCCAATTCTCGAACTGGGCACGAGCGCCAAGATGCTCTCAATCGTCCCGCTGCTGGCAGGTGGCGGTCTGTTCGAAACCGGAGCAGGCGGCTCGGCCCCGAAACATGTGCAGCAGTTCGTGGAAGAAGGCCACTTGCGCTGGGATTCGCTCGGTGAGTTCCTGGCTCTTGCCGTGTCCATTGAGGACCTCGCCACTAAAACCGGCAACAGCAAGGCACTGGTCCTCTCTGAAGCACTCAACACAGCCAATGGTCAGTTTCTGGACAACAACAAGTCACCCTCACGCAAAGTTAACGAGCTTGATAATCGAGGCAGCCATTTCTACCTGGCACTCTACTGGGCCCAGGCACTCGCGGCTCAGACGCAGGACTCTGAGTTGCAGGAACGTTTCAGCGGTCTGGCGCAAACGCTCGCTGCGAACGAGGCCGTGATTCTCAATGAACTCAACGCTGCCCAGGGGCAAGCGGTCGATATCGGCGGTTACTTCGATCCTGATCCCGCGAAAGCAGAAACTGCGATGCGGCCGAGTCCCACATTAAATTCCGCAATAGACGCAGTTCTCGCCGGTTGAAGTAGTCTCAGGTCGGGCGTAGCCGCAGTCACCAGACTTTGACCGAATTGCGAAGCCCGAAGGAATCCATACTCTGGCGAGTTCACCTGCAAGTCAGTCATTCAACGCTGACACTCGCGACGTCACCGAACACCGGCCGGTTGCGGTGTCGGCACCACAGTCGCCTTGCCGCCGGCCACGCAGAGGCTTTCGAGCTTCAACTCCTGTGCCTTGTCGTCATCGAAGACCGGTTCGATCTCCAGCACGTGCGGCACGCGGGAGTCGAGGTCGCGGGCGACCTCGTACAGCAGGAATCCGTTGCCGTTCTTCCAGAGATTGCCGTTGAAAAGGTCAGAGTCCTTGTCCTGTCCCCATTTGCCTGTGATCGGGTTGCCGTCGAGCCTGACACGGAATTTTCCGGAGTCGGCGGTGCATTCACCGAAGAGCAGAATCGACGTTGCCTCGATCTGGAGGCGCAGCGGCTCGACCTGCTGCCGTTCGGGACGCGGCTTGCCTTTCTCATCCGGCGCCTGGTTGCGGGCCGTGACCAGGTCGTCGAGCCAGCGGGACATCAGCCAGTCGTGGTTGACGGCGGTGAGGTTCGGGCGGCCCTGGCTCCAGCCGCACGGAAGGCTCGGTATTCCAGTCAGGTTGAAACGGCGGAACGTCAGGTAGGTGTCCGCATAGACGGGCCTGGCCGGCACCCGCGGCGCGAGCTTGGACTGGACGGCGGCCAGGTAGCCATCCCAAGCGGCGGCAGCGAACTCGCGATAGCCGGGATCGTGTGGATGGACGCCGTCGGTCACCCACAAGTCATCCAGTTTGAACTTCCCCTGGTCGGCACCCTGACAGATGCGGATCACGGCGTCGCCCCAGCCGTTGCCGTAGATCTCGGCCAACGTCTGGTGCGTCAAGCGGCGTTTCATGGTTGGCAGCCTGGCCGTCTCGATGTCCCACTTGAACGGAAAGGCGACCTGTACGACCGGGATGCCCGCCGCGGCGAGCCGGCGCAGGATCGACTCGTAGGACGCGAGCGTCTCGGCGTCATCCGAATAGATCCCGTCATTCGCGGTGAAGTCTACGAAGACCAGGTCGGGCTTGTGGGCCAGCACGTCGCGGTCGAGCCGGAAGACGCCGAGCTGCGAGCCGGTCCCGCCGATGGCCGCATCGCGGAACCGGAAATGCGCCGCCGGGTAGTGCGCCTCGAAGCGGTCGCGCATCACGGCCCGGTACGAGGTCTCAACCGGATCGGTCGCATTGGCGCCCCAGGTCAGAGACGCGCCGAAGAAGACCACGCTAAGACGCTCGCCGCTACGGGCGCGATGGTCGAAATCCGCGAAGCCAGGTGAGGCGGCGGTGGCGGCCGGAAGTGTCGCTGTCGCGATCACGCAGAAGAGTCCAAAGGATTTACATGGGGCGTTGGTCTTCATGGTTTCACGTTGAGTTTTGAATCGAGGAGATCTTCGATGTCTTTTTCTGCATCTCCGCGAGGGACGGCTGGAAAACCCCAGAGGTTTGGCGTCAGTCTCGCTTCAGTCGGCTTGTCCGTTGTGCCGCTCGCCGTGGCGTTCGCGCAGTATCTTCGTGCCGTGGCAAGGTTGCCATCTCGCAACGACATGACTTCGCCGACCACCTTCGGACTCCAGTGGTCGGCGAACAGGGCGAAATTCTCCCGCGAGTTTACCTTGTTCACGGGTTGGCTCCTCCCAACGCTGCCCGCTTCTCGGCGAGGAACGGCAGGTGGTGCTGCAGGTGATGCACCGCCTGCAACACCAGTTGCCGCAGGGTGAGCAGGCCCGACTCGCTGTGGACGGCAGTGCGGGACTATGCCTCGGGCGGCAGAGCCCCCCCGGTGCGGGCGCAGCCGCCGCAGTGCCGTGGACCGGACCAGTTGTTCGTCGAGGTCGAACCCCTGATAGTCGAGCCGCTCGATGCAGAGCTTCTCGTCCGGACTCATCAGCAGCGGGCGGTCCATCGCGATCGTCCGCACAATCCGGTCGGTGAAGAAGATCTCGGTGTCGGCGATGTGGCCGACGCACTCCACGGTGCTCCATTTGCCGGGGACGGGTCGGGCGAGCACCTGCTCCGGGGTCATGCCCGCCACGGCAGATCTCATTTCGTCGATCCCCTGCTCGTAAACGGCGAGCAACTCGGCGTTGCCGAGCGACCCGTCGTCCCCCAGCATCATTGCCATGTACTCGGACTGCTGCATCAGTGTCCTTTTTCTAAGCTAGCGCATTTCCACCGCTAGTTCGGTAATGCTGACACGCGCGACGTCACCTCGTCATACAACTCCGCGGGCAAAGGGCCGTGCGTGCTGGCCGCAAGGTTTTCCGCCAGATGAGCAGGATTGCATGTGCCCACGATGGTCGTGTGGCAGTGCGGGTTCGCAAGCGTGTATCGAAGAATCAGCTCAGCCCGCTTCATTCCTTCCGGCAGAACTTCCTCAAGTTTCGCGCGAGTCCAGACATCGTTCAAGGCCGGCCGCTGAATTTCGGCATCGGGTCCGCCCTGCGCAATGCCCCCGCGGATGATGATCCCCGCACCGGTTTCAGCGGCTCGCGTGATCAGGTCATGATGCTGAGGAGCAAGACACGAATAGGGAATCTGGAATGTGTCGAACACACTCAGTTCGATGAGACCCGGTAGATGTGGCAGGCTGCTGGAGGATCCAATGAACCGGATCAGCCCCTGGTCGCGAAAGCCCAGCAGCGTGTCAACCAGGCCAGCCTGCTGAATCGTTTCAGCATCGCCGCCGTGAAACTGCAGAATGTCCACGTGATCGGTCTGGAGACGCTCAAGACTGGTCTCGATGTTTCGCTTCAGAACGTCCGTTTCCCAGACGTGATCGATCTCCAGATGATCGGCATGCTGTGTGTACACACAACCGCATTTTGTCGCGAGGATGAACTCGTTGCGGCGAGAGCTGATGTAATGGCCAATGCGCTCTTCGCTGATGCCATAGTCGGGCGAGGTGTCGATGAAGTTGATACCGGCATCGAGAACCGCATTAAGGAAATCGTCTGCCGCATCTTCGCTCACAACGCGGACACCCCAGGTCCTGGGGCCACGAAGTCCCATGCTGCCGTAACCGAGTTGTGTCACTTCAAGGCCAGTCCGGCCCAGAGTTTTTGTCATCATCGCTGTCAGCCTCAATCTGGCCGGAAATAAGGACCGCGGATGACGCTGATTCTGCGGATGTAGCGGAGCAGCGAACATCCGCCGGATCAGCGTTATCCGCGTCCCATCACTGACTGTCACAATCTGTAGCCAGATGAAACAGGCAGTCGCCGCGTTCGACTGGTCCCGGCACCCGTCGACAGATGATTGTGCCGTCGTGATCGAAGTACGTAATGACCGGTTCTCGCCACGGAGTCTGAGGAACATACACGGCTGCTGCCGGCTGGCCCGCTGTCACGTCGTCACCCAGATCCACCAGCGGCTCCCACACACCATAGTCAGGGGCGTAGACGTAATAACTGGTGTCGCGGACTTCCATCATCCGGGTCGGCGGCAGGTCATCGTCCGTGTTTATATCCGGGACGCTGCCGAGATGTTTCAACACGCGACGGACTCCGCGTTCTGCCACGTCCAGCGAATGAACAGACGTTGTTCCCGACCCACCAAGTTCCGTACCGATCGCAGCAACTCCACAACGTCGGGCACCGGCCAGCATCGTACGGTCTTCGACTCCAGCGACTGCGTAGTATGACAGAGGCGCCGCGAAGGCCTTCAGCATCGCCTCCTGCCGGACGGCAAGATCACTGTCCTTTGCACGTTGGGCCAGAGCACTGGGAAGGTACATCAGGGAACTGCCGCCCGAATGCAGGTCGACGGCAAAGTCGGAAATCGCAAGCAGCTCGTTCTCCATGTAGTGTGCAATCGCCTCTGTCGGTCGCCCGTCCGGATCACCAGGGAATGATCGATTGAGATTCAGGTCATCAATCGGTGAGGTCCGCAGTCCGGCAATCGCAGCGGGGTAGTTGGCGGACGGGAGCATGATGATCCGGCCGCGAACCATGTCAGGTTCCAATTCCTGACACAGTTTCATCAACGCGAGCTGTCCCTCGTACTCGTCACCATGATTGCCCGCGGTCAACAGAACGCTCGGTCCGTCACCATTCCGAATGACGATGATCGGAATGGCGATCCAGCCGTAAGCAGACCGGTGAACCGAGTGTGGAAGCCGCAGGAAGCCTGTCTGTTTGCCATCCTGATCGAAGTTGACTTCGCACGTAATGCGGGTCTTGCCTGTCATGTGAATTCCAGAATCCAGCTTGTCGAACGAGTAATCCAAGTCACCTGTGAACTGGCAGTATGAAGTCCCCTCTCCCCTCTGGGGAGAGGGTTAGGGAGAGGGGCAAATCAGCTTCGGTTCGATCTCCGTCGCCAGTTGCTCGTTGTACGCGAACAGAGCAGGAGTTCCTCCGGTGTGTATAAACACAACATCCTGACCGGGTGAGAAGCGACCCGCGCGGATGTGGTCGATCAGGCCGGCCATACTCTTACCGCTGTATGAGGGATCAAGCAGAATCCCTTCGGTGCGGGCCAGTAGCGAGATGGCTTCCAGACACCCCGGTGTCGGCACACCGTAGGCAACGCCAACGTACTCTTCAGTGACATTAATGTCGGCGGGTTCCAGCCGTGTCTCGATTCCCAGTCGTTCCGCCGCACCGTTAGCAATGTCCGTCATGACGGCCTGGGTATCCCAGGGCCACACGATGGGCGTGATGTGCTGCACGGCAAAAGTCTGCCCAAGTGCGACAGTGGCCAGTGAGATTCCCGCTCCGGTCGATCCTGCAGAACAAACATAAAGAGCGTCCGGCGTCACTTCTGCCTGAGCGGCCTGTTCCAGTAACTCAATCACGGCCGTCACATAGCTGAGCGCAGCCAGAGGTTTGACGATTTTCGGCAGGCGCTCATACACGTGACAGCCCTGGCCACGCAGCCGTTCGGCGGCCAGAGCAATCTTTTCATCGACGCCAGGCCCTTCCGCTTCGTCAACGATTTCGACGCTCGCCCCCACAAGGTGGTCAAGCAGTAGATTGCCCTGCACCGGGTCCGGACCATCGACCGGTTTGCCTCGACCCAATACCAGATGACACGCCAGTCCGGCCTTAGCGCATGCAGCCGCTGTCTGTCGACAATTGTTGCTTTGAACCCCGGCCCCCCACACGACCGTGTCTGCTCGCTGTTCCAGAGCGTCGGCAATAATGAATTCGTTGTGGCGAGCCTTATTGCCTCCAAATGCCAGACCGGTGCAGTCGTCTCTCTTGATCCAGACACGAGGACCACCGAGCGCCTCCGAAAACCGCGGCAGGTGTTCCAGGGGCGTCGGCAAATGAGCGAGCGGGAATCGTGGCAAGTGAGAAAGGCGTTCGAGCAGATCGTCAGTTGTGTAGAGAGCTGTGGTCCTGGTCATCGTTGTTGAGCCCTGGTGTCAGTCATGCGGTTGCGATTCTGGCAAGTCTGTTTCGTAAGCCTTCTGGTGGTCGGAAATACGGGACGCAGTCACGTCACCGCGATGAATGACCAGACGATGACGCAGTACCAAAGGCTGATCAGCCGGCAGTGGCACAGGCTCACGTCCGGGATATGCAACGTTCTGCATGCCGTAATGTCTGAGTACCCAGCGTGGTGGAAATGCTGGTATCGACGGATGACACAGGATTCCGATGCCACTCACTCGCTCGTTCGAACTGTAACGTCCACTGGCATCCGCCCAGGCAGAGACAGTTCCCACACCATCGGATTCCAATCGGCCGCCCACGTCAGTAATTGCCAGTTCTTTCGGCGGTTTGATTCGAACGGTGAATCCTGAGTACCCCTTCACATTTTCCGACCCGCCGATTTTCACATCGGGCAGCAGTGGCTTCAGCCGAATCTCGAAGTCGATGCACTGTGACGCATCCGTCGCGTGAAACAGACGGATCAATGTCGTCTCTTCGACAATCGGCTGCTGTTCGCGATCCCGTGTAATCAGTGGTGACACCCAGTGAACCAGCAACTTCACAGTTGCAAACACTGGTCCCTGATCAACGACTTCTGCTCGTTTGACGACAAACAGCCCGTCTTTGGTTGCCCACGCGTCGCCGGCTCGCATGTCGCCCACCCATAACTGGTGCCATGCCCAGAAAACCCCTCGGTGATGTTTGTGGTCGCTGGGAAAGTCCTGCGTCAGCGTTTCACCATCGAGACCCAGGAGCGGGTGCAGGTAGTTGGCGCGTTCGTAGGCACTGTCCAATGAGGTGGGATCACGTTGATAGAACATCACGCGGCGATCGCCGTCATAGAACTGCAGACCACCTTTCTGCTTCTCGACGCGCACCACTGGCTCACCGTCATAAGGAGACAGTTTAAAAAAGGCCGTCTTGCCGACGGATGCCTCGTCGATGCTCGTCAAAAACCGCAGTTGATTCGTTTGCGAATCTCTCTGAACTGCTATGGCATCCCGTCCGGGAACATCCAGCTTGAATGTCACACCATCGACATTCGGCGACAGTTCGGCGGCCACCGGCGCTTCGAGTCCGATTGGAAACGTACCCGGGACGTGCCATGAGACGGTCGCGTCCGCCGCACCAGCCGGTCGCGGTACGAACCCGGTCGCCATCAGACTGAGAACGACGGTACTGGCGAGCGAGTAACGAGAATGTGTCATGACTGTCTCCGGCGATGTCCAGGCGGCAGCAAACACACCGGCAATTAAGTTGTTCGGCGTGCCCAGGCTCCCGACACTCTCGTTGGCCTCGCCAGCGACGACAACCGTCACGCACGCATTTCCAGCCCGGTCAGTGTCCCGGTGCTGCTCCCGAACCTGTCGGCCTCGATGCCCATTCGCTGCAGCATGCTTACGAACAGGTTGCACAGGGGCGGGTTGTTGTCCTCGTCGAAGGCCAGATGCCGGCCGTGCGGAAATCCGCCACCAGCCAGCAACACCGGCATGTTCTTGACACTGTGCCTGCCGGCGTCGCCCAGGTTGCTGCTGAAAAACACCATTGTGCGGTCGAGCAGAGTCTCGCCGCCTTCCCACGTCTCTCGGAGCTGTGTCAGGAACGTGTGCAAAGTCTTCATCTTTTCGAGTTCAAGAATCTTGAGCTGAGCGATCTTGTCCGGATCCTTGCCGTGATGCGACAGGTCGTGGTGACCTTGATTCACGCCTGGAATCGGCGGCACATTACTCGTGCCCAACAGTTGGAGCGTGACCAGTCGAGACGAGTCGGCCTGCAGAGCCAAGTGGATCAGGTCGAACCAGACACGCGTCTTGCCGATCAGGTCAGCACTGTTACGGATGTTGACGGGAGGCTTCACGTCGACTTTGGGCTTGGGTTACTTCGACCAGAATTCCGCTTGAGCCAGACGCTGCTCCAGTTCGCGAATACTGGTGAAGTATTCGTCTAGCTTCTCGCGGTCAGCAGTACCTACGTAACGCTGCAGCCTGCGCGACTGATCGCGGACTGCGTCCAGCACGCTTTGACCGTCGGCCAGTCGCCTGGCCTGTGCCTCAACCTGATCGGGTCGACCTTCCAGAAACAGTTTGGCAAACACGCTGGCTGGCCAGTTTTCTGTCGGTACTCGTGCACCGCTCCTTGTCCACGCAAGGCCTGAGCCCTGGCAGGACAATGGCAGCGCCGCGAATCGCGTATGTCCATAGATATGCTCGGCCGCGAACT
>CAYSJO010000946.1:0-6371 GCA_964431285.1 uncultured Planctomycetaceae bacterium
AAGCGCCAGCGGCGACCGGATTCCTCGCGCTCGACCGTGAGCCGCCCAAAGTGCTTGCGCAATGCCGCGCACACCGATCTGCTCGATTCACTGTTCGAGCAGAGCAGAACGATGCGGGGGTGATCCATGCTCGAGACTCCATTCCGATTGACCGGGCCGACTGATGTCGGTGTCGTATTTCAATTCAACGTGGCAGTCACGCCGCGTGACGGCGTTCCGGCACCAGACCGACTCGCTCGGCGACATCGAACATCGTGAGAGATTCCATTCCGTACTGGTCTCGTAACCGTTGAAAATGCCCGACTATCTGATCGAGCATGGCGATATTCCGATCTCTGTTCGATCCGAAATTGTGAGGGTGCCACCACAGGTGAGCGATCTCACCGTGTCGTGCTGCGTGCGTCAGGCATCGCTCGATCCGTCGCTGTCTCATCCCGGCGAGTCGTGCTGACCACGGACGCAGCATGAAGCTGGCGGGAACGTTGACCAAGCCTGTTTCCGGTTCGATCAGACTGTCCCATCCGATCGTGTTTGGCCCGGACAGGTTGCCGCAGCTATCGACCAGTCGCGCGACGCGATGGACTCGTGAGTCGCCTCGATACATCCAACTGTGAGGGTTTCCCCGGTAGCAGACGATTCCGTTGCGGAGCAGGACATCGGCATACGCGGGATTGTGTTGGTTGCGGGGGAACACGATGGAGTGAAGTGAATGCCCCTGACTCGTGGCGATTGCGGCGGCGCTTTTGAGATCCGCATCAAATGATTCGGCAGACTGGCCGGCTTCCAGGCAGTAATAGTGTGAATATGTATGAGTCGCGATCTCCTGTCTCGGGCAGCGGCTGATTTGATCGATCAATGATGGCGCGTAGTGCAGCGGATCGTCGAGTTCATTGTGACCAACTGGCTCATCCCATGGTGCAAGTTGCGAATTGGTATACCGGGGTCGGATCGCGGGAGCGAACTCAGCCAGTTCATCACGGTTTCGAGCAAACAGGAATCCGACGGTCGCCCAGGTCGCAGCGACTCCCGATCGTTTGAAGCAGTCGAGCACCCGCGGCACAGCTTCACGGGCGCCAAGTAGACTCGCGCGACCGGGGCCGTCCGGACGTTCCTTGTCCCGCATGCCCCAGTGAATCTCGAAGTCGAGCGAAATCACAAGGGCTCCGCCCTGTGTTGCCGTCACGCCGCTGCTCCATTTTTTGCTGGTGTTGTGACCCGCTCGTAGTAACCGCACTTGTGCGGTTTCCTGGAAGGCCACAGTTCCCAAACGAGGCCCAGCCAGTCAGGCGGATTCAAGGCCGCACAAATCAGCCGGATAAATCCGGCTACTACGAACGATCAAGCGAGCGGCTTATAGCCGGGCGAGCCGAAATCAGGCTACGCGAGAATCTCGTCAACGACGCGACCGTACACATCGGTTAGCCGGAAATCGCGGCCAGCATGTCGATACGTCAGTCGGGTGTGATCGAGACCCAGCAGGTGCAGTATGGTGGCGTGCAGATCATGCACGTGAACGCGGCCCTCGACGGCCTCGTACGAGTACTCGTCGGTCGCGCCGTAGACGAAGCCCGGTTTCACGCCAGCGCCGGCCAGCCACATCGTGAACCCCTTCGGCTGATGACCACGCCCGTCACCCCGGGGATCGTCGGGAGTCCGCCCGAATTCTCCGCCCCAGATTACCAGCGTGTCTTCCAGCAACCCTCGCTGTTTCAAATCGCTGAGCAACGCTGCCATCGGCTGATCGATCTCAAACGACTTCTGCGGCATCAGTCGCGAGACGAACCCGTGATGATCCCAGTTGTCGTGCGTCAACTCGATGAAACGCACATCCTGCTCGGCAAGTCTCCGGGCCAGCAGGCACTGGCGGCCGAAATCGTCCGTCTTCTTCTTGTCGCCGATGCCGTACTGATCGAGCGTCGCCTGCGTCTCATCCGAGAAATCCATCAGCCGGGGAAGTCCGGTCTGCATCCGGAATCCAAGTTCGAAGGATTCGATCACGCCCTCAAGCTGATCGTTCGCCGGTTGACGCTCGGCCGTGCCTCGGTTGAGCGACTGCAGGAAATCCAGTTGCCGTCGCTGTGCGGCGAGACTCAGCTTTGGGTGCTTCGTGTTGGCGACAGTCGCGGTATTGAGCGCTTTGCTCATCGTCTCGATGGGCGTGCCCTGATAGACCGAGGGAAGAAACGAGCTGGCGTAATTCCGGGCACCACCCAGGATGACCGGGGTTTTAATGGTGACGAATCCCGGCAGATCGCGGTTTTCGGCTCCCAGTCCATACAGAACCCACGAGCCCATCGACGGCCGGTCAGACACAAAGCTCCCCGTGTGCAACTGCGTCAGTGCAGCCCCGTGTTCGGGGTTGTCGTATGCATGCCGTTCAAAACACACAGGTCGTCCGCGACCTTCGCCGTGTGCGGAAACAGCTCCGAAACCCACAGTCCGTTCTCTCCATGTCGATCGAACTTCCACTGAGAACCGAAATAATTCTGCCCTTTGTTCCTGCTGGGTTTTCCGTTGTCCGCATTGAGTTTTGACTTGTAATCAAACGACTCCACCTGCGAAGGCCCGCCGCGCATGCAGAGAAAGACCACACGTTTTGCTCGCGGTGAGAAGTGCGGAGTCCGAGCGGCCAGCGGGTCACGCGAATCGGCAAAGGCGTCCTGACAACGCCCTGCCAGGGCCAGATATCCGAAGCCCGTCGCCGATTGCTGCAGAAGTTGGCGACGTGTTACAGGACGATGCATTCTGACTCCTCGTACCAACAGTTACGACGACCGCGCAGGCATGTCATCACGTGTATGACCGTGAGTTCCCTGGTCGGCTGCAATTGGGTCATTCCCGGTCCGAATCGGCTGTCTCAACCATTGTCTCGATATTGCCAATGCGCATCCAGCGACGATTTCTCTCGACGGTGGCGGGACCGATGCCTTTGACTCGTTGCAGATCGTCGAGAGATTCAAACGGTCCGTTTTCATTGCGGTCTGCGACAATCATCTGACTTCGGACCGGGCCTATCAGACGCAACTGAGTCAATTCGGCGGCTGATGCTGAGTTGATGTCGATTCGGTATCCGATGTCGGGATCGTGCTGTTTCAGAATCTCCGCTGAGGCGTCAAAGCTGGCCACCTGATACGAGCGCACCGCCATGACAACGACAAGGACCACACTCCAACGGACGAGGAAACCCTGATCGTTTGCCGTGAGCCAGAAATGGAATTCCGGTGGTTCCCGCAATGCCCTTTGCACAGAGCCTTCGATGCCGGGAGGCGTTGTGTGTTCTGATGTCACCCGAAGACCTCGTTAGATTCGTGAGGCGTGCACGCTAAATGGTCGCTTTTCAATCTCACGCAAAGGCGCGAAGTAAGGGCAATGTAGACTTTGCGTCTTCGCGTGAGTCTTTGACTGGCTGCGGCTTCGCTGCTTTGGGTTTGACGCAATAGAATCTGCTTCCGACCTTGGTGGAGTTTACCGGATGACAATTACGGGTTCAGCGTGGTACTCCAAACCAGTTTGCCCAGACGCCAGGTAAATCCAGTGACACGCTGATTTCTTTGCTCTGCGTCGGATGTTTCAACGTCAGCGACTGGGCATGCAGCGCGATCGCGCGACGATTCGAGCACTGCGGCCCGCCGTACTTGACGTCTCCCAGAATCGGCCAGCCGCGCGACGCCAGTTGGACACGAATCTGATGCGGCCGCCCAGTCTGGGGACGAATCTCAAGCAAACTGCGATGGGAGTCGCTCTTAAGTACCTGGTATTCGAGACGGGATTCGCGAGCCCCAGATGCGCCCGCGGCAACCGTTCGAGAGACATTTCGGTCGGCGTCTTTCGCCAGATGGTCCGTGAGCACTTCAGATTCCGCGGGAGGTCGGCCATTTACCCACGCGTGGTAAACCTTCTGAACCTGTCCCTCGCGAAATTGTGCCGAGATTCGCGAGGCCGCTTTGCTCGTGCGGGCGAATAGAGCAACTCCCGATACCGGCCGATCCAGACGATGGACGACGCCAAGATAGACGTTTCCTGGCTTCGAATATTTCTCGCGGATGTAGCGTTTGCCGTGGTCCAGCAACGTTTCGTCGCCGGTCGCGTCGCCCGCCATCAAGAGGCCGGCCGGTTTCGCCAGAACCAGACAGTGATTGTCCTCGTACAGAACTTGCAGTTCCGAATCGGACACGGGATCACCTGTCGGAAAACTCAATCGAAGCGAGGAGAGCGTTGTCAGCGGGCGGTCCAGCCGCCATCAACTGTCAACAGACTGCCGGTCATATAGCTCGACGCGGCGCTGGCCAGAAAGATCGCAGCGCCCTGAATCTCTTCCATCCGGCCCCAGCGTTCGAAGGCCACTGCCCCCACAATGAACTTCTTCGCCTCTTCGGAATCGGCGATGGGTTCGTTCATCGGGGTGAGGAACGGTCCCGGACATATTCCGTTGACGTTGATGCCGAACGGAGCCATCTCGAGACCCAGTGCCCGAACCATCTGTACGGTCGCGCCTTTGCTTGTGGCATACGGTGTTCGATTGGCGAGCCCCACCAGCCCCAGAGTGCTGGCCAGAATGACGATGCGTCCGTTGCCCGCCTTTTTCATGTGCGGAATGACCGCTCGTGAGGCCAGCCAGACACCGTTGACGTTTACGTCCTGGACTTCCTTGAACTGCTCGTAGGTCAGTTCGTCAATGGGACCACGGATATTCACACCGGCGTTGTTGATCAGAATGTCGATCTTCCCGAATTCACCGAGTGCCGTTTCAACCATCGCATCAACCTGATCGGGCTTAGTCACGTCGCACTGGAATCCCACCGCCTTGTGCCCGTAGCCGTTGGCAATCTCATCAGCTTTTGCTTTGGACTCGTCTCCATTGCGACTGACCAGCAACACGTCGGCACCGGCCGATGCGAGTCCCTCGGCCATGGCTGCACCCAGTCCTTTGGAACCGCCAGTAACGATGGCCGATCGGCCTGAGAGGTCGAACTGTCGGATTCCTGGCAGCATGGTGAATTCTCCGGGTGGGAATCAAAGAGGCGTTATGGGAGGGTGTTCCTGCGCGGGTGAGACCAAGACAATCCCCCACTGGCTGGTCTATCGTTTGGCGACGAGGATAATAGCCCCCGACGGTTTGATCAGGAATTGACCCCGTGTCCACTTTAGAAACGCCATGCAGGACCCCCCCGAAGCTGAGTTAGCACCCGAAACCGACGACGAAGCTCGCGAGCGTGAGGCTCAGGCCATCAAGGGCCTGCAGTCTGCCTACCGACGGATGCGCGAGGAAATCGGCAAGGTCGTCATCGGGCAGCAGGAAATCGTGGACCAGATGCTGATCTCACTGTTCAGCCGGGGCCACTCGTTACTCATCGGCGTGCCGGGCCTGGCCAAGACGCTGCTGGTCAGCACGGTTGCACAGATCCTGGAGTTGTCGTTTCGACGCATTCAGTTCACGCCGGACCTGATGCCTTCCGACATCACCGGCACCGACGTGCTGCAAGACGATCCGGAAACCGGCCGCCGCACTTTTCAGTTCATGCAGGGCCCGCTCTTTACCAACGTGCTGCTGGCTGACGAAATCAACCGCACTCCACCGAAAACACAAGCCGCCCTGCTGGAAGCGATGCAGGAACGACACGTCACGGTGGGCACCAATACTTACCGCCTGCCGCAACCGTTTTTCGTGCTGGCTACTCAAAACCCGATTGAACAGGAAGGCACGTACGCGTTGCCGGAAGCCCAGCTCGACCGCTTCATGTTCAACATCGTCGTAAAGTACCCCAGCGCCGCGGACGAGCTGCGAATTCTGAAGCAGACAACGGGCAGCGAAACGTCGGAACTCGACACGGCATTGACCGGTCGTCAGATCCTGGCCCTGCAGGAAGTGGTCCGCCGCGTGCCCGTGGCCGAGCACGTGTTCGTCTATGCCCGCGACCTCGTGCGAGCAACCCGACCGAACGAAGAGGGTGCTCCGAAGTTCGTGAAAGAGTACATCTCATGGGGTGGTGGCCCGCGAGCCGGTCAGAACCTGATCGTCGGCGGCAAAGCCCGAGCGATCCTGGAGGGCCGATTCCACGTCAGCACGGACGACATCAAGGCAGTCGCACACCCCGTCCTGCGACACCGCATGGTGACCACGTTTCATGCCGACAGCGAACAGATCACGACGGACGACGTCATCGACATGCTGCTCCGAAAAATTCCGGTCGAACTGGAAAAACGGGCCCGCCGCATGGCCGGCGAATAGCATGCCTCGCAAGAGACTCCTTGACCAGCGGTCGGATGAGTGGAGCTATCGCACGCGATACAACAGACCCGCGCCTTCGACGATCAGATACTCTCGGTCTGATTCAATCTGATCGAATGCCTCGTTCTTTCCGGTTGGCCAG
>CAYSJO010000947.1:0-4482 GCA_964431285.1 uncultured Planctomycetaceae bacterium
TCGTCCAGGAAGCACTCTCTCAACTGCGACTCGACATCAAGTATCTGATGTTTGATCTCGAAGTCACCCGAAAAGAGCGAGACGAACTTCGCGAGCGACTCGACTGATCTACTTTTCCGTGCCGACAAAACGACATCCCGCCTCACCTCTCTTCCACCCTTCCCTCCGTTTCCGGCGCAACTGACGACTCTCCATGTTGTAACCGGCAATCTGGCATGCTGAAAAACGACTTGGCCATCCCGAAGTTCGACGAATTGCCGAGCGCTTTCAGTTCGAGGACGATAGATTCGGCGTCTTCCGCATGACTTTCGAGGCACGATTTCGAACAGGAACTCCTCGAAGTCGACAGCGTTCATCGTGGCCGGAGTCACGCCCAGATAGTTCGCTCCGAAACTGAGCAGCACGTCGGTGAAGCCGTACTGTCCCGGTGGCAGAGAGTCGTTCGAGCTGCGGGTTCGGCACGGTATCCCAAAACACGGCCCGATTGATCCGGACTCTCAAGAACGCTGCTGCACGGTTACCTCGCCTGCACGAGTTACGTCGGTGCTCAGATCGGCCACATGATCGCCGCTCTGGAAGAAGCCGGCATGCGCGACAACAAAATCATCATCATCTGGGGTCACCTCGGCGAGATGGGAATCTGGGGCAAGGCGACCAACTACTAACAGGAAACTCAGCCGCCACATCCTCCGCATCCGCCACAACAACCACCGACGCCGCACCCGCCGCCAGAGCAACTGGAGCCAGCAAACCAGCCGTCGGCACGGCTGCGGTCGCGACCTGCGAATGTCAGGACCAGAGCAAGAACGCCGCCGATGAACATCATCCCCTTCATGAACTCGAACTGTTTGCATGCCAATCGACAATCCATACACCAGTCGAACGAGTCCCAGGCACTCCCAGGCAGCCAGACACACAAGACACGCGCGACCTTTGCCCAATTCTTGAAACTCGGCACCAATCGTCGTTGCGACGCCACAAAACCACAGGAAGACGAACAGGAACTGTATTCCTGTCAGTTGTGTCTGGATCAGGGCTGCAACGAGGAAAACGACTAGGACGGCAGGTGCCAGCCGCCACCAGAACACTTCCGACGAAGCACGTTCGGTCGTCTCCCACGGTTCTCCAGTACGAAGGTTGTAGCCACAGTTCGTACAGATGACGGAGTCAGAAACGACTGGCCCAGAGCAACCCGGACACGGTTCCCATGTCTTGGCGACCGGTGGACCATTGACGTCCTGTCCGGCCCAGCTGGACACTTTTCGGGCCGAATTCTCCGTTTTCGAACGGCTCGCGCCGAGTTCGTATGTCTCAGTTTCAGGTACAGGAATCAGAAGCGCAGTGCCACACCCCGGACACTTCACTGTCTTTCCCGCCAATCCCGGTTTGGCACGAAAGCGTCGCTGGCAGGTACACGTCAATCTGATCTTTGGTTTCGACATGCTGGCCTGTGTCCTGGAATACTCGGATGCACAACCGTTGGTACGAACGACCGCTACGGCGCATCACCGTCGAGTTCGTCCACAAAGTTGGCCGCTGTTTCTACAACGCCAATGAACGCGTTGAACAAATCAGCAAGTTCGTTCGATGCGCTGCGACTCGTCGCATCAAACTCCAATAGCCGTCCCAGTACGTCACGATCCAGAGACAGAACATTGGCTGCCGAATCCGCAGTCTCGCGTTCAGAGATCGGCGTCAGCCCCGTTTTCAGGCTCACAGTCGTACCCAGGGCCGTGAAGAATGGGGTGATCCCGAATTCGACCGCCTGCTTCAGAGCATCATCGTTACCTGCATTTCTCAGGAACACATTGCGCAGTCGCAGTAGCAGGTTGCACAGCTCCTGCTCGCAGCGCAATCGCAGGTGTTGTGTTGAGATTTCAAGCTCGGACAGCACATCACGACCCGCCAGTAGAACATGGTGTGTCTGCATGTCGAGAAACTTGATTGGAAAGATATCCGTCGACGTTTGCAGGTCGTGCAGACTCACCACAAACGGAGCTGCGTGAATCGAAGCGATTGCTTTCCGAGTTGCGTCAGAGAACTTCGAGAGGGACCGAACTGTGGCGTCCTGCAATACGACCAGCACCGGGACAGAAGTCTTCCCAAACTCGACAGGCTCGCCTTTGGCAACAGCACCGTAGACCGCCACCGACAGTAGTCCATACTCCCAGCGATGAACTCAGATCGACACAGAATTGCTCCAGTCCGGACCGCAGATTCGCAGGCAACTGGTCGTATGGAGTCTCGGGTGATGGCATGTGTTAAGTCCGTGGGGAGTGCCGTGTCAGCGTGCAACGGACGTGGACTATGGAAGACCGAAGCCGGTTTCTGCAACTGCCGCCCGACGGCGCGGCGTAACGCAATTGCTTTCGCCCGGATCATGCATCGGCCACACTTTCAATGACGTCATCGACCATCCTTCCTATGGAGTCACGTTCATGCAGCGTTCCGCCATCCACGTCATCATCCTGGTTGCGTTCGCCGCAACGATCGCCCGGTCCGAAGAACCAGCGAAGTTCTATGACCCGATCGAGAAGCAGATCGAAGGCTGGACGATCGCGGTCGATCCGCAACTGCTTTCCGAAGAGCATCGCGAGGTCGGCGAGAAGGCGTTCAAGGCGCTGGCGAATCACCTGCAGCGAGTCGAGTACATCGTGCCGGCCGATCGCGTTGCTCAACTGAAGAAACTGCGAATCTGGATTGATCTGGAACATCCGAAGCTGAAAAACATGCAGTACCACCCTGGCAAGGGGTGGTTGACGGCGAACGGCCATGATCCGCGACTCGTCAAGCACGTCCACATCCCAGTCGCGCGGCAGCTCTTCAACCGCCACATGTGGGCCAAGCACCCGTACGTCGTGCTGCACGAACTCGCACACTCATATCACGACCAGGTGCTGAGCTTCGACCAGCCCGACATCGTTGCGGCATTTGGCGACGCGAAGGAAAAAGGCATCTACGAAGACGTGCTGCTGTACACCGGTCGAAAAGTGCGGCACTACGCCCTGAGTAATCACAAAGAATACTTCGCGGAATCCACCGAGGCGTATTTCGGGGTCAACGACTTCTATCCGTTCGTTCGCGCGGAACTGAAGGAGCACGATCCGACGATGTTTGGTCTGATGGA
This sequence comes from uncultured Planctomycetaceae bacterium, assembly GCA_964431285.1. Lineage (GTDB taxonomy): Bacteria > Planctomycetota > Planctomycetia > Planctomycetales > Planctomycetaceae > CAUZFZ01. The sequence continues at coordinate 3,128 of CAYSJO010000947.1, forward strand.
AGAAATCTGGGGGGAAGTCCGATAGTCGGACTTCTTTTTGCAGCATCAAATGACAGCGCGATCACTCGGCTTAGTGTCGCGTTGATACTGTGAGCCGCCGTGGACTCGTGTTCGACGAGTGTTAACGTTGTCTTTCCCCGGCAATTTGCCAAGCTCAGTTCTTCATGCGAGGTTTTCTGAACTCTACTTTCTGGAACGGTGGTGACATGACGAAACAGTTTCGACCCCGGTCGCGCGGATTTACGCTTATTGAGCTTCTGGTCGTGATCGCAATCATTGCGATCCTGATCGCGTTGCTGCTCCCGGCGGTGCAGCAGGCGCGCGAAGCGGCACGCAGGTCCCAGTGCAAGAACAACCTGAAACAGCCTGGGATTTGAATGCACAATTATCACGATATCGACCAGACATTCCCGTACGGCTGGTTGAACTCGAACAGTTTCCACGGCCGTTGCACATGGAATGGACAGTGAGCTGTGTTCTGGCAGATGTGAACGGCGATTCGCTGCCGGATGTTTATGAAGTCAACTACCTGTCCGGCCCCGACGTTTACGAGCGGCAATGTAAACGTGACAGATTGCCGGTTCAGTGTCCGCTGCACTACTTCCGGTCCGCGCAGGACCGTCTGTATCTGAATCTGGGCGACGGCAGCTTCAGAAATGTGACGAAAGACGCTGGTTTGGCATTGCCCGAAGGGAAAGGCATGGGAGTCGTGGCGGCGGCGTTCGAGCCGGCTGAGAGACCATCACTGTTCATTGCCAACGACGATAAACCCAACTTCTTCTTCGTTAACAACCAGCCGGACATCAGCGGGCATCCTCGATTCTCAGACTTCGGCGCAGCTTTCGGTCTGGCCTTTGATGACAGAGGTGCCGTGCAGTCATCCATGGGCGTTGCCGCGGGTGATGTGAACAACGACGGGCTGCTGGACATGTATGTGACCAACTTCACCAACGAGCACAACAATCTTTACGTGCACCAGGGGACCCACGTGTTTGAAGACAAGGCTCGCGAGGCTGGACTGCGTCTGCCGACGGTGCGTCAGATGGGTTGGGGCACGCAGTTTCTGGACGGTGACCTGGACGGTTTACTCGACATCGTCGTCGCCAATGGTCATCTGGACGAGAACACATCCGGGCCCGAGCCGTATCGGATGCGAACTCAGTACTTCCGAAATCTGGGTGACAAGCGGTTTGAGGAATCATCACCGGACGGTGACGGCACATACTTTGCGCAGACACACGCTGGCCGGGCTGTCGCTCGACTCGACTGGAACCGAGACGGCATGAATGACATCTGCATCACGCACGTCGATTCGCCTGTCGCACTGCTGACGAATCGCACATCAGGCACAGGTC
>CAYSJO010000948.1:0-1755 GCA_964431285.1 uncultured Planctomycetaceae bacterium
GCTCGACGAGAATCATTACGTGTTTGATTTCATTGCGCTGCGGGACGCGATGCAGAACATCGTCAATGAACTCGATCATCGTGTGCTGCTGCCCGCGAACCATCCGATGATTCACGTGACGGAATTGGAGCGTGAGGTTGAGGCGATTTTCGAAGACCGCCGCTGGGTCTTTCCGCGTGAGGACTGCGTCATTCTGCCAGTCGAAAACACGACGGCCGAGTTGATCGCCCGCTGGATTGGCTCGCGAATCCGGCCCACAGTGCAATCGCAGGACAGCGACAGTAACAGACCCGCTGTCTCGATGATGCGGATCGAAGTCGAGGAGAACTTCGGCCAGTGGGCTATCTGTGAGGTTCCACTGACTTAAATCGATCAGACAGCCAACTCGGGGCGCTGTGCGATTATGCCTTAGTTCTGCCGTAGAATATTGGACGCCGTGCCCGTTCCCTCGCGAATCTGCTGCAGTCCGCCATCGTCAAAGAATTCCTGCAGTTCCAGAATCGCCGGCCCCATCAGGAACATGAACACGGCAGGCATCATGAACAGCACTGTCGGGAACATGAGCTTGAACGCGGCACTGTTCGCTTTTTCGTCGGTTCGCTGACGAAGGATTTCACGCATCGTCGAACTGTATTCGGTCAGAGCGCTCGAGGCACTGGTTCCCATCCGATCCGACTGGGTCATCAGGTTGGTGAAGGAATCGACTTCCGGCACATCCACACGACGAGCAAAGTTTTCGAGTGCGATACGCAGATTTCCACCCTCGGCCTGCTGGACCACGATCGCCAGCTCGCCAGCCAGAACGGGATACACGGGCTTCAGGTCTCTGGCGATCCGCTTCAGAGAATCGGGAATGGTCAGGCCCTGGCTGACGCACATGTTGAGCATGTCCAGCATGTCGGGCACTGCGCGCTCCAACTGACTGCGACGTTCAGCGGCACGGTTCTGGATGAGAATTCGAGGAAGTGCCCAGAGCGCGGCCGGGATGATCAGCATCGATCCGAGTACATAGGGTTCAGCTTGTGTCGGCACGACGAGCAGCAGTCCACCAAGCATGATCAGTGAGACGAACACAAGCAGAAAACGCATGGCCTGCAGATTTTCCATCGCATGTGGCTGGTGATAGCCTGCCTGGGCCAGTTCCGAGTGAGTCCGCTCGATGTCAGTTTCAGGCAACAGAGCCGCCAGTGCCGGCGTTGCCGGACCAAATGCGTAATCACTGGTATCGGCCTATGGCAGTTCGCCTGGAGTCACACGGGGAATGTTCTCTGGCTCGGAAAACTGGTCTTCTCGGTCACGGAACAGTTCGACGTTATCCCAGCTCACGACGTGTGCGCCATCGACGGAAGGCTGCCACGTAGCTGCATCCGGATGTGTCCACGCCGATCCAGACTCGGACGAACTTGCGTCGGACCCGGACGAAGTCTCTGTTGGCGATACCTGTGCAGCAGCTTACGACACTTGAGCAACTTCAACTTCGGCCGGTGCCGGAGACGGCTGATCGACGGGTGTGGACGTCGTAACTGCCGTATCCTCAGCCTGGGCGACTTGATCGAGTGCCGCTGAGTAGGCGGCTTCACGCTGCTCCCGCCTCGAGCGAGATTCTCGACGCCAGCGCAGAAAGCGGCCCAGAGACACGACCACAGCCAGCAGCACCAGCAGGCCCCAGAAGGCGAAGAAGATGGGAGTTGTCAGATTCATGCCAGTCTCTCCAGCGGTCAGGTTCCGCACGTGGGCGGACGTCGCGGGCTAATG
>CAYSJO010000949.1:0-20017 GCA_964431285.1 uncultured Planctomycetaceae bacterium
GGCAGGTCGATAGAGAGTCGGCGCAACAGCTCAATGTTCTCGCGGTAGCTTTCATCAAGTCGCACGAGTAGATCGAACTGACGTTGCCCGATCAGAACCTCAGACACGACGTGTCCGTTCATGGCCGTTTCAATGAATTCGTTGACTTCGGCTACAGTCAGTCCATGCAGCAGCAGTCGATCACGATCCAGTTCGATGCGCAGTTGCGGAATAATGACCTGCGGTTCGACCAGCAGGTCTTTGACACCAGGCACGGGGCGAATCGCCGCTTCCATCTCTTTCGCTTTCCGACGCAGAACGTCCAGATCGCCACCGTAGATCTTGATACCGATCTGTGCTTTGACTCCGGAAACCATGTGTGAAATCAGATGCTGTATGGGCTGCTCAACCGCGGTCACGATGCCGGGAATCTGCACCATCGCGTTACGAATCCTGTCGAGCTGTTCCTCTCGACTGCGGGACGACTCCGGATTCAGTTCCACGATGTACTCACTCTGATTGACACCTTCGGCGTGCTCGTCGAGTTCTGCGCGTCCCGTGCGTCGCACAAACGAATTCACATCGTCATTTTCCAGCAACCGTTGCTCGACAGTCCGGTTGATCTCATTGGACGTCGTTAGCGACGTGCCCGGTGGCAGGATCACATTCAGCTGCACAGATCCTTCGTTGAACGGGGGCAGAAAATCTCGATCAAGATGACCAGCAAAGACAGCCGCGAGTGCGACAGCAAACACAGTTGCCAACAGATTGAAACGCGGAAATGCCAGACTGAAGTGAATCACACGCTTGCCGACGAACTTCTGAAGACGGAGGAATGGGGGAGCGGACGGGGCAGGGTTGAGAATTGCCGGCTCGACCCCGGACTGCTCACCGTCTGTATGACTCTCCGATTCGTCGGCTCTCCGTGCCTTCCCCGCAAGCAGCCAGTACGACAACACCGGTGTCACGGTCAGCGATACAAGGAGAGACGACAGAATCGAGACGATGTATGCGATACCCAGAGGGGCAAACACTCGTCCTGCCATACCAGTGAGTGCGAACAAAGGTACGAACACCAGAATCACAATCATCGTGCCGAACACGATCGAGTTGCGAATTTCCACACTCGCCTGAAACACGACCAGCAATGGTGGTTTGGGATGACTCCGGATTCGGTTTTCCTTCAGCCGGCGAAATATGTTCTCTACGTCGACGATTGCGTCGTCGACCAGTTCGCCGATGGCGACCGCGAGGCCACCCAGTGTCATCGTGTTAATCGAGAGACCAAAGAATGTGAACACAACGGCCGTCATCACCAGTGATAGAGGGATCGCCGTCAACGTGATGAACGTCGTCCGCACATTCATGAGGAACAGGAACAGAATGACAACGACAAGGAAGCCGCCGTCGCGCAACGCCTCAATCACGTTGTTAATGGCACGATCGATGAACGACTTCTGCGAATAAACGGGGGCGATCCGGATATCGTCGGGAAGCGAATTCTTCATCTCCTGAATGGCTGCCATGACGTTGTCAGTAATCTCACGCGTATCGGCGCCAGGTTGCTTGTTGATCGTCAGCACCACAGCAGGACCGCCGGAAAAACGCATCTGAGACGGCTCTCCGCTCTCTGTCGAGTTGCGTACCCAGGACGCGCTGTCGCCACGCTTCACCTGAGGCCGTTCTTTGACTCGCGCGATCTGAGCCAGTGCCACCTGACGGCCGGCGCGCCGAGTCACAACCACCTTCTTCAGGTCGTCGACCGACTGAATGCGTCCCAGTGCACGAACCAGCAGTTCGTTTGGCCCCTGCTCATCCAGAAAACCACCGGTCGCATTCTCATTGCTTTCCACAACGGCTTGTTCGACCTGATGCAAAGTCACTCCATAGCGCAGCATCAGCTCTGGATCGACGAGCACCTGGAACTGTTTCCGCCCACCACCCATCGTAAAGACCTGCGAAACATCCGGGATCGTCAGCAGCCGTTGTCGAATGACCCAGTCCGCGATCGTCCGCAACTCCATGTCGGCGGGTGGTGGATTGCCGAGCGAGGCGGGTTCAGAATCTACCGGTACTCGACCCTGGGCCATCGGCTCTCCGCCATCCCGCCACACGGCAAGCATCAGAATCTGGCCCATGATTGACGATACCGGGGCCAACTGAGGGCGGATGCCTTCCGGCAGGTGATCCTGGACAATCTGCAGGCGTTCCATCACCACCTGGCGGTCTGTGTCGATGTCAGTGCCCCAATCGAACTCGACATAGACGACGGAAATGCCAATCCCCGACGAACTGCGGACGGTTTGCACGCCGCTTGCTCCGTTGAGTGTCGTCTCGATTGGAAACGAAACGAGCGTCTCCACTTCTTCCGGAGCCAGCCCATGCGCTTCCGTCATGACGACGACACGCGGCCGATTCAGATCCGGAAAGACATCGATCTCCATCTGCAGTGTCTGCCATGTCCCCAGACCAAGCAGAAACACGGCAACGACCGCCGTCGGGAGCCGCTGCTGCAAAGCGAATCGGATGATGGAATTGAGCATGTCACGGCTCGCGGAGGGCTTAAGTGCTGAGAGCTGACGGTGGTCGAATCAATGCGTGTGACCGTGATGTGCCGAAGTGCCTCCGCTGGCCTTGTTTCTGAGCGCCATCTGCATCTGGTGTGCGCCGCGCATGGCGAGCGCGTCTCCAGCGAAGATCGCACCGTCATTCGCGACCACGACAGAATGCTGGTCCCGATAGACCACATGTACGGCGACACGATCGAAGTGATCACCGTTCTGCTGGAACACGTAAAATTCCGCGCCTTCCTTAGTCACGGCATCGATCGGCAGGACGATCTGATCGGGGACTTCTTCAACCGGAATCCGTAACTGCATGCGCTGACCCGGCCGAAATTGCCAACCCACGAAACGCCGTCCCTCATCGTCCGTTGCGTCACTCTGTATGTGGTTGGGCAGACGGACAAAGAACTTCAACGTGCGCGATTCCCGGTCGATTTCATTAGCAACCCTGACGATCGGCAGCCCGGCAATCTCCTTCTGTCCGCTGCCCAGGTCTTCAACAATTCCCGTCGCCGTCCACCCTTGCCGAGCCGCCGCCGCGATGTCCTCAGCATCGTGTTCGAAGGCCAGCCCCTCAACAAACAGTTCGGAGTAATCGGAGAGTTCGCAAAGTGTTTCACCAGCGGTGACCGCCTGGCCTTTGTGCACGCGAAGGTCTCCTACGATCAGCGGTACGTGGTGGTGGTCTTCGTGTTCTGCAGCGGGTTGATCAGGCAACGGAGCCGCCTGCCGCCGAAAAGACGCCGGTCGCATGACCTGCCGAGCGAGGCGCAGTTCATTGTCAGGGTGGGCGTCTTTTTCCGGTGCCATCACCTGCAGTTCGCTGAGCAGACGTCGTTCGCTCACGATTTGCTCGACCTGATTGTCAGACAACCCGTGCAGTTTCAAGGCCTCGCGTTGTGCGCCGTACAGCGCCTCAAGTTTGTCGCGTTCGTATTGCCGTTCAAGCAGTCGGATTTTTGGAACGGCGCCCGTACTGGTCGCCTTGGTCAGTCGTGCAATTTCGCGACGTTCCACATCCAGATCACCAATTGTCTTTAGAAAACCAGTCTGCGATTGAACGAGGTCTTCGTGAGTCAGTCGAATCTGAAACAGCAGCGTTCCTGACTCGACAGCTTCGCCGGGAATGGCATGCACATGCAGAACGACACCTCTCATCGGTGTCGCCACGTGGATCTTTGACTGTCCCGGGCGTTCAGCCACAACGGCCGGCAACGTCACACTGCGCTGCCAGGTCGTCAGTTCGACAGGTCGGATCAGGTCTCGAGTCAGCCCGAGATTTCGCAGGCCAGTTTCGGACAGTGCCAGCGAAGTGGCGTTGTGGTCTTCGACAGCTTCCTCAACCGTGACCACTGGTCGCCGAGCGGCGATCATTCCGACAACCCACTGCCGGGTTGTCGGCCACCACATTCCTCGAAAGGCCGCAGCCAGCACAACAACGAGTAGCGCGGCAGTCCAGCCGATCGACCGTAGTGGAATCTTCGGCAGACGGAGTGTGTTTGATCCCATCGGACAGTTCCTGAATTAGCCAGAAGGTCGATTGTGCACGAGGCGGTTCACGCATGCTCGTAACATGCGTCCCCGACACCGGGAAGTGGCGAGAATCGATCACTGAATTCTCACGAATCCAGCTACAGCAGATTGGAAGTGGCGACGTGGCTCACAGTAGCCAGATCTGCGTCATGACTCGCGCATAGCATCGCGTCGTGGATTCCGCAGGGGCGACACAGGGCAGGCAGCCGACAGTCGTCCCGCAACCTGGCTGAACAGTTCGGGCGACTATCGTCGAATCGGTCAGCCTCGAATCGTCGGGACCTGGGACCTTGATGTGTGCCGTCGGAGCGAAGTGGCATGCGTCGCCATCACACGGGTTCCGCTGACAGGGGGCGTGTGGCTCGCGCGGCCCGTCATTCTGGTGATGAACAACATGCCCCGGGTGGTGAGTGTCGCGGCTCGAATGCGCATGGCACTGATGACCGACGGGTCCGTGACCAGAGGCTGTTTCTGCAAGTCCAGTGACGTGATCAGCAGCATGAGCGTGATGCCAGCAACATCCGAAAACCGAATGGAGCAGGACCGCTGTCGTTGCCAGAATGCTGATCGAGCGTTGAAGCATCTAAGCTGACACCAATTCATGGCTCGGTAATGACGACAGTTTCAGCGTGTTGATCCATCGTCATCACAACGGGGGATTCTCTTCGAATTATTCCTTGTATTCAGGCCCAGTCAATCTGGACCTTTGACCAAGGCAGACACAGCGGGATTGAAGTTCGCGAATCGATACACTCCGCCTCTCTCATCATAATCGAGAAATACCGCCTGAACTGCCAGGTTGCCGCAATCGTGACTGAATGAGGACTGGTTGAGACGCTGAATACGTTCAAATCGCTCATAACAAATCAGTATGAAGCCGTCTTCTGCATGTGGAATACCTGTATCGGTCGTTGTCCTCATTCGAGATGGGATGAACCGATTGTGAACCTAGCTTTCTGCCAGGTCGCGTTTCACACGCTCTTTTTTGCGGACGTCTATCTCGGACGTGACTTTGATGCCGTCCGCGATCAGGCGTTTCACCACGACAACTCGGGGTCTTTTCGTGACTACGAAGAACTCGAAGATCGTAAACAGAAGCTGCTCTACGATCGGCCATTCCTGCAGAGGTATCTGACTCACTGCCGGAGAAAGGCATCGGAAGTCATCGCCGCCGAAACGGTCGAGACACTGAGCGCTCCGTCGGAGTTTCCACGCAAGGACTTCTCCCGAGCGGAACTGCATGTGTGCAACATCCGCCACATGCATCACCACGCGGCCCAGGTCAGCCTGCGTTTGAAGCTTGACGCCAACTTGGACACACCCTGGTTCGGGTCCGGGTGGAAGCCCAATGACCGGTTTGAAAGCACATTAGTCGACAGCAGCAGGCGGTTGATCAGGCGACAACTCTTCAACGGGCTCACTGAATGGGACCGGCAAGGCAGTCAGTTGGCATCCAGCATCACTGCCGTCTGTGGCACCGCTGACGGCGGGATTCGGCGCGTCACTCGTCGCGGGCATCAGAATGAAGCAGTTTCGCCCGACCGAGGCGAAGTCAGACTCAGCGTCTTCGGTTGTCGGAATTGAGTCGCGCCACTGAATCTGAACATTGTTCGGGCCGACTTCTCTCGCTGGCCCCCAGGTAGAACGCCATTGTTCCAGGTCGAGCACTTCCTGCGAATTCTCAATCTGCCAGAACGCAATCTGCCCGTCGTAGAAGTTGCGTTCGCCACGCCACAACAACTGACGGTGGGCGTCCTCTGCATTAACGCTCAAGTCACTGTAAATGGCTGCATTGGAATCGCGGCAGGAAAGCAGACAGTTTCTGGCTTCACAGTTGAGCACAGGACCGTCAGCTGAAACGGGTCCTGACAACTTGATAAGCGACCCATCCAGACGTGCTGTGATGTGACGGAGCAGGACATTGGCCCGCGAAGCGGCACTGGCCGATTCGAACTGGATGAGATCACTGGCAAGCCCGACAGCACAGTTTTCAACCGTCAGGTCGAGTGGTCCCTGCCACGCGAGCGATGCCAGTGACGCCGTACCTCGGAACAGGCAGTCGGTCATTTGAAGTGAAATGTTTCGGTCCTGCGCCGGTCGTGATATGCCCGTGTCAGCCGGCATGTCCACCATTTCGTATGTGACATCGACAATCGTCGCCTGCATCCGACGTGGATTGATGACGGTTACCGCCACACGATTCAATTCAAGTTGCCGGGGACGTGATACCCCGAAAACCGCATATCGCTGAGCCGCGGCGTCTTCAGGAACAGACATCACAAACTGGACGTTGACGATCCGTAACGGACCGGACTGCACGTTGATCATATGTGCGTCCGAATCAGAGGAATCCGAGTCGTCCGGGCTGAATTCAATGACTGGCCGATGACCACGCGCAGCTCGGATCGTGATGTTCTCCTTTGTGACCCGGAACGGTTTCTCGGTCCGTGGGCCAGTGAATGCCAGTTCGATCGTGCTCCCATCCTCGGCCGCCGCGCACGCGGCCCACAGGCTGCGATACGGCTTCACAAGATTCGCTTCCGCCGAGAAAAGGGACACCGGAAACTGGCTCGCATCCAACAGTGGGTCGGAGATCGAAGACGGGGCGGGCACCGGCAGTTCCGGTCCCGTGCCTGGTGAGGCAGGACCGATAGTCGGTTCAGTTGTCACGGTCCCAGAGCCAGGCAGAGGATCGATGGCAACAAGTGACGACTCAGGTTCACGCGGGCCTGTCGGGTTCTCAGGAGCCTCCGGGCCGACGACGTCAGGCGCTGTTGAGTCCACGCCAGGACTTGATGAAACGTCCGAATCGGGTCGCTCAACCCTGGTGGATGCAGGACCCGGATCGTCCACAGCCCCTGGCGTTGCAACGTCTCCCGGCGATTCTCCTGGAGTCCGCTGCGCAATGACCGACGTTCCTGGCTCAGTGCGGCCGGAGTTGCCGACCACGTCGGTGTCATCCACTGTCCCAGAGGGGCCGACGAGCTGACGTCCGATTTCTCCCGGATACTTCTGCAACAATCCAACAATGAGAAGAAACGCAGCGACTGTGAGAATCAATCCCGTCTGACCGCGCCAGCCCTTGCCTGAAGCGCCGCGGGATGCAGTCCAGACAAGCCCCTCCGGATTAACTCCGCGGAGATTCAGAATCCCTGCCACATGGGTCAGGTCACGCACAAGCTGATCGGCCGTCTGGTGCCGCCGGCTGCGATCGCTGTTCATCATCCGCCGAATGATCGCTGACAGATTGTCGGGCACATGAGGATTGATCGCTGCCGGGTCGGGCGCTTCCTTCCCCTGATGGTCGAGCAGCTTTTGCAGCACAGTTCCTTCCGGATACGGCGGCCGGCCCGTCAGCATGTGGTACATCGTGCAGCCGAGCGAATAGATGTCGCTGCGAACATCGACTGACCGCGGGTCCTTCGCCTGTTCAGGCGAGATGTAGTCGAATGTGCCGAGAGTCGTACCAGGGAGTGTCAGGTCCGCCTGTGATTCCGCGTTGTCTTTTCGGGCAAGGCCAAGGTCAACCAGCTTCGCTCGTCCATTGGGCGTAATAATGATGTTGGATGGTTTGATGTCGCGGTGCACGACTCCCATCGCGGAGGTATGCATCAAGGCATATGCGACCTGCAATCCATAGTTCACGACATCGGTCGGGTTCAGACGCTGTTGTCCCCGGATCAGGTCCCGAATTGTTGAGCCGGTGACGAATTCAAAGGCGATGAAGTGCAGGCCGCGATCCTCGCCGATGTAGAACACTCGTGCGATGTTCTCGTGATCAAGGCGGGCGGCGGCGCGGGCTTCGTTTCGAAATCGTTTGATCGCGGATTCGTCGATAACCTGACTCGGAGCGAGAATCTTGAGTGCCACGTTCCGTTGCAGCCGCTCGTCCACCGCGCGAAACACGGCTCCCATGCCACCACTGCCAATCCGCTCCTCGATGCGAAAGTGCTCCAGCGTTATGCCCGAGGGATCATGAATACTGTGTCCGCCCGAATCCTGTAGAGGCGGGAACATCTTCTGAAACTCGGAGGATGGGTCATGCTGGGATGCGGGAAGCGACAGCGCTTTGCCAGCGGGGTTGATTACGGTTTCGCTGCCGGATCGGGACAGCAGCCCGCCGGGAACGGCCAACCCACCCGATTCGTCCGACAACTCGGACGCGGGTAGTGGGCGAATCGAACTACCGTCACTACCGGTTACCATGGGACTCAGGCGGAACGCCTCTCACAGGCTGTGAGCTGTAAACGACATGATGGTCAAAGATGGGAACGTCAAATTCTGTTCGATCATTCTGATGGTCTTCAGACAGTTACCTAAGACTGTCTGAGCATTCCGTTGATGTCTTTATCAATCGCCGCCAGATACTGACGCGTTCTAAGAAACAGCTGTTCTGCAAAATCCTGGCTCTCCAGAAGATTTGCCGCCTGATTACGAATCGTGACGTCCTTGACAGTACCTTCGGATGTGTTGAATGGAGAATCCGGCTTGACCAGTTCATGCACTTCCCGAGTCCGCGGAATCAGGTTGTTCTCGAGGTGATCCACCACTTCCCGCGTGAGCCGTTCAGCTTCCTTGCAGACTTCCCTGAGGGGCAGATTCTCAAGGTCTTCGCTCATTGCACACTCCCACGTTCGACTGACGAGAACAGTGGCCGTCAAAATAAGTCAAATGACTCCAACGAGTAATTGGATGCGTATCGCGACGCGCGTTGATCCAGCCGGGCTGGAGCTTAACCTGTATTTAATCCACGGCACGTACGAATGGTCAAGAAGGATTGCCGTTCGTATCAAAGATACGTGTCAGATTTCCTGACACAGATGTTCGTTCTGCGGGATTCTACCAGATGAAAATGCTTTTGATCTCAGATATTCACTCGAACTGGCCAGCGTTGCAGGCAATTGACGAATCATTCGACGCCTGTCTGTTTCTGGGAGACCTTGTCGATTATGGACCTGACCCGGTGCCTTGCATCGACTGGATTCGCAAACACGCCGACGCGGCCGTCCGCGGCAACCACGATCACGCTGTCGCTCAGCGAATTCCTTCAGGTGGATTGCATGGCCTGTCCCGGTTGGCCGCACAGGTCCGTCCGCATCACTGGGACGTGCTTGACTCAACCCGCATGAAGTTTCTGGCCCGAATGCCTGTGACACAGCGGCTTGAACTGGGGGGAGCGACGTATTACCTGGTCCACGCGACGCCTCGGGATCCGTTTGACGAGTATTTGCGAGACGACCCAGAGAGTTGGAAGGAGCGGCTGCAGAACATTGACGTTAACTTTGTCTGTGTCGGGCACTCACACATGTCGTTCTGCGTCGAGGTCGGTGACACAAAGGTCATCAATCCGGGCAGTGTCGGCCAGCCCCGAGACGGAGACCCTCGCAGTGCTTATTGTGTGATCGAAGACGGTCACGTCGAATTCCGTAGAGTCGAATACGACGTCGAAGCGACGATTCGCCATCTGACCGAAATCGGGGTGAACGGGCCAGTCCATGAACTGACAGCCCATTTTCTACGGACCGGGGGGCGGATGCTGCCAGGTGCAAATGATTCCCCCCCACTGTAGGCGGGCACCAGCAGGCGTTCAGAAACCGAGCCCGATGTTGTTCAGCACGCCGGTTCCGACTGTGCCGTCTTTGATATCGAACATCGATGGCAGGCGATGCTCCCACACACGATTCGGTCCGGGACAATATTGGCGACCATTGCCTTCAATGGCGGCGACCGTCGGAATTCGGGCTGCCAGGCTGGCGGAGTGCAGGAATGAGCTTCCCGGGCACGTCAGATCCTGAACACACAGAAACATGCCAAATTTCTGTGCCGCTGCTGCAAGGCAGAGTGATTCCGATTGCCCTTTGCACGCTTTGAGGGCGACGCCTGTGTATCCCTGATCGCGAGCCAGCAGCAGCGATTCATAGTCGATGAGCGCCTCATCAACGACGACCGGTTTCAGCTTGGCTGCCTCGTGCAGTTTGATTTCAGGGTGCGCCGCAAGATCTCGGCTGGCGGGTTGTTCGATGTATTGAATCCGGTCGTAAGCGAGTGGCGTCTGCTCCTGTACCTTCTTCAAGAAGTCCAGCACATACTCGACTGTCTCGCACTTCTCGTTGAAGTCGAGCGAATAGTACCACTCGCCACAGCCGCGCTCGGCCTGAGTTGCGACTGCGACTGACTCGATAGCCGCCACCCGTGCCACATCCCAATCCAGGTCATCACCGGCCAGCTTAATCTTCAGATGAGTGAGTCCGTCGGCCTTGATCCACTCACCAAGGGTCACTGGCAGCCTGTCCTTCGGACGGTCGATCACATCTTCAGTCGTTAACGGATCGAGTGCTCCGACCAGGTGATACAGCGGCAGACGTTCTTTCGGCTCACGCAACGTGTACTGGTCCAGATACTCGCCTGCGAACTGCTCGTCGAGATAGTCCGACAGATCGTCGTTCATGAATTCGGACGACAGAGCGTCATACGAGTTCACCTCATGCACGCGGCCGTAGGCATCATGCACGGCCGCGTCGAGCGGACTCGCCGACACAAGCTGAGCAAGTTCCGGCATCCCCTCATCAAACCGATGACCTTCGCAGATTGTTCGGCCCAGATGTTTGTACTCAGCCGCAAGGTCGTACATCAGCTCAATCGGGTGCGCGTAATGCGGAATCTCCGTTGCCATCGTGGTGATCCGCTCGGCGAATTCCTTCATCGCCGTTTCGGTCTGGTCACCCGTCAACTGAGACGTCGGCCAGGCCCAGACGTTTCCGACAGGCATGCTGCCATAGCCGGACACGTGCTTTCCTGCCTGCGTCTCGACCATGACCTCGACGTTGATCAGGAAGGACTTGTCCACGATGCGGCCGCCGAATTTCAGGGGCGCCCGGAAGGGAACAGATTCAAATGTACAACTTGCGTCGACAATCCGAACGTCCGTGGAGGCTGGCATGGTGCGATCGAGCCCGCGAGGAGGAGTTGCCCTGACACCGTGAAATCAGCAGTCCGACCGGATCTTCGGCGGGCTTTGCGGCTGGCTGCCAATGTTCACGAATTGATGTTCAGGTTGATATCTACGGCATCCTATGCTCGTCGCGCCGGGTGTTCAATCATTGAGATCGACCGGCTCATTCACCGGCTGCGAGTAGCGACCGGTACAGATCCGCATACTGTGTGACTACCGCTGACCAGGTAAAACGCTCCGCCACATGTCGTTGCAGACGATCCGCTGACTCGGCTGCGACAACGGGTTCGCCCAGCACGCGATCGATTGCCGCCGCCAGCGCCTGTTCATCTCCGATGTTTACGAGGTGCCCAGTGACGCCGTCCTCAACGATCTCAGACACACCCTCGGCTCGCGTCGCCACAATCGGCAGGCCGGATGCGCCGGCTTCAAGCAGCACGTTGGGCAGACCTTCCCACAATGACGTCAGTACGAAAACGTCAGATGAACGCATGATTCCAGCGATATCCGGCTGCCAGCCGGCCAGGTGGACCCGCTCCGCAATTCCAACAGCCTCAGACGTTTCCGCGATTTCGGCCTCGAGCGTTCCGTGCCCGATCAGCAACAAATGCAGGTCAGGTCGATCAGGCGCAAGTCGGGCAACGGCACGGACCAGTGTCAGTGGGTCCTTCTGCGGATCAAGCCGCCCGACTGATAGCAGAATGGTCGCGTCGACTGGGATTCCGAAGGCTGACAGCGCAACTGGATCCGCATCGCGGAACATCGCGATGTCCACACCATTGGGGATGACAACAGTCTTGTGAGGGCTAAGGCCAGATTCACGAATCGAGAAATCTGCTACTGCCTGACTGACACACACGTGTCGGTCAATGTACGGCTCGGTCCAGCGATCAAGTCGCAATCGCCAGCGGCCGCGTTTTTCCGCAACTCGGATTCCGGAGACGACGTGCGGCACTCCCGCGCGTCGGGCGGCAATCCGACCGACAATATTCGCATGCCACAGAAAAGTCTGAAGCACGACTGGCTGCTGTCGACACAGTTCGCGTGCCAGCCCGGCTGTGACCTTCCATAGGCCGCGGAGGCTGCTGGCGCGGCGTGCACCAACGCACGTCACGGGAATACCGGCGTCTTCAAGCGTGTCAGCGAGGGCGCCACGATCACCCAGACAGATGACGGAACGTTTCCAGTCATCGGGCGAAAGACCCGTCGCGATTTGAACCAGCGCGCGTTCGGCGCCCCCGGGATCCAGCTCCGTGATCAGGAAAGTGATCGACGTCCTGACGCCGTCTGGCGGCTGCACGGCCACTACTTGCCTGACGCGGCAACCTTGCCGCGAGCCCTGAATGTCACGGGATCCGAGCGGCCGGGAATGGTCACGCTTAGCTCTTCATCAAGCGGACCGACTTTCTGTGGCGCGGTGATTGTCAGTGGAATGATCTGCACGGGAGCAGACCGTTTCGGCAATCGGACCTGAAAGACATCTTTGGCACGCAGGCACGTCACACCAGAGACCTCAAACGGTTTCTTTCCCTGTAGTACGACGTTGACAGTTTTCGTCTGCCCGGGGCGCATTGTGCCCAGCGAGAGGAGCGACGGATTGACGACGATGTCGCGTCGCACACTGCCCTCGACCAGCAGTGGGACGTGCGTGTTTTCCGGGTCGTCTGTCACCAGCGTCAGAAACTGCCGCAGCGGACCGACCGGCGTCTTGTCGCTCAGCCGAACGATCAGGTCGTAGTTGGCCCGCCCGGCTCCGCGAACCGTCTCCTTGACCTCGGCCACAACGAATTCGCTTTGAGTTTTTACGTCGCGGATCGTCCAGTCGGCGCGGCCGGCGTATGAGATTTTCAGAATTCGCACGTTTTTCTGTTCTCGGTCAACGTTGTCGAACTGCACTGATCCCGGCTCGATCACAACATCCGTCCGAATGTAGGCCGTAATGGGAATCTGCACGCGTCCGTAGACCGGGCGGTCAAACACGACGATCACATTCGAGTCTTTGCGCCGCGTGAACTTCCGCGTGTCCATCGTGATCGTGACGTAGGCCTCTTCGAGACTTGCGAGTGTCTCCTGGCTCGGTTCACCAGCCGAGCATCCGCAGGTTGTGCGGACCTCAGTGATATGCACGGTCTCTTTGAAGATGTTCTTCAGCTTAAGACGGTAATTGACATCCGAGCCGCGCGCCACCACTCCAAAATCGTGCGACTGTTTCTCGAACATCTTTGCAGGCCATTTGTCGTCCGCCGCCGAGGCGGAAGACGCGAACGCTGCGACGACCAGAGCATTGGCCAGGAGGCCACGAATCACCGCAGTGCAGGAGAGAATCTGACGACGGGTTTGCATGGCGGAATCTCGCTGGATGTACGACCGGCCGAACATGGAGCTGTCAGTCTGACGAATCGGGTTGCACGACTCCGAGAGAACAGGCCGACGAGGCCATGAAGGTGCGTAACAGGGTGTTTTTGACCCATCGGCGGCGACGTTAGTTCGCCCTTTGCAGCATGTCAACATCGTCGTTTTCATGCACTTGCGACTGCTGCGTTGAGTAAAACCGATGCAGGCCGACTGCGAGAATCTGTGACAGGCCGAATCACCGGACCAGCCGGCAGGTCGCACACACGGGTGCCGGCGGCCGTGTGTGCGTGACATCGTGGCAGTGCTGTTTGAAGCGGCGTTCGACGTCACCTATCATCATTAGTTCCCCAAATTCTACGTTGGAGTCAATCGATGACACGTCCAAGTCCTGTCGTTTCATCCGGAAAACACAGTCGTCCGTCCGGTGCTCCGTTTCTCGTAGCCATGCTGATCGTCGTGCTGGTCGTCACTGGACTGGTCGTTGCACGCACGACTCAAGCCCAGGGCGATGCAGATGCTGAGAAGTCGGCGGCGGCTGATCCCGACAAGCCCGCTACCGATAAGCCGGACGCCGAGAAAGCGGTCGTGGATGGAGACGGCAAACCCATCGAGAACCCGTTCCCGAATCGGTTCAAAGCTCCGGAACTCGACGGTGGCACAGCATGGCTGAATACGTCCGGCGAAATCACGATGAAGGACCTGCGCGGCAAGATCGTCCTCATCGATTTCTGGACGTACTGCTGCATTAACTGCATGCACGTGCTGCCCGATCTGAAGTATCTGGAGCACAAGTTTCCGAATGACATCGTCGTGATCGGCTGCCATTCGGCCAAGTTCGACAACGAGAAAGACACTGCGGCCATTCGACAGGCGATCGTGCGGTACGAAATCGAGCACCCGGTGATTAACGATTCAGAAATGATCGTCTGGAAGAAGATGGGAGCCCGTGCCTGGCCGACGCTCGTGCTGATCGACCCGGAAGGTAACTACTGCGGATATCTGTCCGGCGAAGGCAACCGTGAAATCCTCGAAGTCGTGATCAAGAAACTGATTACGTATCACAAAGCGAAGGGAACTCTCGATCAGACTCCGGTCGAATTCTCGCTCGAACGCGATCGTGTTCCGTCGGGTCCACTAAAGTATCCGGGAAAGCTGCTTGCCGATACTGCCGGCAAACGGCTCTTCATTTCCGACAGCAATCACAACCGAATCATCATTTCGTCGCTGGAAGGCAAGCTGATTGACGTGGTCGGTGATGGCTCCATCGGGGCAAAAGATGGCAGCTATGCGGAAGCGAACTTCGACCATCCCCAGGGCATGGCGCTCAAGGGCGACACGCTGTACGTGGCTGACACGGAAAACCACCTGCTTCGAACGATCGATCTGAAAACGAAGATGGTCGCGACGCTGGCCGGTACGGGCGAGCAGGCACGATTCCGAGCGAATGGCGGAGACCTGTCGACTGCACTCAACAGCCCGTGGGCCCTGGAGGTCGTTGACGACACGCTGTACATCGCGATGGCTGGCCCGCACCAGATCTGGTCGCACAAACTCGGGTCCGAGGAGATCGGTGTGTTCTCGGGTTCCGGACGCGAAGACATCACCAACGGTCCCCATGATTCCGCAGCGCTGGCACAGCCGTCGGGCCTCGTCAGTGACGGCGAGTTCCTGTACGTCGCCGACAGCGAAGGCTCGGCTATCCGCAAAGTCGCGGTCGATCCGGATGGCAACGTCACGACCATCGTTGGCACGCACGATCTTCCGAACGCCCGGGCGTTGTTCGAATTCGGTGACACCGACGGCATCGGTTCCGAGGCCCGACTGCAACACCCGTTGGGTGTCGCGCTGCACGGAGAAAACACGCTGTTCATTGCCGACGCCTACAACCACAAAATCAAGTCCATCAATCTGGAAACGCGTAAGGCGACGACATGGCTGGGCGACAGCACTGCCGGCAATCGTCTTGATCCGCCAAGGTTCCACGAACCCGAAGGCCTCGCAATCACCGACGACACGCTGTACGTCGCGGACACGAACAATCACCGCGTCGTCGCCGTCGACCTCAAAACGAAGGTGGCCCACGAATTCGTCGTTGAAGGGCTGGCCCCGCCCGTGAAGAGGGTATCGTCCGCCAGCGACAGTGTTGTCCCTGACGACAAATCGTTGCTGGAAGTCCCGGCGCAAAAGGTGGCGCCAGGCGAGACGGTGAAAGTTGTGGTCAAACTGCAGACTCCAGACGACTACAAACTGAACGATCTGTTCCCCATTCGAGCAAAGGTGACCACCGCAGCACAGCAGACCGTCGTGGCATCAGACCAGCTTGGTAAACGTCTCAAAGGAACTCTTAAGGACGGTGTTGCGACATTCGAGATACCGCTCACTGCGGCTGGTGGAGCAGCGACATTCCAGTTTGCGGTTTCCTACGGATACTGCCGCGGTGGACTCGGCGGACTGTGCAAAGTGCATACGTCTCACTGGAAACTGCCGATCGAAGTCATCGCAGGTGGCGCAAAACAGATTGAACTGCTGACGGACGTGCCCGAGTAACACATGACACCAGCGATTCAGGCGGATTCTCCCTCTCGCTGGTTCGACCTGCAGCGATTGCACAACGAAACGCTCTGCAGGCGAATCGTGTTTCGGGCCGAGTGCTCGTCGACCAGCACCGAGGCTCTTGCGTTCGCTCACTCTGATTCGGCGCTTCCGTTACTGGTCCTGACGGAGATGCAGACGGCTGGTCGTGGTCGTGGCTCCAATCAATGGTGGGCCAATGACGGTGCTCTGACCTTTTCACTGTTGGTTGCACCGAGTGAATTCGGGATCAGCCGCGAGGCATTCCCGCTCGTCTCGCTGACAGCCGCGCTGGCTGTCTCTGAGATCCTGCGTGAGTTTGCACCTGAGTGTCAGGTGGGACTCAAATGGCCGAACGACGTGCATCTCAATGGACGCAAGGTTTGTGGGATTCTGGTCGAGCCTCCTCCCGGACTGGATGACCGGCTGGTGCTCGGAATCGGACTGAACGTGGGCAACAGTCTGCGTGAGGCTCCCGAAGAGCTTCGCTGCATAGCCACGTCGATCATTGACGAAGCCGCGCGTGCCCAGAGCCTGCATGAAGTGCTGGAGTACCTGCTGAATGAATTGGCGGACCAGTTTCGAACGCTGGGGCAACAGAAGCTGGCGCTGCGGGAACGGTGGCAGCAGCAGTGCGTCCTTTTGGGAAAGGACATTGTGTTGCAGTCTGGTAATCACCAGGTCGAAGGCACGTGTCACGGTATCGCGGATAGTGGTGCAATTCTGATCGCATCCGACGGTGAGGCACGTGCTCACTTCGGCGGAACGGTGCGATTGAAGTGACTTGCCGACACAGCAACACCCAGGCGACAACTCCGCCCCATGAAGAAGCACTTGTTGGATATGACTGCCATCAGCCTGGCAACCGGCCTGGGCATTGGGCTTTTCCCGGTGGCTCCGGGAACAGCCGGAAGCCTGTTGGGGCCGCCACTGATCTGGGCTGTGCTGCAACTTGCGTTACCGCTACCCGCCGTACTGGCGATCGGAGCAGCCTTCATCCTCGTGGGTATTCCAATTTGCACACGTGCCAGCAAAGCGATGGGCCGACACGATCCGGGCGAGATCGTATTCGACGAGATCGCTGCTTTCTGGATCGTGTTTCTGCCACAGATCGTCATGAGCCAGAGTCTCGCCCCAGTGACTATGTGCGTTGGCTTCGTGCTGTTTCGCATATTCGACATCACGAAACCGTGGCCTGTTCGACGCCTGGAAAAACTGCCTGATGGCACGGGCATCATGGTCGACGATCTGGCAGCGGCAGCTTACGCGGCTGTGTGTCTGGTAGTCGGCAGCCAGTGTGTGAAGATGCTGGCAGCGAGTTAGTGCATATCACATTTCACCGCTATCGCGGTTCAAAACGCGCAACTTCAAAACTAACGCTTCGCGTTGCGATTGCGTTTCTTTCTCTTAGAGCATTTCCTTCGCAACCAATCTCCTGCTCGATCCCTCAGTCACCAATGTCAGCGAACTCACGATATCTAGACGTGACGAAAAAGGACGGAAGCCGCGTCCGCTTTGAAGTACTCAAGTTTCAGTTCTCGATTCGGATGTCGACAGGTTCCGTAGTCCATTGTTCCCGGGGCCGTGTCTTCGCCCCGCTGGGGCTCCGCATGCCGCCGCCGGACAATCATCGCCTGCCGTTGCTTCTGTCTTCCCGCACGTATTTCTTGAGTAAGGCATGCATCTACTTCACGATCCCCGGATGATTGCGGGATATGTCGGTAGTCTCTTCGATGTCTTTGCCCAGGTCATGCAGCACGAAGGACACAGGAAAGTTGCCATCCACGACCTGCGCGGCAGTTTTCGGCCCGTTGACCGTCAGCTTGAATGAACCCTTGCGGATAGCAAACGTACCGTTGCTGTGATTGTGTACGATCGCCTTGTGAAACGACTCGGGGCGAGCTTCTCCCGTCAGCGTCTTGAAGAAACTCTGGCCGTCTTCAGCGGTGTGGTTGTCCAGTTTGATTCTCAACATCTCCGCCAGAGATGGGACCACATCATTGAAGAGGATCGTTGTTCGGCAACTCCCACCCGGTTTAATCTTCTCGGGCCAGCGGACGAAGAACGGTACGCGGTGTCCGCCCTCCTGCAGGCCGGCCTTCCAGCCACTGAAAGGTCCGTTGCTGTCGTGTCCATAAATGGCGGTGTCGCCACTGACCCATCTGGCCCGATACCCCTTTGTGCGATTTACCGGTCCGTTGTCGCTGGTGAAGATGACGATGGTGTTCTCGTCGATTCCGAGTTCAGCAAGTTTGCCCATCATCCTGCCAACATGGTGGTCGAGTTCGGCAACGAAATCTCCGTACGCCCCGGCCCGGCTTCTTCCGACGAATTCTTTGTTGGGGACGATCGGGTTGTGCTGCGTTGTCATCGCGTAATAGAGGAAGAATGGCTGATCGGGCCGAGTGCGCGTTGCGGTCTCGACAAATGCGCACGCCTTGTTGGACAGAGTCGGGACGAGGCGGTCCATGGTGTAGCCTGCGGCAACGATGTTGTCGTCCCGGCCATACCATTCGCCGTACTTTTCCTTTGCTGCCTGCGACGAGAGGGTGGGGATGACGGTGGCCCGGTTGTTCGCGATGAAGGTGGATGGATTCATCTCCGCCGACCCGGCAATGCCGAACGAGTAGTCGAATCCGTAATCCCGAGGCCCTTTCACGACGGGTGAGGCGAAGTCGATGTTGCGAAAATCCTGGTAGTTAGGATGGACCCGGATAACTTCGCGCGCTCGTTCATCACGCAGCTTCCAGTCAATGCCTTGGTGCCACTTGCCGACCAGTCCGGTGTGATAACCCGCCTCACGAAGCACATCCGCGAGCGTTTTCCGGCCCGGTTCGATCAGTGTGCCAGCAAAATTGGCCAGATTACCGCCCGATCCCAGCCGACTGCGCCACATGTACCGGCCGGTTAACAGGCCGTAGCGGGACGGGACGCAGTACGACCCCGATGAATGGGCGTCGGTAAAGGCCAGGCCTTCTCTTGCCAGCCGGTCAAGGCTGGGCGTGGGAATTCTGCTTTCGCGGTTGAGGATGCCGACGTCGCCATAACCCATGTCATCGGCGAGGATGAGCACGATATTAGGCGGGCGCGACTCGCTCGGCGCCGCCGAAACGTCTTTCTGTACGGTGATCGGAGCCAGCACCAACCAGCAGGCCAGGGTCGTCAATGTCCTACACATGAGATTCTCCTGGCCGCCAACAGCAGCAACGGAAGTAGCGATCTTCTCCAACAGTACCCTGCGAAGCGGCCAATCCTGTTCGCAGTACACTGTGTTTCGCTTACAATCGTTTGAACAGTTTCGGGGACGGCGGCAGCCGCCCGCAAGTTAGCCAACGACCAGGTGACCGACACACGTTCCCCCAGCTCAAGTCGTCAATGGGACATGGGAGCAGTTGTATGAACAGTTTCGAGTTGAACCGTCGTCAAGCCCTCACCGCCAGCGGCCTGGGCACGCTGAGTCTTGGTATGCCAGGCGCGGTTATGGGCAGCGACGACGTCGATGCCTCGGGCAAAGCCGTCGCCTCGGACAAGTCCTGTATCTTCGTCCTGCTCTGCGGAGGACCAAGTCACGTTGACACGTGGGATATGAAACCGAACGCGCCGCTGGATTATCGCGGACCTTACGAACCCATCGACACAAAAGTGCCGGGCATGCGCATCAATGAGATGCACACGGAACTCGCAAAGTTGACCGACCACTTCACGCTCATCAACTCCATGTCGCATCCCGGCGCGATCAGCAATCACTTTGACGCGATGCACAATCTGCTCAGTGGTCAGTCGGAGAAGCGTGCGCAGCAGGGCATCCCGAACGAGCACCCCTACCTGGGCTCATTCGTTGCCAAGCACAAACCCAGCACACGCAATTTCGTTTCCAATGCGTGGCTTATTAAGTGCGTGGGACCGCCCGTCTTCTGCGCGCCGAACATTGGCATCGGTGGATATCTGGGCTCGGCTTACGCACCGGACTTCGTGGGCAGGGCAGGCAACAAGCCGGCGATGGCGGCGTGCAGGCCGCCACGGATTTCCGACGCCTACGCCGAGAACCGGTGCGCATACCGCA
>CAYSJO010000950.1:0-5974 GCA_964431285.1 uncultured Planctomycetaceae bacterium
CTGGCGTAATACGGCTCCACAAGGTCTTCGACAAAGCGGTCAAAGCCGGAGTCCGCGAGCAGCCCGTTGAGCCGCTCATAGAACACATGCCCCGGAGACTTCGCCACCGCCCCCGTCTCGCTCCACAGTTCCCGCTGCTTCTCAGTGTTTCGCCGCCGCAACGCCATCGTCATACTCCATTCAGAAAACGAACACACGTAGAATAATCATTCCCCGTTACACGGCCAGGTTCTTCAACGGGCTGCTAGAGCCGGCATTACACGTGCCATTAACTGTTCAGCGGAAATCGTATCCGACGCCATGAGCTGCTCCTCGTTGTTGCCTTTGCAACATGCCACCAAACGTAATGCTGTCGGTCATGGCCGCTCCCAGTCCCATCGCCATGAATGGCATCAGCATCGCGTCCACGGGCAAGGCCCGTTGTGTGTTGTCCGGATCAAATCGACTTGTCCGTTTCAGCTTCCGAAAATCGCTTGGGAACATGCCGAGGTCCGTCATCGGGTGTCCGTCAAGAGGCAACATGTTGCTGTTGAGCACACGTTCCTCCATGGCGGTTCCGTGAGTCGTCGCATCATGCAGGAGAAACACCGGCAGGTCTGTCTGTTCGCTTAACAGTCGTTGAGTGATCGGCTGCAGGTAATCGGGGTAGCCAGACTCAGCAATGACCAGCATCTTCTGCTCGGCATGCAGACCATTTCGTACGAACAGGTCGACTAGAATGTCCCGTTCGACGATAAGGACCCGCTCCACGCCATAGTCGTAGATATCCGGTTCGTTCCACTCCGGCGGCGGCTTGTGAAGCGCAGGGCTCGTTATGAGAGTTTCGACAGCCTTGCCACTTCTCTGCGAGCGGTCGAGGAGAAAATGAAACCGCTGACGCGGGGTTTTGCGCCGGCCAACAGAATGCCTGTCAACGCCATTATATAGATGGTCTGAGCCTTGATGGCATAGGGCCAGGCCTCCGTAAGAGCCAGGCCGACTCCGACGACCACCAACGCCACGCACGCGACGATCGATCCTGTAGATACTCGAGCCATACGTCGGCAGAAAACAGCATAGAGCTGATTCTCAGTGAACCATACCGTGTCATTCTGGCTGGCGGATCGCAAACATGCGACGAACTTTCCGGCAGTCAATCTCTGTGAGTCTGGTTCTTTCGGATTAAACGTGAACCGATATTTGCATGAGGCGCAGACAAGCCCATCCTCAATTTGTGATTATGTCCACACGTGGGGCACTTCACGGTCTTTCTCCTGTTGCATTAACGGGTCGACCGTCGACCAGTGTCCGGTTCACCATGGGATGATGCGCGTGAGTCGGACCAAAAGCACTGTCCGGATGCCATGCGATAATCCGCAAGGACCGATCCTGTGTATGAAAGCTGTGTAGCTGGTTGGGCGGGATGACAAACACCAGACCAGGCGTTAGTAGAACATCCTGCCTGGGCGTTCGGCACAACCCGCCTCCAGACACGACCATGCCAGTGCGCAGCGAAGGATGTGTATGAGCCGTCTGATTCGTGTGCGGCGGAATGTGCAACAGGTTCAGGCACGGGTCTCCGTGCATGACCGGTGCGATCAAGAGTGAGTCCGAGCAGCCATCGATGTATCGCAGACGCCCAATTTCTTCGACAGGGCACCGATGTGAAAGAATCCACAGTAGTCGACGCGCGAGGCCACGAAACCGGCGCCGGTACCCTGTACGTCCGCGGGACCAGGCACGGAGAAGTACATGCCAGGGCTCAGTGGGAACGTTCCATGTTCTGAGGACAAATTGGTCTCGCCGCTGTGGGCAAAACCGAAATGAGTCCCGTCGGCGAGAGTCAGTCGTGACTGGTTCCATCCTGAAACAATGGTCGGATGCTGATCCGATTGCAGGTCAAACATCAGGCCCGCAGACGCGGCCGAACTCAGAAATTCCGGCTGTAGCAATCGTGGCTCAATCATGCAGGAGTCGTACAGGTCCAGGGTTGTTGCTGCATCACGCGGTCCATGAGGCACAGCGGCAACGGCCCGGCGAAGAATCGGATCACCGGATGATTCCCTCAACGAGGCTGTTCACGGCTCGTGAGCTGGCGGCGCGTGATCTCATTCACGATGTGATTGATGTTGATTTCCCAGTTCCCGTCGAATGTCTTGCCCTTCGCGAGGAAGTCCTTCAGACGCAGTACTTTTTTCTCATCGGTGACTTCCAGTGGGTGATTGTTACCAGGTGCGCGTCCCCAGATGATGCGCGAGCCTCCCAGTGTTGTGACTGTGAATTCAAGGTCTTCGTACTTCTGATCCGCTCTTTGACGGGTCGGAACATTAATCGCCTTGAGCTTCCATTCTTCCCAGTAGGGCATCAACACCACGGCCAGTCGAGCGGCACCGATCACGCGTGCATCTCCCCACGCAGCGCCCAGTCCTCCCACTGGTGGACTGCGCATCCCGGCGATTCTTGGATATCGATCCAGTTCGGACGGCGGAAAGTCGTCCGGCGGCAGCAGGACACCCTCGTCATCGACCGGATAGAAACCGTCGCTGACTTCGACCATGGCCGCTGGTTGCCGGTATTCAAAGACGACTTCGATCCGGGCGGGAACGGAACTGCGAACTTCAACCGGAGCCTGAATCCACGGGTGTTTCACAAAAGCCGCGTGGATCTTTTCAACCAAGTCCGGTTGCAGCACGCTGAGTTCTTCTGGCAGACCAGCGTCGCGCAAAACTTTCGAGGCAAGGTCTCGTGGAATCCATCGCGGTGGATCGGGAATGACAATCTCGGCAGTGCGCAGGTGGTATTCCGGTCGAGTCGACAGGTCAGGCAGCACTGCCCTGATTGCAGGAAACAGCGTGACACCTGCTCCGATCAAGGCGACAGGAAGCAAAAGAGACGGTCGAAAAACTGCACGCAGGACCCGTTCACGACGTGAGGGAAGCTTGGATTCTGCAGCCTTTTTCTTCTTTGCTGTCTTTTTCTTTTTTGCGTCGGCCATGCAGTGTCAGTCCTCGGATGAACACAGGACGGAATGATCCCGTATCCTCCTTCGAGTCCTGAACGCCGCTCTTTGAGTAGAATTCTGCCGCGCGGACAGTTCTTCTGTGCGCGGAGTGCAAAGAATCAATCATCCGGGTTCAGCCAGCAACAACAGGTGATCCCATGAAGCGGCTTAGTACGAATGCTCTCTCATTCTGCGGCTTGACGTGCGTCGTCGTCGTCCTGGTCCCGCCAGCAATCGGCCTCGCCCAGGAAGACAATGATCAGAAGCCGAGTCGCACGTACGACAATCGTTTGCGGCTGATCAGCGAGCCCGAACCATTATTGGCCAACTACCCTCAGTTCGTTGCTCCGGTCAAAGAAAGGCGGCGATTCGAGGCCAACGCTCTGGTTGCTGACGAGACAGCGGACCTGCATATCCGGGCGTGGCGGTTCTCTTACAACGCACGGGGCATCATCGAAATGCCCAACGATCTGTGTGCGGCCAACACGGCCGTCATCATGGTGCATCCTTGGGGCATTGATGATGGCCAGGGCTGGAACACGCCTGAACCCAACGGTGTGGCCGACTTCTGCACGCCCGAGAAAAACCACCTGGCCGCCAGTCACACTCGCACGGTGATTAATCCCCTGCTGAAGCGTCTGCGTTCTCATGTGAAGTTTGTCATGTACAGCCTGCCGGGAAGTGAAGACCCGATTCGGAAGAAGCTGTACCGGTCTTATTCGAGCCATCCGTCGGAAGCTGATCGAATTGAAGGCGCGCGGCTGCTGGCCACAAAGCTGAAGTCGTTCAACTACCAGGCAGAACCGTTACCGGCGACGCTGCAACTGAAGTCCGACACCCCTGTGATCGACTACTTCCGCCAGTTTCCAGGGCTTGATGCTGGTCCGAAGTACAACAACAAAGGCTTCTGGGATTTGCCCATTCCGGTAACGCGCGACGTGACTGTCGATCCCGATGATGTCGTGATCTATGACGCGGCCGGCTACGGGCCGTTGAAGGCCTTCCTGAAGCAACACGACGTGCGTCACGTCATTCTGACCGGCTACGCGACCGACATGTGCTTCTGCCGCACGACGGCCGGTTATGAAAACCTGTCACGCGACTTCAACGTGTTCCTCGTTGGCGACGCGACGCTGGCCACGTTTCCGGCAAATGTCAGTCCGCAGCATGCGACCAACGCGGCGATCTCGTTCGCATCGCTGAATCAGTTGATCACTCAGGTCTCGTGGATTCGAATCGACAAGTCTGAGGCGCAGACGCCTGAGCAGTGAATTCTGGCGACATGCAGTGCCGGCTCTGGGCAGGTGACTCAGGCGCGGTCCGAAAATCGCAACTGGATTTCCGTGATGTCGTCCGTACGGCGGAAGAAAGCGTCCAGCACGTTGGGATCGAAGTGGCTTCCGTGCCCTTCCTTGAGAATTCCAAAGCACTTATCGCGTGAAAATGCTTTCTTGTAAGGCCGGCCACTGCTGAGGGCATCGTACACATCGGCCACAGCCGTAATCCGACCTTCGATCGGAATATCGTTCTCCTTGAGGCCCAGCGGATAACCACATCCATCCCAGTGTTCGTGGTGTGTCAGGGCTATCCGCATAGCCATCGACATGATCGACGACGACTTGACCTGCAGCATCCGTGCTCCCATCTCCGTGTGTTTGCCGAGCCGCTGCCATTCCTCGCCCGGCATGCAGTCAATGATCTGTTCCCCAAAGCTGCAATGCTTCTGCATGAACTCATACTGTTCGGGATCGAGTTTGCCAGGCTTGTGTAGAATGCTGTCGGGAATCGCAATCTTTCCCACATCGTGCAATTGCGCGGCCAGGTCGATGGACTCGATGTACTTTCCATCGAATCCCAGTTCATCCGCGATGATGGCGGCGTATTTGCCCACGCGAATCACATGCTCACCCGTGTCGTCATCTCGATACTCAGCGGCCCGGGCCAGACAGGTGATAATCTGCCGTCGCGACTGAGCCAGTTCACGAGTACGCGCTTCGACCTGTTTTTCGAGGTTCAACGAGTAGTTCGCCAGGTGATCAAAATGCGCTTTGGCGGCCAGGACGTTACGCACGCGCAACACCAGTTCGACGGGTTCAACGGGCTTAGCCAGAAAGTCAGTGGCTCCAAGTTCCAGTGCCTGTACACGCACCGACGCCTCAGGAGATGCCGTCAGGATGATCACTGGAATGGTCGACAGACATGGATTGTGCTTCATGTCGGTCAGGATGTCGATCCCGCTGACTTCTGACATCATCACGTCGAGCAACACAACATCAGGCAGTTCCTGTTTCATCAACTGAATCCCCTTTTGAGGGTCAGTCGATGTAATGAAGTTATTGTAACCTTCATGATTCAGGAACTTCTTAACGACCAGAACGTTGTACGCCTCGTCCTCCAGGATCATGATTTTAGACTTGGAGAGCTTGCCGTCTGGGTCCGAGCTGGATGGTTCATTGATCGGGCCGTCTTCCGCACTCTTACTCGTCGGAGCACCGGCAGCGAGTCCGACATCTGCCAGCGTCTGATCCAGATTACTGTTCGTGGTTTCGACATGTGCAATCATGTACATTGCCTCTGGTGACCGGTGTGCGTTCATGAGAGCCATTGTTGACAGGTTCGGTAGTGTGCCGGGTTTCTTTCTTGAAGTGGGGAGACCTGGTAATGGCAAGAACGATCGATCGAGGGCTGTGGGAGCAGTGGCGGGCGCGGCTGCTGCGGTGCGAGAGCTGGGATGGCACGGTGGGTGAGTTCTGTCGGCGGGAAGGCGTCTCTCAGGCGGTATTTTATCAGTGGCGGAAGAAGCTGCGGTCCGGTACCGACAGCCGTCGCCCGGCGGCGTTTGTTCCGGTTCTGCCTCGGATGCCGGACCTGGCGGCACGCACATCAGAGGCTGCCGGCGTTGTGTTGGTGACACTGGCCAGTGGCGCGCGGGTCGAGATTCCTGCCGCCGCCGGGACGCTGGTGGAACGTGTGGTGCTGGCCCTCGACGGACAG
>CAYSJO010000951.1:0-22793 GCA_964431285.1 uncultured Planctomycetaceae bacterium
ACGATGGTCCGATCACTGTGGTAGCACGAGCCACCCGTCTCACAGGTGGTGTAGTCGATGGTCATCACAACGCGATGTCGATCGCGGCGATCGTATGCACCATCAACGCTCCACCGCGCATATCACGATGGGCTCGATACAGCTTCTGCCAGATGTGCTCGATGCGTGTCGGATTCTCTCCGTGGATCAATTCAAACAGCGATTGCACAAGAACGCGGGCGACTCGCGGATCGCCACCCTTAAGGTCGCCCCAACCGCTGATCCCGTGGTTGGTTTCGATTTTCACATACACGACCGGACCAACCCAATACGCCTTCATACCCGAGATGCGGATACTCGATGACCGGTCCAGCACCTGTGTCGCGGGATTCTGTTCGTCCCCCACAACTTCGTTGGTAAATGCCATGCCGGCGGCGGCGGCTCCAAAACCAGCCAGCAGATCCCGACGTGCCAGTACTCCTGCATCTCGTTTCGTGTTCTTCATGAGTGCAATTCCTTCAGAGAGTTCCCGATTTGACGGCGTCCGCGTCTGGTCGCACTGCCAGGAATACTGAAGACGGGTTGATAAGGCGAGCCCGTCAGCAGTTCTGCGAACTTGGCTCCCAGGCGAGACCCCGTCCATTCCGGAAGTTCGTGAGCTGCGGCTGGATGACTCGCGGCTCACGGCTGACAGTTACGAACTGGTTGCAGGACTGCCGTAACTCGACCGCTCACAATTTCGGGCGAGTCCATTTCATCCGCAGACATCGATCGTCTCGACAAGCTTCCGCCACGGACGGCCATCAACCTCTACTTCGACGACATCGACGAGGATGCCGTCAAACGTATGAACGCGCGCCGCCTGGTCAGTGCCGATCCGGCTCGGCATGCCGAGAAGACAGTTGTCATTCCGGTGAGTGAACTGAACCCACCGGGGAAGTAGAGGTACACACTCAGGTCCGTGGTCAACTTCCACAAAACTCTAGACACAGACAACGGCTTCGGCGTCATGGGGCATCGGTTGCTGGTTCGAGTCGATACACCTGCGCGAGACCAGTGCTCCAGTGCCGAACGACGCGCCACTGAATCGGCGACTGACGGTAGGTCACCAATGACTGATTGATCCGGGACTCGTGATCTGTGAGCTGATCCACTGTGAGTGTTTCAGAACCGAGACTCTCTTCGTCGATCCAGAACAGCAATGGGCCTGCCTGCCTGCCGGGGTAAATCCGAGCTTTGCCCTGTTCGTACTGAAACACATAGTTGTAGGCAGGGAAGCTTCCGGACACAGGACCAACGAGTGCCGCGTAAACGCCATCTGCGTCCTGTAACACGGAAACCGCCGTTTCACGGACCATGCGATAGCTGCGGCGATACTGCCGGCCTCCATTCAGATGATCGTCGTCTACAAATCCGTGCCAGCCAATCAGGGATTTCAGGAACACGACAACGATTCCAGCCAGCACGACGAACGACACGTTTCGAATGAGCTTCAAACGGTGCCTGAACACAACGCTTGCAATCCAGTCAGCAGTCAGGATGAGCGGGACAGGAAAAGCAACGAGTACGTAATGTGGAACCAGGCGAGGTCGAATCAGCGTGAGACACACGATGGGAATCAGCGTCCAGACAATGAGTAACCACGTGTTACGTTCGCGATTTATAAACACACCGCGAAACATCGCGGCGATCCAGCACGTCGTCAGAAGCACTCCCGCACACAACTGTGCCATGTGCATTCCCACCGGGAAATACACCGACATATTAATACCGGATGAATCAAACCAGAAGTCGAACTGGGACACACCCAGTTGTGCATACAGATAAAGTAGAATCGACCCCAGGGTTTCGTAGGCACTGTGCTTTCCTTCGGCGACCTGAAGTGCAGTTCGAAAATCGATCCAGGTTGTGACCGACTGAAAAACGAACCACGGCGTCCATGTGATCACCCCAATCAGGGCTCCGCCTGCCAGTGGTTTCCAGGGGACAGTTCGTTTTGAAGTGAACAGAACATAGAGCAGCCAGATCACTGCACATGTCCCGGAGAAATGCATCTGGGGTATGACGAGCGCCAGAACAGCCACGCGAAACAGACCTCGTCCAGTGCGTTCCCACCTCAGCGTCCAGCCGATGAAAATCAGACACAGCGGTGCAAGGCAACTGGGTGGCCACATGATCCGCGCGTAGATGACGGACCACGGTGAGACGGCGCAGTAGGCCAGTGCCAGAAATGCCGTCACTTTTCCAAAGTGCTGTCGCGACAATTGAAAGGCGAGATACAGAGCCCAGATATTGAGCGCCGCGATCAGAACGGCACCAGAGAGCGGATGAAATAAAGCAACGTTGGCGGATGCCAGAAAGTACACGAACAGTGCCGAATTCCGGATGCCAACACTGGGAAAACCCGCCAGCGGCAGTTCGTCAATTTCCGCAGACAGAATGTGAGTGGCAACCATGCCATGGTAGCCCTCATCGTTCGTCCAACTAATCAGCTCCAGGTCGTACAAACGCAGAAAACCAGCAAAGGCCAGAATCCCGGTCAGTAGCCAACGATCACGAACGGTCAGTCTGTGGCCTTCGGACGTCGGAGTTGGGGGCAACGAAGGATCTTCCGTGGAAGCGAGTTGCGTTTGTGGCCTGGAAGTGGTCATGCGGTTTCCGGACGAGTTGCACAACAGCCGATGCTTTTGTCAGTTCGCAGGAAGCGTGTGATGCGGATACACGCAGGACGGGCGGGTAGAATTTCGCCACTGTATCACGACACACAATAACAGCCCGGTCAAGCCGCGCGTTTCTGTTCGTGCTCTGCTTCCGGGTCGGGCTGTGGGATGCCTGCGTTGAGCTGCCACAACCGTGCACGCTTCATGAACGACGTGAACGCGGTTAGTGCGCACACCTGCAGCCCCGGCATTCCATCCAGAATTCCCAGCCGCACGAAGTACAGCCAGAGGAACCGAAATGGCACGGTGAACAACATCCTCACGTAATTCGGTTGTCTTCCAGACTGGTGCCAGACTTGCGCCTGCCAGCTTGTGTAACGATTGAATTTGCGAAAGTACTGATCGTAATCCCAATACGTGAAGTGCTGCAGTCGGCGACGCAGCCGCTCGACGCGGCCCGTGTCGACAGACACCTCGGCGTGGTCGTTGTCGCCGACGTAGCGCGAGACATCACGACGGAACAGACGCAGGCAACGATCGCTGTTCCATCCACTGAATCGGATGCGGTGACCCATGAAATAGTTCTCGCGGTAAATCCAGTAGCCGTCAGCATCGGGGTCGGTTGCCAGCAGCGTCTGAATTTCCGCGGTCAGTTCCGGCGTGACGCGTTCGTCCGCATCAACGATCAGCACCCACTCATGTTTCGCCTGCGGGATGGCCCAGTTCTTGAAATCCCCGGAATGCACATACTCGCGTTCGATGACTCGGCAGCCACCGATACTTTGGACGATGTCGAGAGTGCCATCAGTCGAACCCGAATCGGCGATCAGAACTTCGTCGGCCAGCGACTGAACGGCTTCGATGCACGGTCGGATGTTCTGCCGCTCATCCTTACACGGAATAATGACCGTCAGTTGCTGGTCAGTTTGTCGAGCCATATCGATCCGGTGGTTGAATTCGTGTGCGGAATAACTGCAGAGCCGCTGCATTAAGGCCGGTGTATATCCCGGTCGCGAATAATGCAGCAAGGTGGATTCGCTCGGCAGCCTCACGTTGCGCGCTCGCCGGTGGAATGCGGTATCGTGCCGGCATCACAGACTCATTCCTGACTGGTTGGTGATGTCATGTCACGATTCGTTTCGCTCGGAATCATTGCCGTTCTGATCATCTGCCTGGGCATCACATTTTATCAGGTCATCGCTCCATTTCTGATGCCGCTGTTTCTGGCAGGAATGACAGCGCTGCTGTGCCAGCCAGTGCTGCGGTACTTTCAGAATCATCTGAAGGGACGTTGGACTCTGGCCTCGGCCGCAACCACCGCCCTTGTCCTGATGGCTGTCATGCTGCCGCTGCTGCTGGGTGTCTTCCTGGGAGTGCATCAGTTCTGGAACCTGGCTGTCGCCGGCGGAGCAAAGCTGGCTGGGGTTTCGTCCGAAATGAACGACCCGGTGAGACAACCACCGATCAGCGAGACATTCCGGCATCTGACTAACCAGACCTTCAATTATCTGGATGACTGGTCCGGCCCGGCACCGACGGCTCTTGATCGTCAGATTCTGGTGATGGACGACGAGCAGGCGAACGACCCGATCGCGTTACGCAAGCTGCGACGCGCATGGTTTGACGCGCAGCTCAGGCAGGGCCGCACTCAGATGATCGATGCCATGCAGGGACTGGCTCTGAAAACCGTCGGTGCTGTCGGGCACACAATCGGTTCGGCGCTGAGTGGAACAGTCGACCGGACATTGGGACTGCTCGGGACACTCGTGGCGGCCACAGTGGCATTCGTCGTGTTCGGGCTGGCGCTGTTCTATTTTCTCGCCGATGGGCCTGATCTGATTGCGGCGGCGCAGTCATTGATTCCCGTCGACAACGAACATCAGAACGAGATGATGCAGAAGTTTGGATCATCCGTCAGGGCCGTCGTGCTGGCCACATTCCTCGCAGCCTTCGCACAAGGGTTAAGCACCGCAGTCGTGATGAAGCTCGTCGGATTTGACCACTTCTTTGTTCTGCTGATCGTGGCAACATTCTCCGCGATGATTCCGATGGCCGGCACATGGCTGGTGTGGATGCCGGGAGTCGTCTGGCTGTGTGTTGAGGAGAGCTGGGGTTCTGCAATTTTCCTCGGCCTGTTCGGCCTGATCGTCGTCGGCATGATGGACAACGTGATTCGTACATGGGTGCTGCAGAGCGATACCCAACTGCACCCGCTGCTGGCCTTTGTCAGCGTGATGGGTGGATTACAGGTGATGGGCCTGTGGGGAGTCTTCATCGGGCCAGTCGTCGCCTGCTGCCTGCACGCGCTGATCGAGATCTTCAATCAGGAACTGCAATTGGCGGAATCAGTCAAACCCACTCCCGACAACCCTGTTCCGGGCGATGCAATTCCGGAGACATTCATCGATGTGCCTGAAGAGTCGATGCCGGTCGAGCCAGACACTGTCAAAGACGGCGATGCACCAACTGCCGAGCAAGCAGCAACTGGCAACACTGATGTGACCATTCGGGAAGCGCCCGGCGAAACGGGCAGTTGATGGTTCATTCAAGTGAAGATGAGCGACTCCCCCCTCTACACGCCCATGAATAAAGTTCCCTGTGGGGAGAGGGACGGTTGATCCGTCTTGAGCCGAGCGGCGTTCGCTTCGATCCCCGGAGAAATCAATGCCAGCGAGTGAACTGCGTAGTACGTGCTGTAAAGACGTGACCGCCAGCCGGGGCGATCTCCGAAGCCACCGTCGTGGTTTTGCAGGCCGATCACCCATTCAGCACATGACGGCACGAACACCGGTTCCGCATCCAGCAAACTCAAGACCTGCAGGCCTGCAATTGTGTAATACACGTCGGGATAGTTGCCTGGCCTCGTGACGTCGGGATCGAACAGGAACCCTCCTGTGCCGAACGAGGCATCCAGCCCGGTTGTCTTTGGCGTCACCTGACACTTCTGTGCGTACGTGATGCACCGGTCGCAATTCGGAACGGTGACGTCCAGCAACTTGAGCGATGCAACGGCGTGATACGTATGAGCAATATGGGTTTCTGTGTCGACTGGTTCTTTATCCGGAACACGAAGGTCGACGAATCCGCCGTTTGGGGCCTGCCGCTGGAGAATGAAACGGGCAAGGTCGTCTGGATTGGAAACACGTCGCCCGTCGGCACACAGCGCGGCCAGCAGGTAGTACAGCGACGGCAGGTTGTAGTCGCCGAGTTCAGTGGCTTCGCGAAACTGCCGTGACGTTGAAGCACCATCGACCTTGAAGAACGCATCTCCGCCTGTACCGAATGGACTTCCGTAGTAGCGAACGTCGAATCCTTGATGCACTAGCCGCGCGGCAGGCTGGTCCGCATCGGCCGGAGTCTGCGATGCCGTCGACTGGTCTGTCAGGAGCCAGGGTGTCAGAGCCTGATGGTAAACCAGCCAGTGCCCGTATCCGGCATGTCCCGCCGGATAACCCAGACCATGAGTCTTGAATCGATCTGCGTCAGGAATCCCGGCACCCAGCAGTCTCAATGCATGAACGGCGGGGTAGTTCCAGGCGGCGTCAGTGTATTCCTGATCGGCCGGCCCGAACGCTCCATTGGCCTTTCGGCATGAGCGGATGTACGCGACGACAGACTGCGCGCTGACTTCGACGGTTTCGTCTTCCGCCAGGCTGGGCATTGCGGCGCATTGCCCTATGGCGAGACTCAGCAGCAGACACTTTGTAGCGTGAAGCATGGTGCGGGTTTTCACGGGATGCGTCAGGCGATCCAGTCGTTGATCACATTCCCCGCCACATCCGTCAGACGAAAATCGCGACCCTGGAACCGATGAGTCAGTCGCAGGTGATCGAGTCCAAACTGGTGCAGCATGGTCGCGTGCAAGTCGTTGACGTGAACCGGCTTCTCGGCCACACCCCAGCCGACCTCGTCCGATGCGCCGTACACCTGGCCGCCTTTGATGCCGCCACCGGCCATAAACATCGAGAACGAATACGGGTGATGGTCGCGACCGGTGTTCTGTTTCCGGCCACCTCGATTTTCGCCCAGCGGAGTCCGACCGAATTCACAGCCCCAAACCACCATCGTGGACTCAAGCAGACCGCGCTGCTTGAGGTCCTTGATCAATGCCGCGATCGGCTGATCCACGACTTCCGAGTTGTATTTCAGTTCCGGATCCAGGTTGCTGTGATGATCCCACGACGCGTACACAAGATTCACAAATCGCACACCTCGCTCGACCAGTCGTCGTGCCAGCAGGCAGTTGCGGCCAAAACTCGAACGTGTACCGCCCGACTGACCGCGTCCGCCACCGGACGGCTCCTTTGTTCGGTTCACGCCGTACGCTTCCAGCGTCTGCTTCGACTCGCTCGACACGTCGATCAGCTCGGGCGCTGCCGTCTGCATGCGGAAAGCCAGTTCGTAGCTGGCGATGCGGCTGGCGATCTCTGGATCGCGGATTTCGCTGTAGCGTTCGCCGTTGACCGTTCGCAGGACGTCCAGGCCCTTACGCTGCAGTTCAGGCGGGAGTCCTGCCGGATTATTCAGATTGAGCACGGGCTCACCCTGATTCCGGAACGGCACACCGGAATAGACCGACGGCAGAAAACCGCTTTGCCACAACGTCGCTCCGCCGCTGGAACCGCGGCCACTGGTCAGCACGACATAACCCGGCAGGTTGTTCGATTCGCTGCCCAGTCCGTAGTTCATCCACGAACCCATCGACGGCAGTCCGAACGTGGGCCGACCGCACTGCATCAGCAACTGACCGGGATGGTGATTGAACTGCGATGAATGCAGCGAACGGATCAGCAGTAGGTCATCAGCGCAGGTCGCGATATGCGGCAGGTAATCCGACAGCTCCATTCCGCATTCGCCATGTTTCGTGAATGTCCGGTTCGAGCCTCGTAGTACCGCCGTGTCCTTCTTGATGAAGGCAAAGCGAACTTTTTCAAGCAGCTCTTTCGGCAGCGGTTTGCCGTGCAGCTCATTGAGTTTTGATTTCGGATCGAACAGGTCGAGATGCGATGGGGCTCCAGCATTAAAGACGAAGATACAGGATTTGGCCTTGGGGTCGTGATGCGGTTGCCGAGGCGCCAACGGGTTGATGGAGTCGCGTCCGGCTTACACAGCCGACGCTGGCGAAAGCAGTACGTCAGAGGAGAGCATCGCTCCCAGTCCCGCGGCCCCCAGCCCGGAAGCTGTCGTGGTCAGAAACTCGCGGCGTGAGTGATCAGCGAACATGTTGAATGGCGACATGGCAGAACTCGCAAAAAGCGAAACAGGTCCAAGGCTGTAAGTTTACCGCATGCGCGTGTCAGACGGCATCCCGCAGGTCAGGACCCAGGGGACTTCCCTACAAGCGGGGAATGCGCATGCCACCGTCGATGTACAGCACCTGTCCTGTGGCGTAGGGGATATCGCCGCGAACGAGCGTGGCGACGGCTCGTCCGACGTCTTGCGGAGTTCCCCACCGTGGCTCCAGCGTGAGACCTTCCTCGCCGATCAGGCGGTCGTATTTCTCCGTAACCCCCGCCGTCATGTCGCTGCGAATCACACCGGGCTGAATTTCGTAAACACGAATACCAAATTCCTCCAGTCGAGCCGCCCACAACTTCGTCGCCATACCGGTCGCGGCTTTGGTCAGGCAGTAGTCTCCACGGTTCATTGACACGAACTCGGCCGAGATCGATGACACATTGAGCACGCACGGTTCGTAGTTTGCGAGTCCGACACCAGTCAGTTCGATCATCCAGTTGGCACACAGCTGCGTGAGGAAGTACGGCCCTTTGAGATTCGTCGCGACAACCCGATCAAAACTCTCTTCGTCCGCTTCCAGCAGGTCTTTCCGTCCGCGGGACGTAATACCTGCGTTATTCACCAGCACATCAATGCGTCCGAACTCACTCCGCACACTCTCGATGATCGTCATGCGATCTGCTGCCGATCCCACGTCACCCCGACAATAAACCACAGGGCATTTGTGCGACCGAAACTCATCGAGAACACCATCGACCTGTTCTTCAGGACGAACGCCGTTCAGCGCGAGTCGATATCCGTCAGCAGCCAGTGAGCGGGCGATTCCCAAGCCGATCCCCCGGGCGCCGCCGGTGATCAGTGCGACCGGTTGTCCGCCAGGTTCAGCCATCGGTCCGGTCCGTCATGACTTCGTGATTCACGGCTGTGAAGGGATGCCGTCCGTCGCTGTTGTCGACCGGGACGCTTTGCACTGCCGGTGACATTGCGATGTGCATGGGACGACTCGCGCAGTATTTCGGAACTTGAGACGTCTTTGAGTATAGATCGAACGAGTACCTGGAACACGGACACGCGGTTTTCGTGGGGTAGGCAGTTTGCCTTCCCCGTGTTTCAGATAGGGTGCTCACACCTTTGTGTGGTTAGACCACCGGGAATCACATCTACGATATGAGTCCGGTGGTGTTATTTTTTGACGTTTTCTGATCGTAGACAGGACTGAAATCAGCGATCAGACATGGTCTCGTCACCAGACTGGTTGTAACAATTGGTCGGGTTCGGCCGTAAAGGTCTTTTGCGTGTTGTTTCGTGAGTCTATTCGGGATCTTCGCGAGCTTCTGTCATTGGACACCGATTTCCGTGCGATCCTGTTATGGACTCGGGTTCTGACGTTGAATCTGCCAGCTTTTCTCGTAGAAGCGCCGCTGATACGCTCTTGTGTTCGCCGAAGTCTATTCGCTTGTTCGTGTCGTAAGAGAATTCCATGTCCCATCGTTCCGCCGACTTGCCGGACCAGCGGACTGCCTGGTCGGCAGATGCGTCCGACGATTCGATGGAATTCGAGGAATTCGCTCCCGCGGGTGATGTCGATGGTCAGGAGTCTGTGGAAACAGACGCTCGACCGGCCTGGCTTCGCAGTCGCAGTTCGTCTGAAGGAACTGTGACCGAAGAATCAGACGTCGACTCGGACGACGAAATGGAGTTTGCGTCGGTCGACGAAAACGA
The DNA here is from genome assembly GCA_964431285.1 of uncultured Planctomycetaceae bacterium. Classification (GTDB taxonomy): domain Bacteria; phylum Planctomycetota; class Planctomycetia; order Planctomycetales; family Planctomycetaceae; genus CAUZFZ01. The sequence continues at coordinate 9,600 of CAYSJO010000951.1, forward strand.
CGATGACAGCAATGCGGGCGAAACCGAGGCGCACAACTCGACCCCAATTGTTGAGACGGGTCCTGAGAAGGGGCGATTGAGACGAAGCCGCCGCCGAAACGGCCCGCCTGCTCTACCAGCCGTTGCGCCGACTCCGTCGATCGAAGTCGCTGATGAAGAGGAGCAGAAGCTGCCGTGGCAGGCGATGGTCATGGGATGGCTGACGGATGGGACTGCTGGAAGTTTCGGAGCGTCCGTCGCCGTTCACACGATTATCGCGTTGGCTCTGGCAACCGTCGTGAAGGAGTCGCTCGATAAGAACGAGTCGATTTCCATGACGCTCAGTGAAGCCGACACGATGCCGATTCACTTCGACGAGATCGAGGACATCGCGGTCGACATGGCCGGCGGAAGTGAGATTCAGGTTCCGCAATTCCAAGACGTGCCTCTGACAGTCGATTCCGCCTTAAACAGTGACGCAGCGTCGGAACTGATGAGTCTGGCTGGTTCGGGCGAAGGTGACGGCGGCGATGAAGGGTTCGGGTTCAAGTTCAAGATGCCCGACGGTGGCAAGGCCGTGAGTGCTGGCAGCTTCAGCGCGTGGACCGTGCCTGAGGACCCCAAGCCGGGGCAGGATTACATAATCGTGATCCGAATCAAAACCCCCGAAAGATCGCGGACTTACCGAGTGACCGACCTCTCGGGCGAGCTGGTGGGGACCGACGGATATCGCCTGGCCATTCCGATTGATCGCAGTCACCCCGATAAGACCGTCACAGAGAAAGCCGGCAGGCTTGCACCCGTTCGCTCCAGCGACAAACTGCGAGTCGTCAAAGGGCACGTGCAGATCATGGTGAAAGTCCCTGGTGCCCCGAGTCTCGTCCGGGACATGATCGAGCTGCGATCGAAGATGCTCAAAGAAGAGCAGAAGCTCGAGATCGTATTCTGATAAAGTACGCTTCCCGCCTGAGGCAGAACGAGCCTGGCGACTTTACCGAGGGCTCCGTGTCCGACGAAATCTCACTGATCGCCGTGACCGGTTTCGGACTGGAGGCGATCGTTGCCCGCGAGTTGCGATCACTTGGTTATGCGCAGCAGACTGTTGAAGATGGGCGTGTCCGTTTCGTGGGAGACGCCGAGGCGATTGTCCGGTCCAACCTGTGGTTGCGAGTTGCCGATCGAGTCGTCATCGAGATCGGAACGTTCGAAGCACACGACTTTGGCGAGTTGTTCGATCGGACTCGTGATCTTCCGTGGGAAGACTGGATTCCAAAGAACGCTCAGTTTCCTGTTACGGGTCGCTCGATCAAGTCGCAGCTGCATAGCGTGCCCGATTGCCAGCGGATCGTGAAGAAGGCCATCGTCGAACGGTTGAAGCCACTTCACGGCAATGTATGGCTGGAGGAAACCGGACCGCTGTATCCCGTGGAAGTGGCGCTCCGCAAGGATCGTGCGACACTGACAATCGATGCATCCGGCGCCGGCCTGCATAAACGCGGATACCGCAAACTCACTGCCAAAGCTCCACTGCGAGAAACCCTGGCCGCGGCTCTTGTGCAGTTAAGCGTGTGGGATGCAAACCGGGCATTTGTTGATCCACTGTGCGGCAGCGGCACGATTCCCATCGAAGCTGCTTTGATCGCGATCAATCGGGCACCTGGGTTGAACCGACAATTTGCCTGCAGCGACTGGCCGCAGATCGCCCCGGCGATTTGGACGCAGGCGCTGGCTGAAGCAAAAGACCTCATCGTGCCGGGACCCGAGCAGCCACTGATTGGAACGGACGTCGATGGTGAGGTCTTAAGCACAGCTCGCTATCACGCGAGCCAGGCAGGAGTTGCCGACTGTGTCCATTTTCAGAAGCGGCCCTTCGCCGAGTTCAGTTCAAAGCACAAGTACGGCTGCATGATCACGAATCCACCCTACGGTGAACGGATGGGTGAATTGGAAGAAGTCGAGCGGCTTTACCGCGAGATGGGCCGACGACTTGGTGCGCACGACACCTGGTCAGCGTTCGTCCTGACCTCGCACCAGCAGTTCGAACGGCTGTTCGGTCGCAAAGCCACGCGTCGACGCAAGCTCTACAACGCTCGACTGGCCTGCAACTACTATCAGTTCCTCGGACCAAGACCGCCTCGGTCCGAGACTCCAGCCGAAGCGATCCCCACGAGTCAATGATTCAAAACTGATATTCGTTACTTTGCTCAGCGGAATGTTGCCAGGTATTGGAGCAGGTTGGCCATGCCCTGCTGGTCGATTTCCTTCTCCAGTCCTTCCGGCATAAACGACAGTCCCGTTCCGCGGAGCTGCTCAATGTCGATACGCTGGATCGTTGACTGCATGCCATCCGGACGTCTCAGAGTCAGGCTGTTCGCATTCTCGGCGACGATCATACCTGCTGTGACACGCCCGTCTGTCGTCACGACGACGTAACTCACAAACTTCGGCTTCACTTCGCGATTCGGATCCAGAATGTTGAGCAACACGGATGCATTACCGCGATCGCTGATCGCCTTCAGGTCCGCGCCAACCGCTGTCCCGACTCCTTCGAGCCGATGACAGGCCGAGCAGTTCTTCTTGAACAACGCCTTGCCGCGTTCACCATTGCCATCAAGCTTCAACGCCGACTGGTACATTGCCACAACTTCCGCACGTTCTTCGGACACGGCTGAGGTGAAGACCGTGGATACTTTGTTGCGAATGGTCTCATCCGGATGCACCTTCAGCAGCGCGACGCGAGACGGTGAGACGTCCGCTCGTGCGATGTCACCTGCAGTGACGGCATCCAGAAACGCAGTAATCCACGCCGCACGGGAAAACAGCGATTCCGCCACACGGCTGCGAACAGAGGGACTCAACGACGGCCACGCGTCGATCAGGAGTTCCGCCACTCGCGGATCATCGAACCCGGCCAGCGTATCGACGGTTGCCAATTGAATCTGTTGTGATTGTCGGAGTTCGAACAAACCACGGAACCGCTCAACATCTGGTAAAAAAGTTCCGAGCCCGAGTGTCGATACAGCCTGGACTCTCTCGGCCAGTCGCTTCTCCGGATCTTTGGGATCGTCCAGTGTCTTCCTCGCCTCAGCCAGCAGCTGCCCAACCAGTTCGGATGCTCGTCCGCTGGCAGCAGCCAGAAGTTTCTGGCGGTCTTCGCCCTGGCGCGATCCGAGGAGTGCCTTAACCAGAGACTCGCTCAATCCCCGATCCTCTTCGGGCAGAGCGTTGATTTCACTCACAACTGCAGCGATTTCGAAAGATCGGTCGGCCGCACTGATCTGGTTGACCAGAGTGGTGAGTAACGTCTTCCCGTGTGCTGACCGGCGAAAGGAGTCGTCCTGGATCAGATTCCTTAAGACGTCATCGGCCCCGTCCACCAGCGAGCTTTGAATTGCCAGTCGCATCCATGCATCACTCGCGTCCGAAAGAGCCAGTCGAGTCAGCGCATGATTCCGTACGCGACTTTTTGGCAGACTGCCCAGAGAGAATGCGAGCTGGTATCGCACATCCAACTCCGGGGCATCCGTCATAGATGTCAGCACGATGCTGATCGCCGTCGAATCGACCGCGAAACGTTCGGCCAGCCGCATCGCCTGAACGCGGACATGCGGATCGTCGTCAGCGAGTCCCCGCAGCAACGTGGTCTCATCAAGTGCACCGAGCCCAGACAGCGAGTGCATCGCAGTCATGCGGCCGACCGGAAACTTCGAAGCTCGCGTTAGTTTTCGGAGACCATTGACAGCTGCCTGGTCCTGGCGCTGATAGATCAGTCGCGATGCCGTGTCCCTGTGCCAGCCGTTGGGGTGCTCGATCAACGCGACCAGGTCCTCGATCGACGCACTACTCAACTTCGGAGTCGCACGCTGCCGATACGCTTTCGGCACAAGGCGGTAGATGCGACCACGGTCATGTCCGCCCATGACATTGATGACTTCAAGGAATTCGGGCGGCAGAAACGCGGCGCCTTCAATCAGCTCGCGGTACATGTCCAGCACGAACAGTGATCCGTCCGGCGCGTTGGCAAACTGCACCGGTCGAGTCCAGACGTCTCGTGACGCGAGAAATTCCGCTTCGGGGTCAGCTCGGAGCGCGGTCACACTGATACCGTTCGCCTCGAGGTTCGCCCGGTAGATCAGATTGTTGGCCACGTCGCCGACGATCAGATTGCCGCGGAACGCAGCGGGCCAGGCGTCGCCGCGATAGATCGTGATACCGGTTGCTCCAGTGAAGAATCCGAAAGGTTTGCCACCTTCGTCCGAGCCGCGGAATTTGCCCGTACGTCGCAGCCGAGTCCTCAACTCGCGCCAGGGTTCCGGCGGGCTGATCCGATACAGCTTTGTGAACTTCCCTTGCGGAGCGATGTTGACCGCTGCATTCGGAGCGGCCAGTTGCGGGTTCCGCGCCACGTACCGGTCGTCATAAACGAGTGTCTGAGCTGGCACACTGTTCGAGCAAACGAATTTCCGACCGAAGTCATCCATGCTCATGCCGTGCTGACCACCTCCAGACGTCAGTTCGAAATTCGATAGGTCGCGCGGGTCCAGCAGGATTCCGCGTTGCCGCACGGAAACCGGTTTCGCGGACTCATCGGAAGCGACACGCACGTTGCCACCCGACAGGTTCGTCGAAATATGGAACCGGTTATCGAAGCCCCAGCGGAACGAATTGAGATGCGCCTCTCCGGCCTTGTCACTACCGAAGCCAGTTAGTACGGCACGTCGTTCGTCAGCTTTGCCGTCACCGTCAGTGTCTTTCAGATAGAGCAGGTTCGGCGAATCACCAACAAACACACCGCCGTCCCAGCAGGCGACTGCGGTCGGATAATTGAAGTCCTCCGCGAAGATGGCCGAACGGTCGTAGTCACCGTCGCCGTCTGTGTCTTCGAGTAACGCGATTGAGCCACGAGGCTTGAAGTCTTCCACGACGTATGCGTTGTAGCGAGGAAGCTGCACGACAAACATCCGACCGTCTTCGTCAAAGTCAATCGCCACGGGATCGTGAATCAACGGTTCGGACACCACCAGTTCTGCCCGAAACCCGTCACGCATCTGAATCTCTTGGAGAGAATCCGATGGCGATCGTGCCGGAATCGGCTTGAGCTGCGCGGCCTCTTCCGAAATCGTTTTTTCTTTTGGCTTGTCGTCGGCGCGGACGACGATTGTGATGAGCACAAGTGTGACCGCGAGTGAAACGTGTCGCATGTCGTCAATCTCCGGAGTACAGCAAGTAGTCTGCTGGCAGATCGTAGGCGAGTCTCTCGGAGACTCGCCATCGTCGACTGTGCGATGAGCAAGTCTCGAAGGGCTCTCCTACGGGTCGAGCAGCCCCGCATCGCGCATGGTGACTTCGAGTTTTACGACGTCGTCCGGTGGCATCGGTCTGGTCGGGGATCGCGGGTGAGTTCCGTCGAAGCCAAGCAGGTTCAGGGCCGCTTTTACACCGGCCGCCTGATACGGCAGCATGACGGCATCGATCCGTTGGATCTTGTCCTGCAGTGCCTGGGCCTCGGTGAACTGCCCGGCCATGCCCAACTGCAGTAACTCGTGCAGTGCCGCCGGCCAGACGTTGGCGAAGGCCGTCGTTGTTCCGTTGCAGCCGATCTGGGCTCCCAGCAGCATCATGCTGCCGTTGCAAATCCAGAAGCGACGGTTCTGTGGTACGTGCCAGCGGACGCGTGTTTCGAACCGCATATCGTGGTCGGTCACGTAACCGAAGACTTTGTCCATGGATGCGATTTGCCCGATGACCTCGGGCGACGCGGCCGGGTCCCCGGCCATACCGAATTTCTCAGGATTGCACTGGTGCATCAGCAGCACGGGAACGGGACACCGCGGCAGGACCTGCTCGAAGTAGTCAATGACAACGGCTTCGAATCGGGGAATCCGAATGCGAACCACCTCGGCTCCGACTTCAGCAAACGCTTCGGCCCGTCGCAGGGTCTCTGTGACTGACGGGCAGTCGATGCCGCCCATTAAACATCGCTGGCCGTTCAGGACCTGACCCACAGTCCGCGCAATGTCCAGCTTCTCGTCCTCGCTAAGGAACCATTCCTCGGCGGAAGCAGAACCCACCAGAAAGCATCCCAGCGGAGTTTCCATCCAGCGTTCGACGTTGCGTACGACGGCGTCGAGGTCAACTCGGTCGGCATCATCGAACGGCGTGATCATCGGGATGTTGATGATCGGGTCAGAATCGGGAATCGGCATGGCAGGTCAAACTCCGTTGTGAAAGGCGTTCCGCGTCGCGTGCATCATGCTCTCACGTGCCAGATTGCACCAGGCAGTCAAACCGGACTTTCTATGCGCGACCGATGATGAATCTTCTGGCACGAAACGGCGACAATGGCATCGCAGAGACGCCTGAAGTAGCATCGATCTTCCCGCCAGGAGCAGACACGGGATGGATTCCTGACCTCTGCCATTCCACCCGATCGGCTCTGCCCCAAACGATGCACTACTGCCCGGAATCGTGCCGCGAGTTTCTCGACGAGACCCCCATGGGGGGATCGGCGCGCGATGCGGGTCGTAGTTTCCATTACCGATCGGCTCCGATCTATCTGCTGACCGCCGTTGTCGGCCTGTTGTTTGCCGCCGATCTGGTGATTGGACTGCTATCCAGCGCCGGTGTCCCGGACTGGAATCAGTATCAGTCGCTGGCTGGATTCCGGCTGGCTCTGCTGGCCGCCGTGCTGGGTGGCGCGCGGATTTTGTATCAGACGCTGGAGAATCTGTTCGACGGCAAAGTCGGAGCCGACCTGGCACTCACGATCGCCTGCCTGGCCGCCATCGTTCTCGGCGAACACGCGACTGCGGCCCTGGTTGTCTTTATCGCGGTGTGTGGCGAGAGCATCGAAGGTTACACCGTCGATCGCGCTCAACGAGCAATCCGCAGCGTCTTCAACCTGTGCCCTCCGACTGCTCGGCGGCTGATCGACGACCGCGAACAGGAGATTCCTGTCGATGAAGTCGAAGTCGGTAACATCCTGCTCGTGCGTCCAGGAGAGCGAGTACCCGTTGACGGAGCCGTTTCGTCCGGCGAATCGTCAATTGACGAGGCCGCATTGACAGGCGAAAGCCTGCCGGTTGAGAAACACTCGGGCGATGACGTTTACGCTGGCACACTCAACCAGTTCGGATCGCTGGAGATCACTGCCGCGCGCGTCGGTGCCGACACAACACTGGCGAGAGTAATGCAGCTGGTCGCGGAAGCGACGGAACGAAAGGCGCCTCTGGAACGAACTGCTGATCGATACGCACGCCTTTTCCTGCCCGTCGTTCTGGCCGTTGCCGCATGCACCTTGATCGGCTGGCGGATCAGTTCGGGAGAATGGCAAGCCGGTTTCCTGCCCGCTCTAAGCGTGTTGGTTGTGGCCTGCCCGTGTCCGCTGATTCTGGCAACGCCCAGTGCTGTCATGGCGGCCATGGCGTGGCTCGCACGATCAGGGGTTGTCGTCAAGGGCTCGATCGCTCTGGAGCGACTTGCGCAGGTCGACACGATCGCTTTTGACAAGACAGGAACGCTGACACAGGGACAACTGGAACTCGGAACAGTCTTAGCCGTCGACGGGCTCGACCCGGACGACCTGCTGCGCACCGCCGCGATCGCGGAACGCAGAAGCGAACATCCCGTTGCCCGACTCGTCTGCCGCGAGGCAGAAGCTCGCGACTGCGTCATCCCGGGTGTTTACGAGTTTGAAGCGCATCCGGGCTGCGGCATCACGGCCAAAGTGACGGCGGCGGAATTGGGTGATTGGGCCGAATCGCTGACCTCGTCGGCCGACGCCCGCATCGAGCTGGTCGTGGGCAATGTGCATCTACTCGAACGCCAGGCGATCGAAGTACCGCAAGCCATCACCACCCAGCTCGAAGAACTGGACGCGCAGGGTCAGACATCGCAGCTTGTTGCTGCAGGGGGCCGCGTACTTGGAGTGATTGGCGTACGAGACGCAATTCGCGACACGGCCCGCGACGTACTGAATGAGCTGCGCGGGTCTCGGATCGAGTCGTTCATCGTTCTCACCGGAGACCGCGAAGCACCGGCCCGGAATGTGGCCGCGCAGCTCGGGCAGTTTGAAGCAGTCGAGTCGGGGTTGCTGCCGGCTGATAAGGCCAGGTGGATCGAGCAGGCAACGAACGAGGGTCGGCACGTGGCCATGGTCGGCGATGGCGTCAACGACGCTCCGGCACTGGCAACGGCAACCGTTGGTGTCGCACTTGGTGGAGTTGGTAGCGATCTCGCAGCGGAAGCTGGCGATCTGATTCTGATGGGCGATCCGCTTAAGCCGCTGCCCGGCCTGCTCCGACTATCGCGGCAGCTCGTGCAGACGATCCGTCAGAGCATCTACCTGTTCGCATTCGGCATGAATGGCCTGGGGATGGTCCTGGGAGCAACGGGCATCCTCTCGCCGGCGGCAGCGGCCATCTTTCACGAAGCGGCATCGCTGGCCGTGATGCTCAACGCCCTGCGACTGTTGTGGTTCGAACGCTGGGATGAAACACGACTCGGTCGATTCAGCCGCGGACTGGGAGTCGCCAGCGACTATCTCGTGGAAGCCCTGTCGCCCAGTCGACTGGTGTTTCGGTTTCTGGAACGGTGGAGTCTGCTGCTGCGACTGGGACTGGCCGCGGTCGGACTGGTCTGGTTCACCTCGGGGCTTATACGTGTTGGCGAGGACGCACAGGCCCTGGTCACTCGGTTCGGTCGCTACGAAACAATTTTGTCGTCTGGGCTTCACTGGCGCTGGCCGGAACCGTTTGAAGTCGTGCATCGCGAGCGTGTCAGTGAGATTCGCACCGTGCAGATCGGTTTCCGGTCGAATGTCGAGTCCGACCCAACCGACGAGTACAGCGCCGGTCCAATCGAATGGACCAGCGAGCACGCCGGTCAGGATTTCGAAGCCGTTTCTGACGAGGCGCTGACATTGACCGGTGACGAAGTTCCGGTGGAGCTGACTGCCGAAGTTCGATTCCGGATCAGCAACTTGCGGGACTTTGTGTTCGCCAGTGGCCAGCCAAACGAGATCATCCGTGTGACTGCGGAGAGTTCCATTCGGCAGGTTGTGGCACGAATCGCCCTGGACGATGTACTCACGGACTCGCGGCCTGTGATCGAATCACAGGTCGGTCGCGATGTTGCGTCAGCGGCGGACGTTTACCAGCTTGGTGTCGTGATCACTGGCGTCAGCCTGCTTGACGTGCATCCGCCGCGGCAGGTTGTTCCATCTTACCGTCAGGTGGCCGATGCGCTGGAGTTGCGAGAGCAGCTCATCAATGAAGCCGAGGCCTACTATGCACGAACCGTTCTCAGCGCGGCGGGCGAGGAGACGATCCGGCAACTGAGCGATTCCGTGGACAGCGAAGATCGGCGTGTGGAGTCAACAACTGGCGCGGTGACGGACTGGCAGTTGACCGACGAATTGTGGCTGAACCTTACGGATGAGTCTGAGGGTCATCCGATGCTGCTCTCAGGCGATGCCGCCGCGCGATTGCATGATGCTCGGCAAGCCCGTGCACAACGTTTGGCTGTAGCACAGGGCGAGGCCGCTCGGTTTGGCAGCCTGGTCGGTCAGTCATTTCTGCATCCCGGCCTGACCGGCACGCACATGTTCCTGCAGACCGTCTCTGAAACACTGGCGAGCCGGACACTGACAGTGATCGACCCGACCATCTCCGGGCGGCAGCACATGCTGCTGCTTGATCCGGACCAGTTTTCCAACCCGGCGTTCCTGCAGCCGATGCTGAATTCGCAACCCGGACCCGAAGACGTTCCTCCTACGGCGCCAATTCCTGCGGAGCCGACTCGATAACGTAGAGCGAGACTTAATGAGTGCAACCGATCAAATCGATAATGCTGTCGACGTTGTACCGGCTCGCCGATTCATGCGGCGCGTACTGGCCACGGTCGGCACCTGCAGCATTGTTGCATGGTTGTCGACGTGTTTCGTATTCGTAGACGAATCAGAAGTCGTCTTGATTGAGCGACTCGGCACGATCGTCGCCGTGCGCGATCAACCTGACGATCGCGGACTGAACGTCAAATTGCCGTGGCCAATTGGAGCGGCTCGACGATTCGATCGGCGTATCCAACTGTTCGATCCCCTGGGCCGCGAAGCGTTCACTCGCGACAAGAAGAATGTCACGGTCGATGCCTACGTCTGTTGGAGAATCGCTGAGGCCGCGGGCACTGGTGATTTGCTTGATAGTCCAGCCGTGCGTTTCTTCCGCTCGCTGGGCAGTCCCGAAGTTGCGCAGGCCCGGCTCGAAACCCGTGTCCGTTCGACACTGGCAACACGTATCGCGCAGATCGAACTCAGCGACCTGATGCGTGTCACCAATCCGGAGAGTCCGCCCGATGACACCGTTGATATCTCGCTGGACAGTCTGGCCGACCAGCTTCTCTCGGACGTACGACAAAGGCCGGACGAGCAGCAGTCGGTGACTGAGCGGCTGGGGATTGAAGTCGTCGATGTCCGCATCAAGCGGCTCAATTTTCCGCTCGGTAATCAACAGGCCGTGTTTGAACGGATGAAGAGCGAACGGCAGAAGATTGCGGACCGCTATCGCAGCGCGGGACTTGCTCAGAACACTGTGATTCGCAGCCAGGCAGATCGGCAGTCCAGCGAGATTCTGTCTCGCGCTGACGCCGAGGCCGAGCGGATCCGGGGCGAGGCAGAAGCCGAAGCCCTGGCGATTCTGAATGAGGCCCATGCACGCGATCCGGAGTTCTACCGGACGGTTCGCACACTCGATGCCTACCGCAAAGTGCTCAACGAGAAAACAACCCTGGTGCTGTCGACCTCAAGCAGCCTGCTCAAGTTGCTGGTGGACGGTGTGCCCGACCTGACGACGACACCGACAGTCGGACGACCTGCAACTTTACCGAACACGGACGCGAGCCCCGTGAAGCCGGTTGGCGCTGAGTCGGAATCGGGCGAAGCAGAAGACGAAGCACCGGACGATCCAGCGGTTGACCCGTGAGCTGATCAGACTTGCGAGAATCGTTCGATCGGAGTGGCGTGCGAAGCTGATTCGGCCGGCTGCTGTGATCGAATCTGTTGTTCAACCTGCGCGACATTGTCGGTCGAATCGTGAACCCGCATCTCTATTGATGTCTGATAGCTTTCACCGGGTTGCAGTTGGATCACTCGGCCGTGGTCGCGTTCGAACGTCTTCAGGTTGGGATAATTTGTGCCCGGTTCGAGACCTGTGACGAATCCGTCTGCCTCGGCCTGCGTGTTCTTCCACAATGTGAAACATGGGAGCTGCTGTTTGGGGAAGTTGAGAGTCAACCCGCGATCTCCGGCGGCGTTTCTGAGCATCACGCTGGAACGACCGTCGGCATCGGACGCGAGTTCAAAGAAGAACGCTTCCTCTGTGAACCCGGCTACCGGACCACAATACACATCAAGCTGATCCGCGGCGGCAGCCGAATGCGCATCCCGAGGAGCCGACTCAACGATCGCTGTCACAAGACGCGAACCTTCTTCCAGGAAGGGTCGACCGATGTTGGTATGGTACAGTAGCTCAAGCTCGGTCGGCTGTGCTCCCAAATTGGTGACACGGTCGTGAATGGTGACCGCATTCGAGCCGGCTTCAGTTGAGACAGTCGACGTCAATTGCAGCGCAGGCCCGAACATCATCATTTCGTCGACCGAACCGGTAACACTCAGTGTTCCCGCTCCAGCACTGCTGACTTCCACTTCCACGTGATGAGCGGGCAGGTTGGCGATCTTACCGTGCAAAGTCAGCTCAGTTTCGATCGGGTCGCCGTTGTTGTTCAGAACCCGGTCCGTGCCGGGAGGTCCGTTGTAAGACAAACCACAACGACACAGCAGTTCATTGAATCCGTTTAGCCACCCGAGTCCGCTGCGTTCCTGCAGGTTGACGAACTGCGGATTGACTGGCCGAGCGACTGGCGACTGCCACCCGATCGGGATACCGCGATACTCGCCATACCACAGGCCCATCCCTCGCGTGGGCAGGACGGATATCTGCAGCTCGCCATTATCAAGTGTCACGACATCCACGCCATCCGAAAGGCCTCCGCGCAGTGTGTGCTTCGAAATCGACCAATCGGACGAGCCGGCCAGGTCCGGTCCAGATGCTTGATCCAGCATCCATTCTTCACGAAAGACATCGGAATCGACATCGGTCAGAACAAACGACGGCATTCGGAACTTCCTCGACTGCGAGTGAGAGAATCGGGCCGGCAGTCTATGCGGGAGGTCATGACCGCGTGAAGCAGATTGGACTGGCGCTTGCTTTCGACAGTTCTGGATGAACCAGGACGACTGCGCGTCCGGACGTTGAAGAGGGCGGTGACGACACTCGAAGCTCTATCAGGGTAGATGGAGCAACTGGCACTCGGAGTCATCGCCGTTGGGGCAACTGCTGGAAGGACGGCCGGCAGTTGATGGTACCGTCAGGGCACTCATACCATTTCAAGAACACTCGACAATCTGATCCGTTCCTGGGCCGATCATCAAGTGCGGTTGTGTATCCAATCGATCGCGTCCTGAAAGGCATCCGCGTTCAAAGTCGCAACGAGTTGTGGATTCGCAGAGGTTTCGGCGAACAGTCGCTGCTCCGCCTCAGTCGGCTCTCGGACCTAGTCCCCATCCATCGGAGAAAATGTCGGGTTTGAGAGTTCTCGTTGGCCTTCAATGACGAAATCAACTGTTCCATCATGATTGAGGTCGATCATCGACTTCTGTATTGCCCACTGCTCGCCTCCCCCCAGTAAATGTCTCGGTCGTACGAGCAGCATCAAAGTCTTCTCGCCGCTAAGGCAATGCCAACCTGGATATTTGGAAAAGTCGTAGAGCGACAGGCACACTCGCTGTTCGATACTCCTCAACGGAAGTCGAGCCACAACCGCTGCCGGAGAAGTTGCCAGGAATGATTTCAGTCTGTCCGCTGGTGAGACAATTGGGGCTGACAATCGATCGTCGATCACACCGAACAGAGAACATCCAACAGCGATAACAACCAATGCAGCCGTAAGAACTACCTGAAGTCGATCAAGGTCTGGAGCTATTGTCAGAAGTTGTGTTTACGAGGAGTTGAAGACGGCGGCATGCTGAGGGATGAATCTGATGTTATCACGAGTTTTCAGACCTCTCCCAAAGGAGCACGCCACGATGACGGAACGTATCAATGCCGCCGCGCAGTCGCCATCGGAAGCGGGCGACGTACTCACGGACATCCTCAGAGACGG
>CAYSJO010000952.1:0-1888 GCA_964431285.1 uncultured Planctomycetaceae bacterium
CAGAACTTCACTGCCCCACGCACCATTGGAACCATGCCGCCCGAACTTGAAGATCGACGGGGCAATCGGAAAGCGTTTCTGTCCCGACGTCATTGTCGTAATTCGCTGGCCATTACGCACCGAATCGGGCAGGTCCTTGTCGAACCAGTCGTTCATCTGCGGCTTGTAATCCCACATATCCAACTGCGATGGCGCACCAGACATGAACAGGTAGATCACGCGCTTCGCCTTGGGCGCGAAGTGCGGGATTCCAGCCATTCCGTCGCCGGCATTCCCGACTCCCGTGGTGGGCGCCGCAAACAGATCGGGATTGGCAAGAGACGCCAGTGCCGCTGTACCAATTCCGGTCGCCATACGACCAAAGAAGTGGCGTCTGGTTTCAATCAGTTCTGATTCCCGAAATGGATTCATCACGAATTTCCTCAAATGATTTATCCCTTGGTCACCGTTTCGCTCAGATTCAGCAGCAGGTGACCCACCATTGTCCAAGCAGCCAGCTCATGCACGTCGAGCTTCTCATCACGAGGTGACTCGCCGATCGAGAGCAGCTGCGTCGCCGACTCTGGCTGTTTCCTGAATTCACTCAGAGAATCGTTGAATAAACTCGTCAGCGACTGCATCTCTATCGCGGTTGGGCGGCGAGACAGAACGGAACGGACTGCGAATGTGACTCGCTGATCGACGCCGTCCCCTCCTTCGTTGACGATGCGTTCGGCAAACTTGCGAGCCGCTTCGACGTACTGCACGTCATTCATCAGCACCAGCGCCTGAAGCGGCGTGTTGGTACGAGCCCGACGCACCTGGCAGGTTTCGCGATTGGGCGCGTCGAAAGTCGCCATTGATGGAGGTGGCACTGTGCGTTTCCAGAATGTGTACATGCTGCGTCGAAACAGCTTGTCGCCCTTGTCCTGCACAAACACCGACGTGTTGCTGCCACCGAATCCGACGGGCTTCCACAATCCGGCCGGCTGGTAAGGCTTGACGCTCTTACCACCAATCCTGCCAATCAGCAGACCGCTCACGGCGAGCGCCTGATCGCGAATGACTTCCGCGTCGAGTCGGAACCGAGGGCCTCGAGCCAGCAGTCGGTTTTCGGGATCGGCTGCAAACTTCCCGCGAGTCACTCGTGACGACTGCTGATACGTGGCCGACATCGCCAGTTGCTTCACAAAGCGTTTCACGTCCCAGCCGGACGAGACGAAGTCGACGGCCAGCCAGTCCAGCAACTCCGGGTGCGAAGGCTGCTCACCCTGCACCCCGAAGTCTTCCGATGTCTTGACGAGGCCCGTCCCGAAGCACTGCTGCCACAGTCGATTGACCGTGACGCGTGCCGTAAGCGGATGGTTGGGCTGCACGAGCCACTGAGCCAGACCGAGACGATTGGCAGGCGCACCAGGAACAGGTGGAGCCAGCCATTCTGGAACAGCCGACGACACTTTGTCGCGTTTTTCCGTGTACTGTCCTCGTTCAAGAATGAATGCCTGCCGGGGCTCTTTGCGGTCTTCCATGACCAGTGTCGATGGAACGGCCTTTTCCAGTTCCGCCAGTTGCTTCTTCAAATCTGCCTGCTGCTGCAATGGTTCCGCCAGCATCGTTCGTGAATCGGGATGCACATGCTGCACGTAGTAGCGTGTCAGTTTCTCGGTCTGCTGTTGCGTGCGTTTGGTTCGTGCAACGTCGAGCAGTTTCTGGATTTCCGCGGGCAGCGTTGGTTGCTTCACCTTCTTGCGAAACTGCTCCCATGCGAACAGCGATCGTTTCTGCTCGTCAGACAGTGCCAGCGCGGTGACTCCGGCCGTGTCCCAGTGAACAGTGCCCCCGACCTGAGTGAACGCCCAGCCGTACAATTTTGAGCCAGCTTTCAGGCCGACGGTATCAGCGGCGACTT